>CAIYDK010000243.1 GCA_903924955.1 uncultured beta proteobacterium | reverse complement strand
TGATCGAGCACAACCTGGGCGAAGTCATGCGCCTGTGCCAACGCCTGGTGGTGCTGGACAACGGCAAGAAAATTGGTGACGGTGAACCCCGCACGGTCATGAACGACCCGGTGGTGCGCGCCGCCTACCTGGGCGGTGATGTTCTGAGCAAGACACAGAGCGAAAACACGCCGCAGGAGGCCGCACATGCTTGAGCTGCAAAACCTGTCCTGTGGCTATGGACCGTTCAACGCGGTGCACGAGCTGTCGCTGGTGCTGCGCCCCGGAACCATCACTGCGCTGCTGGGAGCGAACGGCGCGGGCAAGTCGTCCACGCTGATGTGCATCGCCGGCCATGGCGAGTTGCAGGCAGGGCGCATTCTGTTCGGCGGTGAGGACATCAGCGCCCTGCCCGCCACCCAGCGGGTACACGCAGGCATTGCCATCTCGCCCGAGGGGCGGCGCCTGTTCAAGGATTTGTCGGTGGAAGACAACCTGCGCGTGGGCGGCATGATCCACCCGGTTAGTTGCTACGCCCAGGATCGCGAGCGGGTACTCGCCCTGTTCCCGCGGCTGGGCGAGCGCCTGAGTTCGCTGGCGGGTAATCTGTCAGGTGGTGAGCAGCAAATGCTGGCCATCGGCCGCGCATTGATGACGCGTCCCAAGCTGATCATGATTGACGAACTGTCATTGGGTCTGATGCCCAAGGTGATTGACCAGTGCTACCAGGCGCTGAAGCTGCTGCGCAGCGAAGGCATGACGGTGCTGCTGGTGGAGCAAAACACCGAGCGCGCGCTGGCCGCTGCGGACGATGTGTGCGTGCTGGAGTCCGGTGCCACGGTGTGGCGTGGCTCGGCGCAGGATGCGCGCAACGACGCCAGTCTGGCGGCTGCCTTTTTGGGCTTGCACTAAGAGCCTGGGCTTGCACCAAGCGCTCGGGCGTCAAAGCGCTCTGCTCCGTGTCCCCCGCCCGCTGCGCGAGCTCCTCCTTGACCTGCGCAGAACGCTTTGCCGCCCAAGCTTGCAGGTGGGCGGGCGAGTCATCTCAATCGACAAAAAAGTCGGGCAGAAAATTGGTGTTGCCTGGCGTGACCCAGTGTGCACAGGCTCATGCCGTATTTGGCCATGGTGTAAGCGGTGTGCGGCGCAAACCAGTGCGTCTTCATGGAGAGGGGCGGTGACAGGGTCAGCACCTGGGGCTTGCGCCCGGCAGCGGCCGACTTCTTCAGCTCCGGCAGGCAGGCCGCGGTGCACAGGTAGGTGCCGCGGGCGTTGATGCCGTTCATCAAGTCGAAGCGCTTCATGGGCGTGGCTTCGGTATTGGTCAGGCTGATGGCGCTGGCGTTGTTGACCAGAATGTCGATACCACCAAAAGTTTCCACCGCTTTGGCCACGGCGGCAAACACGGCATCGTCATCGCGAATATCCACCGCCAGCGGCAGCGCCCGTCCGCCTGCGGCTTCAATTTCCTTCGCGGCACTGTAGATGGTGCCGGGCAGCTTGGGGTTGGGCTCGGTGGTCTTGGCCAGAATGACGATGTTGGCCCCGTCAACCGCTGCGCGTTTGGCAATAGCCAGACCGATGCCGCGCGAGGCACCGGTGATGAACAGGGTCTTACCCTGGAGGCTGGGTGCAGTTTGCGACGAAGTGTTCACAGGGTCTCCTGCTTTGGTTTGACAACAATTGCTACTATTTGTATAGCTGCTTACGCATATTCCACGGGGGCTGACGGCCTATTTCGGCACTTAAACCTTGGAGAAGTCGGGTTTGCGCTTCTCCATGAAAGCGGTAAACGCTTCTTTCGCCGCAGGCTCTTGCAGCAAGCGTGCAAAACTATCGCCTTCCTCACTCATCTGCGCCAGCACCTGGGCCATCTGGCCTTTCTTCATCAGTCGCTTGGTTTCGACCAGCGATGCCAGCGGCTTGGCGGCCAGCTTGCGGGCCTGTGCCTGCACCATGGCGTTCACCTCGGTCGGTGGCACGATACGGTTGACCAGCCCCACTTCCATGGCTGCCTCGGCCATGAAGGGCTCGCCAAGGAGCAACGCTTCGGCCGCGCGGTGGTAGCCCATCATCTGTGGCACCAGCAGGCTGGACGCCGCCTCCGGGCACAGACCCAGATTCACAAACGGCATGGAGAACGCCGCGTTGTCCCCCGCATAAACCAGATCGCAATGGAACAGCAGCGTGGTGCCGATGCCCACCGCCGGGCCGCACACGGCCGCAATAATCGGCTTGGGGTGGGACGCGATGGCGCGCAAAAAGCCGAACACGGGCGACTCTTGCGTGGCGGGCTTGCGTTGCAAAAAGTCGCCAATATCGTTGCCCGCGCTGAACACCGTGATGTCACCCTGGATGACCGTGACACGAATAGCGGTGTCATTTTTGGCCTGCTCCAGCCCATCGGCCATGGCGGCATACATCGCAGGGGTAAAGGAATTTTTCTTCTCCACCCGGTTGATGGTGAGGGTCAGCACGCCGTCGGCGACGTGGGTCAAGATGTCTTTCATGGGGATTCCGTTTCTCAATTTTTATAGTACACAACCTGGTGCGTGGTCGCCAGCAGCACGCCGGCCTCGTTCCACAACTGTGCAGTATGGTCGAAGTAGCCATTGCGAAAGGCCTGGGCGCGCGCCTGCCCCATGAGGTATCCCGTTCCGCTGGCTTGCAACTGGCTTTGATCAGCGTGAAAGTAGATCGTCATCGTGACGGTACCTATAGGCACGAGCGTGGCACGGCGCACAAACACGCGTGGAAAAAAAGTATCGGCCAGCGCGGTAAGCGAGGCAAAGTCCAGCGGACGTGGCGGGTTGTCGCGCACCCACAGTTGGGTCAGGCTGCTGTCACCACTTCCATCCCACACCTTTGGCATGGCCCCCGCTACTGGCCGCATCTCGTAACGCTTGATCCACTCCATCGGAATGGGCCCTTCCCCACCTGGCACTTGGTCTGGCGGCGGGCAAATTGGCATGGCGTCCTCGTCCACACTCCAGGTTTCGCGTCGCTGCGCCGTGAATACGGTGCCGGTCAATACCGTCTCGCCGCCTTGCAGCACCTCAATGATCCAGTGCTGGGTGGACCGGTTGGTGCGCGCTGCACGGGCTGCGACCACAAACGAGCCAGGTGCCAATGCCGCTGCGAAGTTGATGGTCAACGACACCGGGTCCCCCAGACGTTGGGGGTGCACCAGCACTGCGTTCAGCATCTGCGCTGCGCTGATGCCGCCAAAAGGCCCGACCATGTTGGCGTAGGCCGGGCTGGTGTGGCCGATGAATGTGCCATCGGCCTGCGGTTCCATGGCAATGGCCTGATCAAAATCGTGCATGCTCAATGTCTTGTCTCCATGAAAAAAGCCACCCGCAGGTGGCGAAGGTCCTAGTCAGTTGGCGACAAAGCCTGCCGCTGCGCGGCTACGGCCAGCCCCGCAAGCTATCAAACTCGCTCGAAGATGCCCGCTGCGCCTTGGCCCATGCCAACGCACATGGACACCATGCTGTACTTCAGATTATTGCGATGCAGGGCATGAATAGCTGTCGCGGAGCGGATAGCGCCGGTCGCACCCAGCGGATGACCGAGCGCAATGGCGCCACCCATGGGGTTGACCTTGGCGGGGTCCAGACCCAGCGTGTTGCAAACGGCAAGGGACTGCGCGGCAAACGCTTCGTTGAGCTCGATCCAGTCGATGTCATCCTGCTTCAGGCCGGCATAACGCAGGGCTGCAGGAATGGCTTCGATTGGGCCAATGCCCATGATATGCGGCGGAACACCCTTGGATGCAAAGCTCACAAAACGGGCCAATGGTGTCAGGCCATACTGCTTGACAGCCTTCTCGCTGGCCAGGATCAGGGCGCCAGCGCCGTCCGACGTTTGCGAACTATTACCCGCCGTCACCGAGCCGCGTCCTGCAAACACCGCGCGCAGTTTGCCCAGGCCTTCCAGCGTGGTATCGGCGCGTGCACCTTCATCCATCGACACGGTGCGACGCTTTTCGACCACTTCACCGGTTTCCAGATTCGGGCTGCGGTCCACGACCTCGACGGGTGTGGTCTCGGCCGCGAAATGACCCGCTGCCTGGGCCACCAGCGCACGGCGATGCGACTCGACGGCGAATGCATCCTGTGCATCGCGGCTGACCTTCCACTGATTGGCCACTTTCTCTGCCGTCAGGCCCATGCCGTAGGCGATGCCGATGTTCTCGTCACGTTCAAACATGGTGGGCGACAGCGAGGGCGAATTGCCCATCATGGGCACCATGCTCATGCTCTCGACACCGGCGGCAATCATCACGTCCGCCTCGCCCACGCGAATGCGGTCAGCGGCCATTTGAATGGCGCTCAAACCGGAAGCGCAGAACCGATTCACCGTAATGCCGCCCACACTGGTGGGCAAACCGGCCAGCACGGCACCGATACGCGCGATATTCAGGCCCTGCTGGCCTTCAGGAATGGCGCAACCACAAATCAAATCTTCAATGGATTGCGGGTCCAGCGTGGGCACCTGGGCCAGCGCGGATTGCAAAACCTTGACCAACAGATCATCGGGGCGCGTATTGCGGAAGAAACCACGGTGCGAACGTCCGATGGGCGTGCGGGTGGCGGCAACGATGTAGGCTTCTTGAATTTGTTTCATTTGGACATCCTTTAATCAGTTGGGGACAGCGCAAATCTTGGTCTGTCCCGCAAAGTTGTTAGTTGCGCACCGGCTTGCCGGTAGACATCATTCCCATGATTCGCTCCTGGGTTTTCGCATTTGTCAGCAGCGAGCAGAAGGCCTTGCGCTCCAGCGCCATGAGGTATTCCTCGGTCACCAGACTGCCAGCATCCACATCGCCTCCGCACACGACCTCGGCAATCAGTCCGGCAATATGAAAATCATGCGCACTGATAAACCCGCCATCACGCATATTCACCAGCGACCCCTTGATGGTGGCCACCCCGCTGCGTCCGGCAACGGCAAACTGGCGCTTGTGCGGTGCACGGTAGCCACTGTTGAACATGGCCTTGGCCTCGTTAATCGCCACAAACAGCAGCTCGTCCTTGTGCGGAACGACTACATCGCTCTCCAGCAAGTAGCCCAGCTTGCGAGATTCCAGCGCGCTGGTGCCCACCTTGGCCATGGCAGCGCAGGTGAATCCCTCGGTCAGGAAGGGCAGGATGTCCTTGCCCGTTGATGCAGCGGCGTTCTCGGCCGCACGGCGGGCGATGTAAGTCAGACCACCTGCGCCGGGCACCAACCCCACGCCCACTTCAACCAGACCGATGTAGCTTTCCATGGCTGCCACCCGCTTGCCGGAGTACACCGCCATTTCGCAACCACCACCCAGTGCCAATCCGCGTATCGCGGAAATGGTCGGCACATTGGCGTAACGCAGTTTGAGCATGACGCGCTGCAGTTCGGCCGCAGCGCCGTCAATCGCCTGGGCACCACCCATCATGAATGCGGGCAGCATGGACTGCAGGTCGGCACCGGCCGAGAACATTTCGTCGGGCGACCAGATGACCAACCCCTTGTAGTCCTTCTCGGCCAGGTCAATCGCAGTGCTCAGACCCTCCATGACGCCCGCACCAATGGCATGCATCTTGGTTTTGATACTCGCGATGATCACTTCGTCATCCAGCGTCCACAGGCGGATGGATTCGTCTTCATGCAGCGTTTTTCCGGCCGCAGCAGCGGTGATGGCATTGGCGCCCAACACGCTTTCAGGGAAGTGCTGGCGGCTGTAGACCGGCAGGCTGCGCGGGGCGACAAACTGGCCCGTCGTCGGATTCCAGGAACCAGCTGGTGTGTGCACGCCACCGGCATCGGCCACCGGCCCCTTGAATACCCACAGCGGCAACGGAGCCTTGCACAGCGCCTTGCCTGCGTCAATGTCCTCCTGAACCATGTTGGCCACTTCCAGCCAACCGGCTTCTTGCCACAGCTCGAACGGACCCTGCTTCATGCCAAAGCCCCAGCGCATGCAGAAGTCGACATCGCGGGCGTTATCGGCAATGCTGGCCAGGTGCACAGCAGCATAGTGGAATGCGTTGCGCAAAATGGCCCACAGGAACTGGCCCTGCTTGCCCTCGGCATTGCGCAGCAACTTCAGGCGTTCGCCGGCAGGCTTCTTCAGCATGCGGGCATAGACCTCGTCGGCTTTTTCTCCTGCCGGTACGTACTCTTTACTTTCCAGGTCAAAGCGCATCACATCGCGCCCGACTTTCTTGAAGAATCCTGCTTTGGTCTTCTGGCCCAGATTACCCATTTCCAGCAGCGCCTTGAGGACGGCCGGAGTGGCAAAGCTCTCGTAGAACGGGTCGGTTTCAATGCTCAGCGTGTCCTGCAGCGTCTTGATGACGTGGGCCATGGTGTCCAGGCCCACCACGTCGGCGGTGCGGAAGGTACCCGAACTCGCCCGGCCCAATTTCTTGCCCGTCAGGTCGTCAACCACATCAAACGTCAGTCCGAAGTTTTCCACCTCTTTCATGGTGGCCAGCATGCCGGCAATGCCGACGCGGTTGGCGATGAAGTTGGGGGAGTCCTTGGCATGCACCACGCCCTTGCCCAGGTTGCTGGTGACAAAGGCTTCCAGGTCATCCAGCACTTGCGCCAGCGTGGTGGGCGTGTTGATCAGCTCCACCAGCGCCATGTAGCGCGGCGGGTTGAAGAAATGGATGCCGCAGAAACGTGGCTTGATTTCTTCAGGCAATGCTTGTGACAGCTTGGTGATGGACAGGCCGGAGGTATTGCTCGCCACAATGGCGTGGGGTGCAATGAAAGGGGCGATTTTTTTGTACAGATCGAGCTTCCAGTCCATGCGCTCGGCAATGGCCTCGATGATCAGATCACACTCGCCCAACAGGCTCATGTGCTCTTCGTAGTTGGCCTGCTGGATCAGCGCGGCGTCATCGACCACGCCCAGCGGGGCAGGCTTGAGCTTTTTCAGCCCCTCAATGGCCTTGGTGACGATTCCATTTTTGGGGCCCTCTTTGGCGGGCAGATCGAACAGCACGACCGGCACTTTGACGTTCACCAGATGGGCAGCAATTTGCGCACCCATCACACCGGCACCTAGCACGGCGACTTTTTTGACTTGGAAACGGGACATATAGGTTCCTGTTGAAAATTATTGGATGCGAATCCAGGTTTGGGTTCGGCCAAATAGAGGCGCGCCGACATAACCGCGCATTTCGAGTTTCTTGCCACCGTCCACCGGCGTCACTCGGGCGCGGTACACCGTGCCGTTATCAGGATCGACGATGGTTCCGCCTTCCCACACGTCTTTGCCTTCGGCCTTCTTGAGACCACGCATGATTTCGAGCCCGATGACGGGCTGGTCCTTGCGGTCGTCTTTGCATTCCACGCATTTCGAGTCCGGCTTGAAATCAGCACGGAAGACCTTTTCAATCTTTGCGCTGAGCACGTCCGAGGCTTCCACAATACGCACCTCTGACGCGACAGTGCCGTCTTTATCACTGATGGTTTTCCAAAGACCAACGGGGGTCATTTGTGCCATGGAAAACTCACCCGCCATGGCTAAAACAATGGCAACTGTTGCACGCAGCATGGGTGTTCCTTTTTTTGTTTTTTAGGCGTCAGGCCAGCGCCGCGTCGGTATCCATGAGAACCTTGCTGCCCGCACGGGCCGTGCGCATCAATGTGGCTGTCTCCGGGAACAGCTTGGCGAAGTAGAAGCGCGCGGTTTGCAGCTTGGCCAGGTAGAACGGATCGGTGTTGCCTCCACCAATTTCACGCAAAGCCACCTGTGCCATACGGGCCCAGAAGTACCCGAACACGAGGTGACCGGCAACGCGCAGGTAGTCCACCGCAGCGGCACCCACTTCGTCGGCGTTTTGGAACCCCTTGAAGCCGAGTTCGGTCGTGAACTTGGTCATCTGGTCACCCAGAACGGCGATCGGCGTGATGAACTCGGCCATCTTCTCATTGACGCCTTCTTCTTCAACCAGCTTGCCCACCAGCTTGCCAAACTTCTTCAGCGTGGCACCGTTATTACCCAAAATCTTGCGCCCCAGCAGGTCCAGGGACTGAATGGTGTTGGTGCCTTCGTAAATCATGTTGATGCGGTTGTCACGCACAAACTGCTCCATGCCCCATTCCTTGATGAAACCGTGGCCGCCAAAAACCTGCATACAGGCATTGGTTGAAATGTGGCCGTTGTCAGTCAGGAAGGCTTTGACAATGGGCGTCAACATGGCCAGCAGTTCGCCGGAATCTTTACGAACTTTTTCATCCGGGTGCCCGTGCTCCTTTTCCAGCAGCATGGAGCAAAAAGCCTGCAGCATACGCCCGCCTTCAGCGTAGGCTTTGGCGGTCAGCAGCATCTTGCGCACATCGGGGTGGACGATGATGGGGTCGGCCACTTTGTCCTTGGCCTTGGTGCCCGTCAGCGAGCGCATCTGGATGCGGTCCTTGGCGTAGGCCAGTGCGTTCTGGTAGGCCACTTCGGTCAGACCGAGGGACTGGTTACCAACCCCCAGACGGGCTGCATTCATCATCACGAACATGCCCTGCATGCCCTTGTTGGCCTGCCCGACCATGGTGCCAACCGCGTCTTCCAGCACGATCTGGGCTGTGGCGTTGGCCTTGATACCCATTTTGTGCTCCAGGCCGCCACAGTAAATGCCATTGCGCGTGCCCAGTGTGCCGTCCTGATTCACGTTGAACTTGGGAACGATGAACAGGCTTACCCCCTTGATACCGGGAGGCGCATCGGGCAGGCGGGCCAGCACCAGGTGGATGATGTTGTCGGCCATGTCATTCTCGCCAGCGCTGATGAAAATCTTGTTGCCGGTGATCTTGTAGGTGCCGTCCGCCTGAGGCTCGGCCTTGGTGCGCATCAGGCCCAGATCGGTGCCGCAATGGGGTTCGGTCAGGCACATGGTGCCGGTCCACTCGCCACTGGTCATCTTATGCAAGTAGGTCTTCTTTTGCTCATCGGTACCGTGGGTATGCAACGCGGCGTATGCACCGTGGGTCAGGCCGGGGTACATGGTCCAGGCCTGGTTGGCACTGTTGAGCATTTCATAGAACATGCTATTGACGACCAGCGGCAAACCCTGGCCACCAAACTCGGGGTCGCAGCCCAACGCAGCCCAGCCGCCTTCAACGTAGGTCTTGTAGGCCTCCTTAAAACCTTTGGGGGTGGTCACCGCATGGGTGGTTGGGTCCAGGGTGCAACCTTCGGCATCACCCGAAACGTTCAGCGGGAAGATGACTTCCGAGGCAAACTTGCCGCCTTCTTCAAGCACCGCGTTGATGGTGTCCGCATCGATCTCGGCGTGCTTCGGGATCTGCTTGAAATCGTCCACGACATTGAGCACTTCGTGCATCACAAATTGCATGTCGCGCAGGGGCGGGTTGTAAGTAGGCATGCTGAATTACTCCTTGTTGAACAGTGGATCAGGAAACGGAAGTTGCGCCGTAGTGCGCGAGAATGTTGTCAAAGCCCTTGTTGGCGCGCTCTATCGAACCGGGCTTGTGCAGGAAGCGGGCTTCGTAGTGCAGTGCCAATATGAGGCCATGGATTTCAAAGGCCATTTGCTCTTCGTCCACGTCGGCTCGCAGATGGCCGCAGGCCTTGGCCAGCACAATGGAGCGGTTCATGGCCGTCAGCCAGGTCTGAACCGAGGTAGCCAGCGCGTCGCGCACGGGGCCGGGACGGTCGTCAAACTCAACGGCACCACTGATGAAGATGCAGCCGGCCTGGATTTCTTCGGCGACCAGCGTCATCCAGTTGGCAAACATGGCCTTGACCCGTGGCAAACCGCGCGGCTGCTCCATGGCGGCATAAAAAACGGCCTGCTCAAACTGCGCAAAGTACTGGTGAATGACGGAAATCTGCAGTTCTTCGCGCGAGCCAAAGTGCGCAAACACGCCCGACTTGCTCATTTTGGTGGCTTCGGCCAGCGCACCAATGCTCAGGCCTTCCAGCCCGATTTGCGTGGCCAGGCTCAAGGCGGCATCCACGATGGCCATCTTGGTTTGCTGGCCCTTTTGCAGTGCACGGCCCGAGGCGGTCTTGCCGTCGGTTGCAGACCGATTGGAAGCCGGGCGGGCCTTGCGGATCAACTTGGCAGATAAAGACGCAATGGACATGGATTCAAAGCAATACAAAATAGAACGATCGTGCTATTTTGCAGCATTTCCACGCTGCGCCCCTAAAAACTTCGGTTTCTAGAGACCGACTTCTAACAAGAGGGTGGGTTTACCCGAGCAACAACTGCAGTCCTGCATCCAGATGCTCAGACGGCAGGCGCTTGTAACCCGAGCGCACAAAGCGCTGCATACGCCCACTCACCAGGGCAGCCAGTACGGAGGCACGCACCTGCGCATCTGCCGTTGGAGTGGCGCAATCGCTGGACACACCACCATCACGCAGGCACTGCTTCAGTGTGGCTTCAATTTTGTCAAAGAACTGGTTCATGCGCTGTTGCAAGCGTTCGTTCTCAAATACCAGTGCATCGCCCACCATGACACGGGCCATGCCCGGATTCTTTTCGGCGAACTGCATCAGCATGGCGACCACTTTGGTGGCTTGGCGCACACCGGTATCAGCGGTGTCATCCGAGGCGGTCTGCTCCCGCTCGACGATCTGGTTGATCAGCGAGAAAACCGTCTGTTCGATAAAGTCGATAAGGCCTTCAAACATTTGCGCCTTGCTGGCAAAGTGGCGATACAGCGCGGCCTCACTCACATCCAGACGCGCCGCCAGCGCGGCGGTGGTGATGCGCTCGCCGCTGGGCTGCTCCAGCATACTGGCCAACGCCTGCAGGATCTGGACCCGGCGCTCGCCCGGTTTGGGCCGCTTGCGAACCACCGCAGCGGGCACGGCCAATTCAGACTCCTGTGGCACAGTTTCTGAGGACTCTTCGGCGGGATTAAGTACGTCTGGCATGGTGCGTAGCAATGGTGATTCAAATCATTCTCGCATAGCACTTGCAAGGGTTTTGCCTAGGTCGGAAGCGTCAAATGCATACGCAGTCCCCGCCCGTCCTGCCCTTCCAGCACCTGCAACTGGCTATTGTGCACACGGGCAATTTCGTCGGCAATGGCCAAACCCAGGCCGGTGCCTTCGCCCACCGTGCCGGTGATGCGGTAGAAGCGCTCCAGCATGCGTGCGCGCTCGTGCGGGGGCACGCCGGGTCCGTTGTCTTCGACTTCCAGGAATGGCTGTTGGGAGGCTTGCCCCTCCAACTGACACCAGCCGCAGCGCAGCGTGACGTGCCCGCCACTCTGCGTGTAGCGAATGGCGTTGTCCACCAGGTTTCCCAGCAACTCGCGCAAAAGCCAGGCGTGGCCCGTGGCGTGGGCATCCACCGTATCCAACCCCAGATCAATGTCCTTGGCCGATGCGGCGTCCAGATGGGTCTCCAGCATGACCTCGCACAGTTGTTGCAGGTCCACGCGCTGCATCGGCTGCGGCTGCGCACTGCGGGCATCGGCACGGGACAGGGCCAGTAACTGGTTGGCCAGCTGGCTTGTGCGGCGCACTGCCTGGCGCAGCTTGAAAACCTGATCCGCTCCTAAAGTAATAGCTGTTGACGCCATGTCTACGGGGGCCAGAGGGCTATTCTCCATATACACCCAGCCAGGATTAGCCTCAGCAGCCTTGGCCGCCACCGCCATGGCCCAGGCCTCCACCTGGGCTTGCAAACCAGCCAACGGGGTGCGCAACTGGTGCGCCGCATCCGCCACGAAGCGGCGCTGGCTCTCCGCCTGCGCATTGACCAGGTCAAACAACCGGTTCAGCGATAGCACCAGCGGGCGCACTTCTTCGGGCGAGGCATAGGCATCCAGCGCCGAAAGATCCCGCGGGGATCGGCTCTCGACCGCCTCTTTAAGCGCAATCAGCGGGCGCAGGGCAAGGCGCACGGCCCAGTTCACGGCAAAGAATGCCGCCACGATCAGCACCAGATTGGGCAGCGCAACCTTGAACCACAGCAGGCGCAGCCACTGCTGGCGCGGGTCCGACCCGTCGGCCAGACGCAGCACCAGTTCGCCAGCGACCGTGTTCATGCGCTGGCTGACGATGCGGTAGGTCACCCCGTCAAACTCCTGGCTGGAAAACTCGGGCTCCCCGGTGGCCGGTGGCATGCCGCTTAGCCAGGGATCGCCGCTAAGCACACTGCCCTCGCGCCCAACCAGTGCAAAGGCCGACAGGCCAGGGCGGGAATTCAAAAAATCTTCCATTGGGGGCGCCATCAGCAGCACCGGAGGATCCCCCTCGGTGTTACCCGGAGCCACCACAGAGCCCGCCAGCAAGGGCACCATGGTGAGCAGCTGGCGGTCCTGCTGCAGCGACGCGCTATCGGCCAACCGAAAGTCAAACCAGGTATTGAGAACGGCCAGCACGGCCAGCGGGATCAGCAGCAGCAACAGAAGGCGCCGCTGCAGGCCCGATGCCATGCCGACTTGCGCGGACTGCGTCACGGCTCGGGTGCGCCCGCAACTGGAGCGGCCTCACCCGGCGGCTCCAGCAGCTCCAGCCGGTAGCCAAAGCCGCGGATCGAGCGCAGGGCCAGGCCATGGGGTTCGAGCTTGCCGCGCAGGCGCGAGATGTAGACCTCGACCGCATTGGGCGTAATTTCCTTGTCCCAGCCGGTCAGGGCTTGCAACAGCTTGTCTTTGTTGGCGGGTTTGGGGGCCTGTAGCATCAAATACTCCATCACCGTCCACTCGCGCGGGCCCAACTCGATCGGCAGTGTTGCGCTACCGCCAGCGGGCCTTATGCAAGCCAGGCGCAAGGCCGTGTCCAGTTCCAGGGGGCCAAAGCTCAACGTGGCGGAGGTAGCGGCTTGTGAGCGGCGCAGGAGTGCGCGCAGGCGGGCCAGCAATTCCGGCAACTCGAAAGGCTTGATCATGTAGTCATCGCCGCCCATATCCAGCCCCTGCACCCGGTCCTGCAGGGCGTCGCGCGCGGTCAAAATCAGCACCGGCATGGCGTGCCCCTCTTTGCGCAGCACTTGCGTCAATGCCAAGCCGTCCATACCCGGCAACCCTATGTCGATCACAGCCAGGTCAAAGGCTTCGGCGCGCGTGACTTCCAGCGCACGCTCGGCACTGCCGACCCAGTCCACCGCGTAGCCTGCGCCGGTAAGCCCCAACTTGATGCCACTGGCCACCATCACATCGTCTTCCACCAGCAATAGTCTCATGGAATTGGCCTCCAGCCCCCGCAGAATATGCGCAAGCAGCTACAAAAACAATAGCAAATGTTCAGTGCGAGCGGATCATGGTGCCGTAGGCCTGGTCCGTCAAAATCTCCAGCAGCAGCACATGCGGCACCCGGCCATCAATGATATGCACGGAGTTGACGCCGCTCTTGGCCGCGTCCAGCGCGCCAGCAATCTTGGGCAACATACCACCTGAGATGGTGCCGTCGGCAAACAGCTCGTCAATGCGCCGCGCGGTCAGGTCGGTCAGCAACTGGCCCGCTTTGTCGAGCACGCCGCTGATATTGGTCAGCATCATCAGCTTCTCGGCCTTGAGCACGGTGGCCAGTTTGGCGGCCACCACGTCCGCGTTGATGTTGTAGCTCTCGTTGTTTTCACCAAAGCCAATGGGGCTGATGACGGGAATGAAGGCGTCGTCCTGCAGGGCCTTGACCACGCTGGGGTCGACACTGACGATATCGCCGACCTGCCCCACGTCGTGCTCGATATTGGGATCGGTGTTGTCGAGCATCTTGAGCTTTTGCGCGCGGATCATGCCGCCGTCGCGTCCGGTCAGACCGACGGCCTTTCCGCCAGCCTGGTTGATCAGGCCCACAATGTCCTGCTGCACCTCGCCACCCAGCACCCACTCGACCACTTCCATGGTCTCGGCGTCGGTCACGCGCATACCCTGAATGAACTCGCCTTTCTTGCCCAGGCGCTTGAGCAGGCCTTCGATCTGTGGCCCGCCGCCATGCACCACCACCGGGTTGATACCCACCAGCTTGAGCAGCACCACGTCCTCGGCAAAGGCTTTTTGCAGCTCGGGGTCGGTCATGGCGTTGCCGCCGTACTTGATGACCATGGTCTTGCCATGGAACTTGCGGATGTAGGGCAGGGCCTGCGCCAGAATTTCAGCTTTGTCGCGGGGGTCAATATGGGCTGTGTCAGACATGGTCAATCGGGGTGAAATGGATGGACCAGATTGTGCCGCATCGCCCTGTCAGGTATTCGCCACGTAGGGGTTGGTTCGCCGTTCGCGCCCAAACGTACTCTCGGGCCCGTGACCGGGGATGAACACGGTGTCATCCCCCATGGGCCACAGGCGCTCTTTGATGCTGGCAATCAGCGTGTCGTGGTCGCCCTGCGGAAAATCGGTGCGGCCAATGGAGCCAGCAAACAGCACATCGCCGACGAAAGCGCGCTTGGCTTCGCTGGAATAAAACACCACATGGCCCGGCGTGTGGCCGGGGCAGTGCCGCACGGCCAATGCACAGTGGCCCACGGTAACGGTGTCACCGTCGACCAACCATCGGGTCGGCTTGAACAGATCGGCCAGGGGGAAACCAAACATCTTGCTTTGCTGGGGCAGTCCGTCGATCCAGAACTGGTCGCCCCTATGCGGACCGATGATGGGCAGGCTCAGCCGCCGGGCCAGCTCCGCTGTGCCGCCCGCGTGGTCGATGTGGGCGTGCGTCAGCCAGATCTGCTCCAGCGCAAGGCCCAGGCGCTTCACCTCGGACAGAATGCGGTCCAGGTCGCCACCTGGGTCAATAACAGCAGCCTGCATAGTCTGGTCGCACCAGACCAGGGAGCAGTTTTGTTGGAACGCAGTAACGGGGATGGTGAGGTAGCGCAGCATAGGGGTTGATTTTAGGTATTTGCAAATTCCGGCATGAATATCAATGTGCAGACCTTTGGGCAAAGCACCAGGTCCAAGCAAAATCCCAAGTCTGGGACAACTGAAAAAGTAGGCAGCTATTCCCCGAACGGCCACCTCTCTGGCCGAATCAAGAAGTCGAAATGGCGATGGAGCAGCACCGTCCAAGCGCATTTTGGCAGTGAGCCGATACAGCCCGCTAAAGCCGCTGTCCATACGCGATTCCCAAAACGCAGCGATACTTACCCGGAGGTCGACGGATTCCCCGTAGGCCCAATTTTGACCGCTTGCATACCCATGCCCGAACCAGGTTTTGCGTGGGCTTGCCTAATAATTTTTTCAGGGATTAACGATGCGTAAATTTTGGACATTGGTTGGTATTGCTTCAGTTTCACTCGCCAGCGTGGGTGCAATTGCCGGTGACGCCGATTTCACGCTTGTGAACGGCACCGGGTACACAATCCGTGAAGTCTATCTTTCACCAGCAAACGCAAAAAGCTGGGGTAACGATCGCCTTGGCGAGGGTGATTTGGCTAACGGCAAATCGCGCCTCATTAAATTCAAAGACTCTGCAAACTGTGAGCAAGACTTGCAAGTTGTCTTCGACAAAGGCGACACGGAGGTCGTCTGGGAGGGGCTTGACCTGTGCGAAATCAACCAGCTGACTCTTAAATACAATCGCGCCACGAAAACCGTATCTGCGATCAAGGAATAAAGTACTTACTCCTTCGCTCACCCAATCCTCTGGATTGGCGGCAGTCCGTCAATCCAGAGGGGGCCATAGCAAGGCAGCCGCCGTCATCGCCATGGTCAACGCAATTGCGCTATCCAACACGCGCCACGCGGTGGTGGTCCGAAACAGTGGCGCTAAAAAACGGGCACCAAAGCCCAGAGCGGAAAACCACACCAGGCTGCCCACGCGGTACGACT
>CAIYDK010000242.1 GCA_903924955.1 uncultured beta proteobacterium | reverse complement strand
TCGAGCGAGGCCAGGCAGGGTTCATCGTACTTGCGCAGGCCACGGGGGTCGTCAAAGTAGATTCGTTCCAGCTGTGGGCAGCTCTCGCGCACCTCCAGGAGTTTGTCGACCTGCTCCTGGTCTTCAGCAAAGGCAAAGCGTACTTCGGCGTTGTTGATGGGGAACACACATTCGGCGGCGGCGGCGTCCTGGTACAGCGGCACAGGAATGGCACCCAATGATTGAACGGCCAGCATGGTGGCATACAGACGCGGACGGTTGGCGCCGACCACCACCATGTGCTCACCCCGGCGCAGACCGGCCTGGTGCAAGCCTGCTGCAAGCTGCTGCACCATGGCCGACAAGTCGGCCCAGGACAGCGATTGCCAGATACCGTATTCTTTTTCACGCATGGCGGGCGCATTGGGGCGCTCACTGGCGTGTTTCTGAAGTAGCCGCGGAAAAGTCGTTTGCATTCCGAATCCTTGTCACCTGTTCCAAGTCCCGGTGCGAACCAACGGGGCTGTGTATGGATGCGAATAGTAGCGCTGCATTTGACGTCAAGTTGTCGTTTGGACGACAATCTATGGATTTCCAGATAGGTGTTTTCCCTTCACTTATTGGTAACTTACAACACCAATCCATGCCCACTGATACCGCTTTGCACCAACGCCGTCGCGTGTTAACCACTGCCGAACTGGACGCTATTCCGTGGATCCAGTTGCTCTCCCCGCTGGAGCGCAGCCGCGCCGTCGAAGATCTGAAAATCGCCGATGCAGCACCTGGTGAATACATCTGCCGGATGGGTCGCCCGGTGACCTACTGGTTCGGTGTGGTGGACGGCCTGTTGAAAATGAGCAGTGACACCGCCGAGGGCCATACCATGACGTTCACCGGCGTACCACCGGGAGGCTGGTTTGGCGAAGGTACGGCGATGAAACGTGAGACCTACCGCTATAACATCCAGCCCTTGCGAAAAAGCCGTGTCGCGGGCCTGCATGTGGATACCTTTCACTGGCTGCTGGATCATTCCATCGGCTTCAACCGCTTTGTGATGAACCAGCTCAACGAGCGCCTGGGGCAGTTCATCGCGGCGCGCGAGATCGACCGCATGACCAACCCCGACATCCGTGTGGCCCGCAGCCTGGCGTCATTGTTCAACCCGGTGCTCTACCCCGGTGTTGGGGAGGTGCTGCGCATCACGCAACAGGAGTTGGCTTACCTGGTGGGTCTGTCGCGCCAGCGGGTAAATGAGGCCTTGACGGCACTGGCGACCCACGGTGCGATCCAGGTGGAGTACGGTGGCCTGCGGGTGCTGAACCTGCAGGCCTTACGCACCCAAACGGCCTTCAGGTAAGTGGGTCGCTTCGATTGCGGACTACATACCGAGGGATTTCAGTAGCTCGTCCTGGTCACTCAGGTCTTGCGCGTCTTGCTTTGGCTGACTGTTGTTGCGTTCTGCCTCGGCCTGGGCGATCACCTCGTCCGGCGTAAGTGTCTCGTTGACTTCAAAGTCGTGCAGCTTGATGAATTCGGTGCGATCAATTGCCAGTTCCAGGTAAAAAATATTGTTTTTACCGGTATAAAACGTCACGCGCCGTGATTCTGGCTGATCCAACTGGGTGTCCACACTCAACATCACCTGCTTGTTGAGCACCAACATCTTGGGCTGGTTCTGGGTGATGTTGGTCTGCAGTTCGCGCCGCACCTTGCCGGTGAAGTCTCCGACAATCTGGTTCATGAGCTCACCCATGATGTTGCTCACCTCGTCTGAGGTGTGGGACAGGGCCAGTTCACTCTTGGGCATGCCCATGTTGAGCATGTAGCTCTCGTAGAGTTCCATGGCCGTCTGGGCCGAAAAATTCAGAACGACCAGGCCCGAAAATCCGCCGTCAAACAACACAAAACAACCGATATCGGGTTTGAGGCAGGTTTTGGTGATGCGCTGAACCATGCCGGAATAGTGAATGGGGCACTGGGTTGCCGCAGTCAACACCCGGGTGACCGAATTGCACAGGCTTGTCAGAATATCCTCGGTGCCATACACCACAGCAGACTCTTGCCAAGTTTTGACCATAACGTAACTCTCCAGCCAAAAAGGATGACTGTACAACGGGTAGGCGGTATGTGCCGAAAATCGTGCTCCAACGCGCTATAAAAATCAGACATCTTTACCGGTTTTGCGTGCATTCGCGGTCCAAGGCCGAATTCACTGAACAAAAAACCCTTCCAGCCCCCGTAAAATATGCGTAAGCAGCTACAAAAGAGATAGCAATGACCGACTCCAAGCCACCCGCACCCCCCTCCGTATTCCGTCGCGCTGCGCCGCCTGCGGGTAAAGCACCCGCCAGCCGCGCCGCCATACCTGCCGGGCAGACCAACACGGCGGCCCATGGCGCCAACGGCACGATGCGACTGAACAAGCGCATGGCCGAGCTGGGCATGGCGTCGCGCCGCGAAGCCGACGACTGGATTGGCAAAGGCTGGGTCAAGGTCAATGGCAAAGTGGCCGAAATGGGTATGCAGGTTGCGCCCGACGCCCGCATTGAGGTCACCAAACAAGCGCAAGGGCAGCAGGCCAACCAGGTCACCATCCTGCTGAACAAGCCCATCGGCATCGTCAGCGGTCAGGCTGAAGATGGCCACCAGCCCGCCATCACCCTCATCCAGCCGCAAAACCGCTGGGTCGACGACAACGCCCGCTTCTTCTTCAACCCCAAGCAGCTGCAAAGCCTGGTGCCCGCCGGTCGGCTGGACATCGATTCCACCGGCCTGCTGGTTCTGACCCAGGACGGTCGCGTGGCGCGCCAGTTGATCGGCGAGGACTCGGCAATGGAGAAGGAATACCTGGTGCGCGTGGTCTACACCGGCGTGTCCAATGAGGCGGCCGCCAACTCGGCTGCCGCCACCTACGGCGGCCGGCCTAAAGCGCCATCCGCCCAACCCTTGCAGCTCTCCAAGCCCACCCAACTCAGCCGCATCGACGATGACGACCCCGTCAGCAGCGACGTGCAAGCCGTTTTTCCGGCCGAAAAGCTGCGCATATTGCGCCATGGCCTGAGTCTGGACGGCCAGGCCCTCAAACCCGCCAAGGTCGAGTGGCAAAACCCCGAGCAGTTGCGTTTTGTGCTCGTGGAAGGCAAAAAACGTCAAATTCGCCGCATGTGTGAACTGGTGGGACTGAAAGTTGTTGGTCTCAAGCGCGTGCGGGTGGGCAAAGTCATGTTGGGCCACCTGCCGGTGGGCCAATGGCGTTATCTGGCGCCGCACGAGAGTTTCTGATGGCAAAACCCCCGATCAGCCACCTGCGCCCCTCTGACCTGCGCGCCATCACCCAGTTGGCGACGCAGGCCACGCGAGGCGTGACCAGCATCACCGAGGGAGTGCACCACGCGGTGCTGCGCAGCATGGGAGCGCCCGACAGCAAGCAGGCGCAAACCGGGGGCATTGCCGGCTTTGTCTACCGCACCGTGCATGGCGTGACCGAGTTGGTTGGCAAGGGGCTGCAAACAGCTTTCACCAAGTTGGAGCCCGTGTTGGAAGCGCTGGTCGACGAGCCGCCCGAGACACCCGAGCGCGAAGCCGTGCTGGCCGCGCTGAACGGCGTGATGGGCGACCAGCTGGCGCAAACCCACAACCCGCTTGCCACGCCCATGACGCTGCGTTACCAGGGCCATGCACTGAACCTGCACGCCATGCCCCCCATGCCTGGCGCCACCGGCAAAGTGCTGCTGCTGATCCACGGCCTGTGCATGAACGATCTCCAATGGCGCGCCCAACCCGGCGATAACCTGGCAAAAGTGTCGGACCATGCAACGGCACTGGCCGTCCAGCTGGGTTACACGCCGATTTTTTTGCGCTACAACACGGGCCTGCACACCTCGCAAAACGGGGGTGAGTTGGCCTCCATGCTGGAACAGTTGCTGTCGAAGTGGCCAGCACCGTTACAAGAACTTACTGTGGTCGTGCACAGCATGGGCGGCTTGTTGATCCGCAGTGCAGTGCACTATGCCCAGCATGCGTCCCTGCAATGGCCTGTGCAGCTCAAAAGCATCGTTTTTTTGGGCACGCCCCACCATGGCGCGCCGCTGGAGCGAGCGGGCAACTGGCTGGATGTCATTCTGGGCGCCAACCCTTTCAGCAAGCCCTTTGCCAAGTTGAGTCAACTGCGCAGCGCCGGCATCACGGATTTGCGCTATGGCCATGTGCTGGACGCCGACTGGCAGGGCCACGACCGCTTCAAAAAGCGCTCTGATAGCCGTCAACCCCTGCCACTGCCCGTTGGCGTGGCTTGCTACACCGTAGCTGCCACCACGGCCGCCAAGCGCAGCCCGCTGCCCGACCGGCTGATTGGCGATGGTCTGGTGCCACTGCCCAGCGCACTGGGCGAACACGCGGACCCGCGACATCAGCTGGACTTTGGCAAGACGATGCAGGCCATCATCTACCGCACCAACCACATGGAGCTGCTGCACAGCCCCGAGGTGACGCGCCAGATCCTGCACTGGCTGACCCCCTCTTGAAATCAGTCGCCGTCGCCCATAATTGAGGGTTTACCGCGCGACGCATGGGGCGTCTGGCGGCATCCTTTTGTAGACGCATTACCGAAAGTTGTATTCCCTATGAGCAAGCAAACCCTTTCCTTTCAGGCCGAAGTCGCCCAACTACTGCACCTGGTGACACATTCGCTGTATTCCAACAAGGAAATTTTTCTGCGCGAATTGATCTCTAACGCGTCCGACGCTTGCGACAAACTGCGTTTTGAGGCCATCAACGACGGCGGCCTGTACGAGAGCGACCCCGAGTTGAAGGTCAAAGTTACTTTTGACAAAGACGCAAAAACACTCACCATCACCGACAACGGCATTGGCATGAGCGCGCAGGAAGCCATTGACAACCTGGGCACCATCGCCAAGAGCGGCACCAAGGATTTTGTGTCCAAGTTGTCGGGCGACCAAAAGACCGACTCTCAGCTGATCGGCCAGTTTGGCGTGGGCTTTTACTCCGGCTTTATCGTGGCAGACAAGATCACGGTCGAGTCTCGCCGCGCCGGCATGCAGACCAGCGAAGGCGTGCGCTGGGTCAGCGACGGCGGCGCCAGTGGCGGCGGCGCTTTTGAGGTAGAAAACATCTCCCGCGCCCAGCGCGGCACCAGCGTCATCCTGCACCTGCGTGACGACGCCCAGGACTACACCCAGACCTGGAAAGTCAAAAACATCATCAACAAGTATTCCGACCACATCAGCCTGCCCATCCAGATGGAAAAGGAAGAGTGGAAAGACGGCGAACTGATCAACCCATCTGACGAAAAAGGCGGTCGCCAGCCCGGCGGCATGGTCAAGACCGGCGAGTGGGAAACCGTCAACAAGGCCAGCGCCATCTGGACGCGCGCCAAGAAAGACATTGCGCAGGAGCAGTACGACGAGTTCTACAAGCAGATCAGCCACGACTTTGAGGCGCCACTGGCCCACACCCACAACCGCGTGGAAGGCAGCACCGAGTACACGCAGCTGCTGTACCTGCCCGGCAAGGCTCCGATGGACCTGTGGAACCGCGAGAAAAAGGGCGGCCTGAAGCTCTACGTGAAGCGCGTCTTCATCATGGACGACGCCGAAGCCCTGCTGCCCACCTACCTGCGCTTTGTCAAAGGCGTGGTCGACTCGGCTGACCTGCCGCTCAACGTGAGCCGTGAGCTGCTGCAAGAGAGCCGCGACGTCAAAGCCATCCGCGAAGGCTGCACCAAGCGCGTGCTGTCGATGCTGGAAGACCTGGCCAGCGGTGACAAATTGCCAGAAGCATCAGCCGATGGGGTGACGGATGTCATCAGTGCCGAAGACAAGCTGGAAGCGGAAAAGAACGTTGGCAAGTACACCAAGTTCTACGGTGAATTTGGTGCGGTTCTGAAAGAAGGCCTGGGCGAAGACTTCGCCAACAAAGAGCGCCTGTGCAAGCTGCTGCGCTTTGCCTCCACCACCACCGATTCAGCCAGCGTGGGCTTTGCTGACTACAAGGCCCGCATGAAAGAAGGCCAGGAAGCCATTTACTACATCACCGCCGAC
>CAIYDK010000241.1 GCA_903924955.1 uncultured beta proteobacterium | reverse complement strand
CCAGCCGGTGGCGCAGGCACGAGTGGGTGGTCGGGTTGCAGGCGCCGTCTTGCGGCGTAGGGTGCAGGGCCGAGAAAATCCGCCGCATACCGGGGTATTCACGCAGGGTCAACGCGTCCATGCGAGCGTCTTCAAAACACTCAATGGCCAGGCGCTGCGCGGGGCTGAAATTGTCTGCAAAGATGGGTCTGCTCCAGCGCCGGTGTGCCGCCATGTGCGCCAGCGCGGCGCGGTAGCGGTCCAGTCCGCTGATGCCGGCACGCCCGTCATACACATCCGGCAAGCGCATGCCAAACGCATCAAAGTACGGCATGGGCTGGCGCTGAACGTCAAAGGTGGTGGAGTAGGGCACCAGCACATCGCCGTCGTCCCACAGCGCTTTCAGGTACAAGTCCAGCGCACGGGTATGGTCCATCAGCAGCGTGCCGTGGCGCTCGCGCTGCAGCACGGCGCGGCTGTCGCTGGACGCCAGGCTGAAAAAATCGCGCTGCTGTTCGGGGTGGTGGCAGTAGTTGCGGATGCCGTAGTTCACCCAGTTGCTTAAGCCCTGCAGGCTGAGTACACCCAGCAGCAGCGGAGCCTTTTCGAAAAACACGGTCAGGCTCGGGCTGGCATACGTTTTGTGGATGCCGTGGATCGACCCGCTGGTGCGCTCCAGCAGCAGCAGGCACAGATCCATGTAGTGCTGCAGCTGGGTCGGTGTGGGCAAGCGCCGCGCCACGGCGGTTAGTGTTTGCAGGAACGGCGCGATGGCCTTGCCGTTGGGAGATTTGTTAATGAGTCGCACCGTGGCCATCACGGCGTTGAGCGCATTTTCGCCCACAGTGCGGGCAATTGGCGGCCATTCCTGCAAAAAGGTCAGCACCGGCTCCGGGCCGCGGCCCATCTTGCCCAGAAAGCGTGACTGGGTCAAAAAATCGTCCAGACCTTCGGCACTGAGGTTGGCGTTCGCCTCGGCCATGCAGGCCGCAAACACATCGTCAATCTGGGCAAAGCCGCAGTCCAGTTGCGTGCGCCAGGCGCTCAGGCGCCCGATGTCGATGACCGTGGGGCTGGTGATGTCAGCCACGTTGGCCATGGTTCAGCCAAAAATGGCGTCAACGGCGTGATCGAGCGTGGCGCGGATGTCAGCGTCGTCGGTGATGGGGCGTACCAGCGCCATGCGGCAGGCATCCAGCGGGTCCACCTCAGCCTTGATCAGGGTCGCCGCATACACCAGTAAACGGGTGGAAATGCCTTCATCGAGCCCGTGCCCTTTCAGTGCCCGCGCGGTGGCGGCAACCTTGACCAGACGCACCGCATCGGCCATGTTGACACCCGTTTCAGAGGCAATGATGCTGGCTTCCAGATCCGCTGTGGGGTAGTCAAAGTCAAACCCGACAAAGCGCTGCTTGGTGCTTTGCTTCAGGTCTTTCATGAGACTCTGGTAGCCCGGGTTGTAAGAGATAACCAGCTGAAAATCCGGGTGTGCCTGAATCAGCTCGCCCCGCTTGTCCAGTGGCAATTGGCGGCGGTGGTCGGTCAGCGGGTGAATCACCACCGTGGTGTCCTGGCGGGCTTCCACAATCTCATCCAGGTAGCAAATGGCACCGATGCGCACAGCCGTGGTCAGTGGCCCGTCCAGCCAGCGTGTGCCATTGGCTTCCAGCAAGTAGCGCCCCAGCAGGTCAGAGGCGGTCATGTCCTCGTTGCAAGCCACCGTAATGAGTGGCTTGCCCAGTTTCCAGGCCATGTACTCGATAAAGCGGGACTTGCCGCAACCCGTGGGGCCTTTGACCATCACCGGCAAGCGAGCCCGGTAGGCCGCTTCATACAGTGCCACCTCGTTGGCCTGCTGTTGGTAAAACGGCTCGTGGGTTACACGGTATTGGGTTGCGTTAGCCATTGCATTGACCTGGTGCGTGGTTTACTTGTGAACGCCAAGCTTTTCGCGCCAGCCCGGAAACAGCTTGTCCGCGTCGCCAGGGAACGACTCAAAGGCGCGTGCAAATTCCTTGTGCTCCTTGGCAAACTCAATGGGGTCAGCGCCCGATTTCCAGCACTCATACGACTGGCGCAGAGAAACGGCACCGGCTGCGGGCGAGTCAATGTGGCCGTAGGAGCCGCCGCCCGCGGTATTGATCACATTGCCGTGGCCCAGGTTTTCAAAGAAACCGGGCAGTCGCAGTGCGTTCATGCCGCCCGAAATGATGGGTGTGGTGGGCTTCATGCCGTACCATTTCTGGAAGTAGACCGGGCCCTGGCACTCGTCACGCTCGATCATGTAGGCGATGTTGCGGTCGTCGCCTTCGCCTTCCATCTTGCCGTAACCCATGGTGCCGACGTGGATACCCGAAGCGCCCTGCAGGCGGCTCATCTTCGCCAGTACAAACGCGGTGTAGCCGCGCTTGGCGCTGGGGCTGGTGATCATTCCGTGGCCAGCGCGGTGGTAGTGCAGGTACTGGTTGGGGTACTGGCGCCGGGCGGTGGTGATCATGCCGGGGCCGCCCACAAAGCCGTCTACCAGAAACGCCAGTTTGTCGGCATCGGGTCCAAACACTTCCAGCGCGTAGTCGGCGCGGGCCAGCATTTCGTAATGGTCGTCCGCGGTGATGTTCATGGAGAACAACTTGGGCTGGCCGGTCTCGTCCTGCGCGCGCTTGAGTGAGTCGTACACCAGTGGCAGTACCTTTTTGATGGGCGCAAACACCTGATTGCCTTGGGGTTCATCGTTCTTGATGAAGTCGCCACCCAGCCAGAACTGGTAGGCGGCTTGTGCGAATGGCTCGGGGCGCAGCCCCAGTTTGGGCTTGATGATGGTTCCGGCAATGTAGCCGCCGTCTTTGATCGGGCGACCCAGAATGCGCCACAGGTCGGAAATGTCTTTGGATGGACCGTCAAACATCTGGATGACGCGCTCGGGCATGTAAAAGTCGTGAATCTTGGCGTGCTTGATGTCGCCCATACCCTGGTTGTTGCCGATGACCAAGGTTAAAAACGATACCAGCATGAAGCGGCCGTCGGTCACATTGCGGTCGAACAGGTCGATGGGGTACGCAATGCGCATGTCCTCGGTGGCTTCGTCGATGTAGTACACCAGTGCATCTACGCCACGGGTGAAGTCATCGGTGGTGCTGACCTCCACGTTGGTTCCGGTGGAGGACTCGGCTGCAAAGTGGGCCGCAGCCTCCAGATAGCCATAGCCGGATTTGGGCGCCATCTTGTAGGCCACCAGAATGTGGCGACCACCCTTTATCAGGTCTTCTTCCTTGAGGCTCAGGTCTGCGTAGCGGTTACTTTGGTCCATGTGAAATCTCCAGTTGAATGTGACGATGTTTGGCGATGAACCAGACTATAGGCAAGGTCATTCATAAAGAAAATTCAAATAAATTTCTTGTTGGATCAGTTTTTTATGATGAATTCATGGCGTCTGCCGCCCCCGCATGTTGACTCCATCGGTGCTTCGTTGGGCTATGCTCCGCTGTTTCTGGATTCTCGTATACGCTATAAAAACGATAGCTTGCAAGGCAGTATTTTCAGGGGCTATATCGCTATTTAGTGGCGAGAGAAGGTGGCAAATAGGTGGCAACCCAGTCGCCGCGCTAACTCCAAGAATCCATCAGCGCGCCACCCTGTTCAATTAGAAACTCCTTGAAAGCGCGCGCGGCGGGTGAAAGCTTTTTGTGGCTCATGTGGGTCACGTACCAATGCCCCATGGACGGCAGTCCCACAATGTCCACCAGCGCAATGTGACCACTGGCCAACTCATGGCGCACGGTGCGCAAGCTCAGAAAGCTCAGGCCCATGCCGGCCATCACGGCCTGTTTGATGGTTTCGTTACTGGGCATTTCCATCACTACGTTCAACGGCGTTTTGTTATCGGCAAACAGGCGTTCCATGGCAGCACGCGTGCCCGAACCTTCTTCTCTCACCACAAAGCGATGTTCACCCAGTGCCGAAAAGGGCAATTGTTTGCGGCGCACCAAAATGTGGTCGGGTGCGGCCACGATGGCCAGAGGGTTGGTGGCGAAGGGAGTGGCTTCGCAGTCCAGGTTGGCAGGGGCGCGGCCCATGACCACCAGATCCGCCTCGTTTCGGGCGAGCAGCCCGAGGATGTTTTCGCGGTTGTCAATCTTGAGCTGGATGTCAATGCCTTGAAATTGCTTGCCAAAGCGCACCAGCAGCATGGGAATGAAATACTTTGCGGTGCTGACCACGGCCAGGTCAATACGGCCTTTTTGCAGGCCGACATGCTCAGCCATCAGGGCTTCGAGGTCTTTAAGCTGGCCCATGGCGGCAATGGCATAGGTCTGAAAAGCCTCGCCGGCGTGGGTCAGTCCGATGTTGCGCCCCACCGGTTCGATCAGTGGCACACCAAAAGCGTCCTCCAACTGGCGGATTTGCATGGACACGGCCGGCTGGGTCACAAACAGCCGTTCGGCCGCTTTGGAAACCGAGCGCTGGCGCGCCACTTCCAGAAAGGTCTGGATTTGCTTCAAGGTATAGGGGCGCATGGGATGCCTCACTTTCATCAGTTTAATCTGATGATTTTTCAAACAAACATGATTGGAGTTTATGAGTTAAGGCGATTAAAGTAAATCATTCCTCGCTGATATGCAGCCCTTTTATTTCCATTTTCCTTCAATGTACTGAACAAAAAAATGCCCGCAAGCACCCTTCAAGCCCTGATTTTTGATGTGGACGGCACGCTGGCCGACACGGAGAGCGCCCATTTGGCCGCGTTTAACCACGCATTCGCCGAGATGGGCCTGGGCTGGGTGTGGGACGAGGCGCTGTACACCGAGCTGCTTGATATCTCGGGCGGCAAAGAGCGCATCCTGCACTACTGGAAAACCACCCGTGGTGATATGCGCGAGGTTGGCTCCATGGCGCTGAGCGATACGGTGAATCGTCTGCATGAGATCAAGACGGCCGCCTACGAAGCCGCAGTGAATGACGGTGCCGTGAGCCTGCGCCCCGGTGTGCTCAAGCTGATGGATGAAGCGCTGGACCAGGGCTTGCAGTTGGCCATTGCCACCACCACCTCGCCGGTGAATATTGCCGCGCTGCTGCGCCGAGCCGTGGGCCCGGATTGGCGGTTGAACTTTACGGCAATAGGCGACGCTTCCACCGCGCCGATCAAAAAGCCGCATCCGCAGGTGTACCTTCAAATGCTGGCCGCGCTCAAACTCAAACCTGCCGAGTGCCTGGCGCTGGAGGACTCCAGTAATGGGCTGCGCTCTGCCACGGCTGCCGGCTTGGCCACGCTCATCACGCCGACCGCCTACACCGCGCACCACGACTTTGGCGCTGCGTTGCGCGTGGTGCCCGATTTGAGCCAGATCAACCTGGCCCAGCTGCACCAATGGCATGCTGAAACACAAACCCACTGAAAGTCAAACCATGAATGACTCCATTGCGAAATCGCCCGTTCTTCGCCTGGCTCCGAGCATTTTGTCAGCCGACTTTGCCCGTCTGGGCGAAGAAGTTCGCGCCATTCAAACGGCCGGTGCGGACCTGGTTCACTTCGACGTGATGGACAACCACTATGTGCCTAACCTGACCATTGGCCCGCTGGTATGCGAGGCCATCCGCCCGCACGTCACGATTCCCATCGATGTACACCTGATGGTGGAGCCGGTGGACGCACTGATCCCCTTGTTTGCCAAGGCGGGTGCCAACATCATCACCTTTCACCCCGAGGCATCCCGGCATGTGGACCGCACATTGCAACTGATCAAGGAACACGGCTGCAAGGCCGGGCTGGTGCTAAACCCGGCCACCTCGGTGGACTGGCTGGACCATGTGATGGACAAGCTCGACATGATCTTGCTGATGAGTGTGAACCCCGGCTTTGGCGGGCAAAAGTT
>CAIYDK010000240.1 GCA_903924955.1 uncultured beta proteobacterium | reverse complement strand
TTGCGCATCCAATTCGGGTTGCGCTGGAGCCTCACGGGTAAAGGCCTGAATCACCCCTCCGGCCGAATTGCCATACATCTGGGCCAGCGGGCCACGCAAGACTTCGATGCGCTCGGTAGAAGTCAAACTGATAGACGAACCTTGGCCCTGGCCGTCCGGTGTGGTGGCGGGGATGCCGTCAATCAGCAACCGGATGCCCCGGATGCCAAAAGCTGATCGCGCACCGAACCCCCGTATCGAAACTTGCAAATCCTGCGCATAATTTTGTCGATTCAGAATCGTCAATCCTGGCACACGGTTAAGCGACTCCGACAAATTGACCTGCGGACCGGCGCCTTCAATCGTGGCCCGATCGACCGACTGAATGGAGGCTGGCGCATCAAAACTGCGCTGCTCGGAGCGTGATGCCGTCACCACCACATCTGCCAGGGTCTGCGCATTCACCACACCGCCAAACAGGAGCAGAGCGGCAAGCGACGTTGCCGCTTCGATCAACAAGGTTTTCTTATTTTTTGAGTTGCAAAAATACATATCGCTTTCTTGTTCACAAAATGCCAACTCACCAAAAAGGGCAAACCGTGCATTCCCTCCTCCTGAGGCGCCTGTTGTTTTGTATCGCAATAATTGGGCCAGCCAAGAAAAAATGGGCGCAGGGCGGGTTTCCCCCGGTACGCAGGCAGTGACCCCCTGAACCCTGTGGCCCCTGACGTCGATTGGAACCCACCCGCAAGTGTTCGGCCTTGCCCGACGGCCTGAGGGACTGCTCCTGATTGACACAGTAGGCAGGGTTAACGCGCACCGTAGAAACCCCAATGCAACGGCTTTACCGCAACGAAATCAGCCAGTTTCAGCCCAGACTCGCGATATCACACGTCAGGCACGATCTTTGCGAAGTTCGTTACTGGAGTTCCAAATTCCTTTCACTACGACCCAACTGACACAACTAGGAGACATTCATGCGTTTGAAATTACTGGCCACCCTCATGGCTATCGGATTTGCGACGGGTACGGCACAAGCCGTGGTCACCCAGCAAATGATTGACAACGATGCAAGTGAAACCAAAGAGGTTCTCTCTTGGGGTTTGGGCAACCAGGGACAGCGCTTCTCGCCGCTCAAACAGGTGAATGCGCAAAGTGTCAAGAAGTTGGTTCCCGCATGGAGTTTTTCATTTGGCGGTGAAAAGCAGCGTGGCCAGGAATCGCAACCCGTCATTCACAACGGCAAGATGTTTGTAACGGCCTCCTACTCGCGCATTTATGCTTTGGATGCCAAGTCCGGTGCCAAGCTCTGGAAATATGAACACCGTTTGCCTGAAGGCATCATGCCGTGCTGTGACGTGATCAACCGGGGTGCCGCACTGTTTGACAACCTGGTCATTTTCATGACGTTGGATGCGCAAATTGTGGCTCTCGACCAGAACACCGGTGATGTGGTCTGGAAGGAAAAAATTGAAGACTACGCTTCGGGAGCTTCCGCCTCCGCTGCGCCGCTCATCGCGGGCGGGTTGCTCCTGACCGGCATCTCCGGCGGCGAGTTTGGCGTGGTCGGACGGGTTGAAGCACGGAACCCAAAAACAGGCCAGTTGGTATGGACGCGTCCCACGGTTGAAGGCCACATGGGCTACAAATATGACAAGGACGGCAACAAGTCTGAAAATGGCATCTCGGGTACCTTGAACAAGTCCTGGGCTGGAGATTTGTGGAAAACCGGCGGTGCAACCACTTGGCTGGGCGGCACTTATGACAGCAAAACCGGCCTCGCTTACTTTGGCACTGGCAACCCGGCGCCATGGAACAGCCATTTACGCAAGGGCGACAATCTGTTCTCTTGCTCGACCGTGGCGCTTGACATCAAGACAGGCCAGATCAAGTGGCACTACCAGAACACGCCTAACGATGCCTGGGACTTTGACGGCGCCAACGAGTTCGTGACCTTTGACATGGATGGCAAGCGTGTGGGCGGCAAGGCTGATCGCAACGGTTTCTTCTACATAAACGATGCCGCAACTGGTCAACTCTTGAACGCCTTTCCATTCGTCAAGAAAATAACATGGGCCACCGGCATTGATCTGAAAACCGGACGTCCCAATTTTGTGCCTGAAAACCGTGCTGGCGATCCAACCGCCAGTGCTGACGGTGCAAAAGGCAAGTCTGTGTTTGCAGCGCCCAGCTTCCTGGGGGGCAAGAACCAGATGCCAATGGCATACAGCCCTGCGACCAAGCTGTTCTATGTGCCATCCAACGAATGGGGCATGGAGATCTGGAACGAGCCTGTGACCTACAAAAAGGGCGCGGCTTACATGGGCGCAGGCTTCACGATCAAGACGCTGAACGACAGCCCCATTGGCGCATTGCGCGCCATTAACCCAAAGACGGGCAAGATCGAATGGGAAGTGCCTAACAACGCGCCACTCTGGGGTGGTGTACTCACCACCGCAGGCAACCTCGTTTTTTGGGGCACGCCTGAAGGGTTCCTGAAGGCTGCTGACGCAACCACTGGCAAGGTTGTATGGGAATTCCAGACCGGTTCTGGCGTGGTAGCGCCACCTGTCACTTGGGACATCGATGGCGAGCAGTATGTTGCCGTGGTTTCCGGTTGGGGTGGTGCGGTGCCGCTTTGGGGCGGTGACGTAGCCAAGCGGGTCAGCTTCCTTGAGCAAGGTGGCTCCGTGTGGGTATTCAAGCTGATGAAATAGCAGCCCGCTGAGTCAGCCAATGCCGCCTTCGGGCGGCATTTTTTTTGCACTCTTGAAAGTCAAGTCCCTGACTTCATTTGGCCAAGTCGCTCTACGGCTCGCTTTTCAGCGGCGTTGGTCTCGCGCATGAAGCGTCCGTAATCGTCAGGGGCAAGGTAGTTGAGTTCCTGGTCATATTTGGAAATTTCATGAAGGTGGTTGGGCTCATTCATGGCCGCCTTGAAGGCATCATGCAAAGTGCGAACGACCGCAGCAGGCAAACCGCGGGGCCCCACAATGCCATACGGCGACATGGCCACCACCCCCAGACCAAGCTCCTTCATGGTTGGTGCGTAGGGCCAGCGCTTGCTGCGGTGCTCTCCGAAGGTCGCCAGCAACCGCAGGCGACCCGATTCAACAAAGGGTGCAAACCCAGTGGAATTCACACCGACCATCAATTGACCCGAAGCCACCGCCATCATTTGCTCTGCGGTCCCTTTGTAGGGGATATGGACATAGGTAATGCCCTGACGCTCCAGCAATTCTTCCATTGCCGTGTGAGGGGTCGTCCCTATACCATTGGACCCGACGTTGAGCTCACCCGGGTGCGCCCGGGCCCAGTTCAGCATGTCAGCCACCGTCAGAAACGGGCTGTTCACGGGAACCACAATACCAAAGGTGTAACCGGAGATTTGAATAATGGGCGTGGTGTCCCGAATCGGGTCCCACAAGACTTTTTGGGTATGGGCAATGCGAAACACGGGTAGCGGCAATTGCGCCAGCGTATACCCGTCTGGCCTGGCGGTAAGCAGAAGGGGCATGGCCATGGTTCCACCGGCGCCCGGCCTGTTTTCAATCACGAGTGGCTGACGTAAGTATTTGCCTGCTTCCAGCGCCAAAATGCGCATCGATAGATCGGTGGACCCACCGGCTGGCCAGGGCACCAGCAGCGTGATGGGGCGCTGCGGATAGGAGGCATCTTCTGCCAAGCTTGGCCGGGCTGAATTCGCGCCCGTCAATGCAAGCAGGCCTGCCAGCGTAACCAGGCATTGACGCCGGGTCGGTCGGTTTGCTATTTCCATTCTTTAAGTTCCAGTGTCATCGTTCCACCGCCCAAAAAATTGGAGTTGGCCGGCTCTTCGCGTATCAATTTGACCAACCCAACGCCAGGGCAATACCACTCGCGGGTGCTTAGGGGCATGTCTTTCCAGCCCGTCACGGGATCAGCAAAAAGACGCAGTGTTGCCTGGCCCCTGACCAGCAGGCACCCGTCAAAATGACCGGCCAGAGTCTCCAACGACTGCTGCACGTCAGTCAGCGTGTACCGCATGGGAATATGGGGATGCGAGTGACGAATTTCCCGTGGAAAATCCTGACGCCGGTGCAGTATGTAAGCAGTGGTGCTGGCGTGCCACTGTGTCCCCACTTGCAAGGGTTCTTTGAGTACAAACCGGTGAGGTACATCGATCTCGTATTGCTCGTGAATATCCGGGCGCGACGCCACCCGGTAAACACCGCTCCCGTCCTGACGCAACCAATAATTCATGCCAGAATCGCTGCGGCGATGCCACGCGACACCATCGGCTAAAGTGGTCTTTCCCAAATTACGCAGCACCAGAATGTCACGCTCAGCGGCCTGACTTTCAAACTCGGTAATGCTCTGGTAAGTCCAACTACGCCCCTCTTCGAGTGGAAAATAACTGGCCGACGGGGGCTGGGGCTGGCATGCGGCCAGGCCGAGCAAGCTGACGATCGGTAGAACGAAGCGCTTCATTTTTCAGGCAACTGCGGTGCAGGTAAATCACGGATCTTGATCACCAGTTCATCGCTCCCCGGACGCAGCCACGATGCCCCGCGTTTGCCTTTTCTGGGCTCAGTCGTTCCCACCTGACTGACCCCCTGGCGGTTTTTCTTCATTGCCTCTTCCAGCAGAGCATGCACATCCTTGGCGTACGGCAAGGTGTAGGCTCGGGGGCGTTCAGCGGGTTTGCCGTCTTCGAGTGCGTTGACCCAAACATGCAGCGCACCGGAGCGTTGTTTGGTAGGTTCATCGATCACCGCTGCCAGCAGGACAAAGCGCTCCGGCAAGCTGTCAGTGGTGGGCCAACCGGACAGGTCGTGAACAACGGCATCACCCCAAAAATAGAGAACAGCGACACAAGCCACCAGTACGCCCTTGAGCCACCCGGGCCAACTCGACCACAGCAAGGCCAGGGTGGTGAGCAGCACCAATGCCGCAAAAGTGAGTGCAAGGGCGAGGGTCACGTTTAAATCCTTTCGACCAATGACTTTGGCAGGGTGTTGATGTTGACCACGGACCCATCCGGTAGCAGGGTAAAGCGACAGGCGGTCGCCTCGTCGCCCTTGCGGTTCAGGGTCACTTGCCCGTAATAGACCACCTCGGCGCGCGGGTTGACCTTAACCACCGAGACACTCACCTCGACCGGTTTGCCGTCTTTGGACTCGTAGTAACTGGCGTTCACGGTGTATTCACCCGGCGCAATGCCGCGCAGGGTCACCACCTCCTGGTTCAGTGGGTTAGTCACCTGCTTGCCGTTGACAACAATGGTGTCATTGGTCAGGCCACGGTCGTCCCGGTCAAGATGCATAAGCCCTGCCTCGCGGTTGCGAAACCACACCACGCGGTCGGATGGGTCTTGCACCCATGTGTCGATGTCATTGGGATTCATGTCGGGCCAGGACACGGTGATAATGAACTCGGCTTTCGCGGGAATGTCGCCCGTCTTCAACGCTTTCGGATTCATTGCCAGCAGGGCAATAATGAAACAAAACACAAAGGCGATCAGCATGTTGAACAACATGT
>CAIYDK010000239.1 GCA_903924955.1 uncultured beta proteobacterium | reverse complement strand
TCGACGTGGTGACGCGCCACATCCTGGGGCTGGGACGTCGCGCGGTAATGCACGTCAAACCCCAAAACGGCGAGGTGCTGTGGATGGAGGTGACCCCCGAAGCCATTACGGCTCGGCCAGGCTGACGCACCAACGCCACGCTTGAGGCGCATGCTTCGCCGGAACCGCACAATTCTTGCCACCCGCCCCCACAAATTGCTACACTGTGCGCCAGGTTGGGGGGGTAGCTCAGCTGGGAGAGCGCTGCGGGCCATGCAGTTGTCCAAAGGCTTGGGCATACAGGTGATTAACAGCTTGTGGTTGTTCCACGAACCGGTGGACTTCTTTGTGGGTTTTGGCAGTTTCAACGGCCTGAGCTTTGCCAGTTGGTGGGCGCAGTGGGGGTTTGCGCACTACGGTTGGGCGATTACGGATGTACAGGTTCGATACCCGAAGCGCCGCTGCAAGGACTGGGCAACAAAAACCAGATTGGTGGTCGAAGCGACTACCGATGCCCAGCGCACGCTAGATGAAGTGGAGTTCGTGTTGACCCAGGTAAGGCATTTGCAGCCTGGCCTGTTGTCCAGTAGCCCATTGCTGTGGCCCAGCTTTTGCTGCCCCTTAAGCATTGCCAAGATCAATGACTACTTGTCGGTCTACGAGGCGGTCACGGCATTACCTGCCGGACAGAGGGCTCGGATGCTGACGGTGGGTAATCAGTTGCGACTGGCGCCGCAAGCACTTGTTAAGTCCACCGATTTGCCAAAGGAGCAGGCTCAGAAGCGCAAGGTCATGTCGCAAGTCACCTCCCAGTACTTTGCCAAGGGGCAGGCGATTGTGCAGAACGCCGCACGGGGTGTGTTTCCCAGTACCGTGCCAGTTAGGAAGTCTGGCTAGGTCAGAAATATTTCATACTGAACCGATCAAGCTCACGCCATGAGCCTGGGCGGGCCTATTCTGAAGCTCATGGACCCGACGGGAAATAAATCCTCAATCTTTGAGCAATAGCATGACAATTCCACAAACCCGCCCGCTGGCCCGATTGGCGGCAAACGAGCCCCGCACCATGGACGTTAGTTTTGTCTACGGCAACATCGTCAAACAGCCCGATGCTCAGGCGGTGGTCAACAGCGCCAATGCCAATTTGCGTTTTGGATCAGGGGTGGCTGGGGTAATTCATGGCGCTGCCGGGCAAAGGTTGGAAGACTTCTGCGAGCCGCTGGCGCCATTGGCCCTGGGGGAAGCCTTGATCACCCCCGGTTTTGATTTGCCAAATCCGTGGGTAATCCACATTCGGGCTGGGCATTACCTCAACACTCCCAAGCCCGAGTACTACTTGGAGAAGGCGCTGGACTCCATGATGGTTTTGGCCAGTGCCAACGGTATCCGTTCACTGGCAGTGCCTGCCATTGGCACCGGGATGTTCAAATTCCCACCCATCCTTGCGGCCCGGATCATGGCCAGGGTGCTCAAACGGCACGCGCGTGAGGGCTCACGGGTGGAATGGGTACGGGTGTGTCTGGCGGACAGGGCGTTGGTGCCGCTGTTTGAATCTGCGTTTGGGGTGGCTTGATCAAACGTGAAGACCGACCTCCCATTGAGTACTAAGGTCTGGCCTGGGCACGAGCAAGTGAGGGGCGGGC
>CAIYDK010000238.1 GCA_903924955.1 uncultured beta proteobacterium | reverse complement strand
TGGCTGGCCGCGCAGGGTGAAACACCATCCGAACTTATCGCCGCATGGTTTGCTGCTGTGGGGGCTGCCCAGGCTGTACCAGCGCCCGTGATAACCATTGTGGCATCCGATGACGTGAAGCCTGGCAATGATGGGCCGTTACCCCTGACAACTGGCGACATTGCATTTTCATTCGATGGCCTGCACTGGGAAGCACAGCAATGGAAAAAGCCCCTAGGCGACAAACCAAAATGGTTACAAGCCTGCATTGCGATACCTGGCGCAAGGGGTACAAGTGAGACCCGATGGAACCCCGTTCTAATCGGGGCCGCCCTGGTGCAACAGGGACACACACAGGCCCGCAATGTGCGTGCAAAATTCCAGACAGTTCACCTATTGAATCCGTGGCTTGATGCTTGGAAAACCTACGAAGCCGACAACTTCGACAGCAATTAACACGCCGTCAGAACCCCGGGGGTGAACCCCGGAAAGTGCGGGGCAATACGCTGCAAACCCGCATGAATGCTTGATTCCAGAACCCCGGGGTCATTCGCCCAAATACGGGGTTTTCAATCTTCGCACCATACCTGGCCTGTGCTGCTGGGTTTGGAAAGCGAACATGGAAAACGCAACTACTCAACAGTTCCCGCCGCTGGAACTTGTCACTAAGCCAAACCTCACGACCGCCGAGTGTGCCCATTACCTGAATCGCCGCCCGCAAACATTGCGCGGTTGGAGTTGCCACTCTGGAACCGGGCCGATGGTGCCGAAGCGCATCGGTGGCCTGCTGGCGTGGTCAACCGCTGAGACTAAGGCACTCGCTGGGGTGCCAGCATGAGGGCCGCGCTGAACCGGCTGGCGCTGCGTATCTGGTGCGCTATGCCGACCCGTTGGCTGAAAAGCTGGAGGTTCGCCAAATGAAAACGCCCGACTCCAGCAAACCAGAATCGAGCGCCCCGAACAAGCGCAATTTTACGGCAACAGTCCGGTTCATTGGAACCGAGAACTTGCGTCACCTGCGCGTGATTCAAGCACTGATGACGCGCCCACTACCCCGTGAGCAACTCGACAGCATTGCCGGTGCCAGCAATGGCCCCGAACTTGTCGCCGAACTGCGCCGCCGTGGGCTTGAGACACCATGCACTCGCACCAAGAAACAAGACCGCGACCTGTTCGACTGTTGGCCTGGCGTCTATCACTTCACCTCAGCCGACCGTCGCCGAGTGAATTACTGGCTGGCGCATCGCAATGGCTAACGGTCGCAACAAAACCCGCAAAGGCGACACAGGCCGCGACGGTGGCGGGTTTATTGCCCTGCCATGGAGCGTGCTCGATTGCCCCGGCTATGCCCGCCTATCCGTGCACGCAAGGGCTTTGCTGCTGGAGGTGGCGCGACAGTATCACCGTGACGATAACGGACGGATGCTGCTGTCACGCGCCTACCTGCAAACACGAGGCTGGAAGTCGGTCGATATGCTGACCAAAGCAAAACGCGAGCTTTTGGACGCTGGATTTATTTTCCAGACCGTTATGGGGCACCGACCGAACCGCGCAAGCTGGTATGCAGTGACGTGGAGGGCTTTAGACAAGCTGCCGGGTTACGACGCTGGCGCTGCTGAATGTTTCGATCGTGGTGCGTACAAAAAAACTGCCCCACTTATCGGCACAGTCCTTATACCGTCCCACGGTACAGGGAAGGCCCTGATAGTACCGCCCCACGGTACAGAGACACCGCCCACTGTACCGCCCCACGGTCCTATCAGCCCTGTTTTTGACCCTCTCTCTGTACCGCCACACGGACACCCTCTAGATATGCCATCTACTGCAATCGAAACCGAGCAGGGAATCTATCAACGACTGACCGAACGACCGGCAAAACTTTTCACAAACTTGATTCACTGA
>CAIYDK010000237.1 GCA_903924955.1 uncultured beta proteobacterium | reverse complement strand
AGCAGCGCCAGGCCGGGAGCTTCGTAGATGCCGCGGCTCTTGGCTTCGATGATGCGGTTCTCGATCTGGTCGCTCATGCCCAAGCCGTGGCGCCCGCCGATGCGATTGGCTTCCAGAATCAGCGTCACCAGGTCGGGGTATTCGACGCCGTTCAAGGCGACGGGGCGGCCTTCTTCAAAGCGCACGGACACTTCTTCGGCCTTGACGACGCAGTCGTCTTTCCAGAACGGCACGCCCATGATGGGGTTGACGATCTTCATGCCGCTGTTCAGGAACTCCAGGTCCTTGGCCTCGTGGGTTGCGCCCAGCATGTTGGAATCAGTCGAGTAGGCTTTTTCGGCTGACATCTTGTAGCCAAAGCCGTGCTGTGTCATGAAGGCCGACATCTCGGCGCGGCCGCCCAGTTCGTCGATGAATGCCTGGTCCAGCCAGGGCTTGTAGATCTTGAGCGCGGGGTTGGTCAGCAGGCCGTAGCGGTAGAAGCGCTCGATGTCATTGCCCTTGAAGGTGGAGCCATCGCCCCAGATGTTGACGTCGTCCTGCTTCATGGCGCTCACCAACATGGTGCCGGTGACGGCGCGGCCCAGCGGTGTGGTGTTGAAGTAGGTCACGCCAGCAGTGGAGATGTGGAAGGCGCCGCTTTGCAGCGCGGCAATACCTTCAGCGGCGAGCTGCGGGCGGCAGTCCACCAGGCGGGCTTTCTCGGCGCCGTACTCCATGGCCTTGCGCGGGATTTCGTCGTAGTCGGCTTCGTCGGGCTGGCCCAGGTTGGCGGTATAGGCGTAGGGCAGGGCGCCCTTGAGTTTCATCCAGTGCAGGGCTGCGCTGGTGTCCAGGCCGCCCGAGAAGGCGATACCGACCTTTTGGCCGACGGGGGTGTTTTGCAGGATGGTGTTTGACATGAAATTGGCCTCTAGCCCCCGCAAAATATGCGTGAGCAGCTATAAAAAAATGAGCAACCTGGAAGTGGCTGGATCGACTATCAGCCGAAGTGGCAGATGTAGTGGTAGGCGTCAAAGCCAGCCGTGACGCGGATGTCGAACTTGGCGTTGCCGGGCACGCTGAATTGTTCGCCAGCCGACGACTTCACCCAGGCGTCAGAACCCGCCAGTTTGTACTCGCAGCTACCGGCCACGCATTCCATGACCTCGGGCGCGCCGGTGTTGAAGGTCAAGGTGGCGGGCAGGATCACCCCGACCGACTTTTTGGTGCCATCGGCAAAGGTGATGCCGTGGCTCACGCATTTCCCGTCGAAGTAGACGTTGGCGGTGGTGGTGACGGAAACGCCGTCGATTTGGGTTGTGGTCATGGGGTTGCGTGGCAGGTGTGTGAATTTCAGACAATTTTAAGGTGCTTCGTGGATCGGGCGCGTGTTCACGAAGGGATTTGCTGGTCAAAGCGTTCCGGATCAAAACCCACCGTCACAGCACCGTCGTTCCACGCCACCACCGGGCGTTTGATGACGCTGGAGTGTTCGAGCATGACCGCCGTGGCCGATGCAGCATCCACGACGCTGGCCTGAACGCTGGCATCGAGCTTGCGCCAGGTCGGGCCTTTGCGGTTGATGAGCTTGTCCAGGCCAATGGTTTTGATCCAGGCAGGCAACAGTGCGGTGGGCACACCCTGTTTCTTGAAATCGTGGAACTGATAGTCCACGCCATGGTCGGTCAGCCAGGCACGGGCCTTTTTGACGGTGTCGCAGTTGGGAATGCCGTAAAGGGTGATCATGCCAAGAATTGTATGCAGGCGCGCCTCAACCCGCCGGCTCTTACGCGGTCAGCGACAATCAGCGTCAGTATGGAAGCTTTGAACACCCTTGAAGACTGGCTCGCCCATTGCGAGCGATTGCACCCCACCACCATCGAGATGGGCCTGGAGCGTGTGCGCACCGTGGCGCAGCGCATGGCCATCCGCTTTGAATGCCCGGTGATTACCGTTGCGGGCACCAACGGCAAGGGTTCCACCTGTGCCATGCTGGAGTCCATTCTTGGGCAGGCTGGATACCGCACCGGCCTCTTCACATCGCCGCATCTGGTGCATTTTGAGGAGCGGTTGCGGCTAATGGGCCAATCGGTGGATGCTGCAAATTTAGTAGCAGGCTTTGCAGCGGTGGAGAGGGCTAGGGTCAGGAACGATGAGGTAATCTCGCTCAGCTACTTCGAGTTTTCGATGCTGGCCATTTTTGAGGTGATGGTGCGCAGCAACCTGGACGTGGTGATTCTGGAGGTGGGGCTGGGCGGTCGCCTTGATTCCACCAACATCATCGATGCCGACTGCGCCATCATCACCAGCATTGACCTGGACCATACCGAATTGTTGGGGCCTGATCGCGAAAGCATTGGTTATGAGAAGGCCGGCATCATGCGCACTGGCCGCCCCGTGATCGTGAGCGACCCCCTGCCGCCGCAAAGCGTGCTGGATAGAGCCCTGGAAGTGGGGGCTGATCTGTGGCGCGTGGGCCAGGATTTCAACGTCTCGGGCGACCAACTGCAATGGGGTTGGGCGGGGAGGGGACGCCGCTACAGTGGTCTGGCCTACCCCGCCTTGCGTGGTGCCAACCAGTTGGTCAATGCAGCCGGCGTCCTGGCGGCGCTGGCGGCGCTGCGTGAACGACTGCCTGTTACGGCCCAGGCGGTGCGCAACGGTTTGGCCTTTGTGGAACTGCCGGGGCGCTTTCAGATTATTCCCGGCCAGCCCACGCTGGTGCTGGATGTGGCGCATAACCCCCATTCGGTGTCGGCGCTGGCGGCCAATCTGGATGCCATGGGCTACTTTCCAACTACCCATGCCGTTTTTGGTGTCATGGCCGACAAGGACGTGGCCCTCATGCTGGCCAAGGTCAGTCCGCTGATGGATCGCTGGTATTTCACGGATTTGCCGCTTGAGCGGGCAGCCCGGGGTGCTGATCTGCTGGCGCGGTGGCGGGCTCAGAACACCCGTAAAGACACGACCGCCAGCACGTTTGTCGACCCTGTGCAGGCGCTTCAGGCCGCTGTAGCAGCGGCTGACCCCGCTGATAGAATCGTCGTCTTTGGATCGTTCCACACCGTGGGTGGCGTACTCGCACAGGGCGTGCCCCGACTGCTGGCCAAACACCTGAATTCCTGAATCACCTCATCCATGGCATTTTTCAAATTTCGCAAAGGTGGTGACGAGCACGCCACTCCCGCAGCAGCCCCTCAAAGTGTTGAGGCCATGCGCACGCGGGCTCGGCACCGCCTGATTGGTGCGTCGGTGCTGGTATTGCTGGGGGTGATTGGGTTCCCGTTGCTGTTTGACAGCCAGCCGCGTCCTATTTCGGTGGATATTCCCATTGAAATCCCGGACAAGAACACCGTCAAACCCTTGACGAGTGCACCGCCGTCAACCCCTGCCTCTCAAGTCATCGTCGAGACTGAGGCTGGAACCAAGCCTGTCGAGACTGTCCCTGCGACGTCGGCCGAGCCGAAAACGATGGCGGCTGCTCCGGTTGTTCGTTCATCAGCTGTAGCGTCTGCGGTGGCGCCCTCACGTGCTTCAACGGGTTCCGTAGCCACGGCAACCGGCGTTGCGCCAGTTGCATCCGTGGCAAAGACCGCGGCAAAACCAGATAGCAAACCCGCTGATAAGCCTGCCGACAAGCCTACGGAGAAGGCGGCGCTGTCTGTCAACGACGGAGCCAAAGCGCAGGCCTTGCTGGAAGGAAAAGTCGCTGAGCAGCCAGCATCCGCTGCGGTCGCTGGCCGCTTCGTGGTGCAAATTGGGGCTTACTCGGATGGAGTCAAGGCGCATGAAGCGCGCGTCAAGCTGGAGAAGGCCGGCTTGAAGACCTATACCCAGGTGGTTCAGCCCAAGGAAGGCAAGCGCATTCGGGTTCGAGTGGGTCCGTTTGAATCAAAGGCTGCAGCTGATAAGGCGGCTGAGAAAATCAGAAAACTGGACCTTCCGGCGGCCATTCTGGAACTGTAAGAGCGCTAACGAGCTGCATGCCCACGCTGGACTGGATTTTCTTGGCGGTGTTGCTGATCTCCCTGGTTGTGGGAGTCTGGCGGGGCTTGGTGTACGAATTGCTCTCGGTTGTTAACTGGATTGCTGCCTTTGTGCTGGCACAGTGGTTTGCTCCGGTCGCCGCGCAGTGGCTGCCTATGGCCAGCGCGACCGAGGTAGTGCGCTACGCGGCGGGTTTTGTGCTGGTCTTTGTTTCGTCATTGTTTGCCGGAGGCTTGCTTGCTTTTTTGATTAGCAAACTGGTCGCCGCTGTGGGCTTGCGCCCGGTTGACCGGGTACTCGGGGCTGCATTCGGGCTGGTGCGTGGCGTGATTTTGCTGTTGGCATTTGCCGTCGTTTTTGGCATGACCCCATTGGTCAAAGGACCGTTGTGGCAAGAGTCAGTCGGGGCCGGCATTGCAACCGTCGCTTTGCAAGGTCTCAAGCCGGTTTTGCCGCAGGAATTTGGAAAGTACCTACCTTAAGTGAGAAATAATTTATGTGCGGAATAGTGGGCGTTGTCAGCCATGTGCCGGTGAACCAGTTGATCTACGACGCTTTGCTGCTGTTGCAACACCGTGGCCAGGATGCTGCCGGGATAGTGACACAGCAAGAGCGCAAGTTCTTCATGCATAAGGCCAAGGGTATGGTGCGCGATGTGTTTCGCACCCGCAACATGCGATCGCTGCCCGGCAACTGCGGCCTGGGCCAAGTGCGTTACCCAACGGCGGGGAATGCCTTTAGCGAAGAAGAGGCGCAGCCTTTCTACGTGAACGCGCCCTTCGGCATTGTGCTGGTGCACAACGGCAATCTGACCAATGCACACGCGCTCAAGGCCGAACTGTTCAACACTGACCATCGCCACATCAACACCGAGAGCGACTCCGAGGTGCTGCTCAACGTGCTGGCGCATGAGATTGAGCGAACCACGCGCGGCCTGCCATTGCAGGCTGAGGATTTGTTTGCTGCGGTTCGTAAAGTGCACCGTCGGGTCAAAGGTTCGTATGCGGTGATTGCGCTCATTGCCGGGCACGGCGTGCTGGCATTTCGCGATCCGTTTGGCATTCGTCCCCTGTGCATGGGCAACAATGAAGGCAGCACTTTGCTGGCCAGCGAATCGGTGGCGCTGGAGGGTACTGGTTACCGTTTTGAGCGCAATGTTGATCCGGGCGAAGCGGTATTCATTGATCTGAACGGCAAAGTTCATGCACAGCAATGTGCGGACAGTCCACAACTCAACCCGTGCATTTTTGAGTTCGTGTATCTGGCGCGACCCGACTCGGTGATGGACAATATTTCGGTGTATCAGGCCAGGCTGAATCTGGGTGAATCCCTGGCCAAACGCGTCATTTCGACGGTGCCACCGAACGAAATTGATGTGGTCATTCCGATTCCGGAGTCGAGTCGGCCCAGTGCTGCCCAGCTGGCCCAGCTGTTGGGTTTGCCCTATCGCGAGGGTTTTGTAAAAAACCGATACGTGGGTCGTACCTTCATCATGCCGGGCCAATCGGTGCGCAAAAAGTCGGTTCGTCAGAAACTCAATGCCATCGCTAGCGAGTTCAAGGGGCGAAACGTGTTGCTGGTGGATGATTCGATCGTGCGTGGTACCACTTCTAAAGAGATTGTGCAAATGGCGCGTGACGCCGGAGCCCGCAAGGTCTATCTGGCTAGCGCGGCGCCACCGGTGCGGTACCCCAATGTGTATGGCATCGATATGCCCACCAGCAGCGAACTGGTGGCGCACGACCGTACTGTTGAAGAAATTCGTCAGATCATTGGTTGTGACGCGTTGATCTATCAAGACGTCGATGGCATGAAGAAGGCTATTGGCTCGCTTAATTCCCGAATCAAAGGCTTTGATGCGTCGTGTTTTGACGGTATCTACGTCACTGGTGACATTACATCTGAAGATATCAGCCGCTTGAACGAGAGCCGCGTAGGTGGTGAAGAAAACCAGGAAGATACCTCCCGGTTGGCGCTGCCCAATCCCGAGCTATGAAGAGAAATTTTCCATGACACACACGACATTGCCCGATGGGCTTCACCCGGATACGCTAGCCATTCGTGCCGCAGTGGATCGCAGCCAGTACGGAGAAAACTCAGAGGCGCTGTACCTGACCAGTGGTTATGTGCAGCCCTCGGCAGAGGCAGCGGCGCAACGCTTTGCAGGGGACGAGGATGGTTATACCTACGGGCGCTATGGCAATCCAACGGTGAGTAGTTTCGAACAGCGTTTGGCGAGCATGGAAGGCACGCAGGCCGCTATTTCCACGGCGTCTGGCATGTCGGCAATCCTGATGATGTGCATGGGCCTGCTGCAGTCCGGTGACCATGTGGTTTGCTCGCAGTCGATGTTTGGTTCCACGATCAAGCTGATTGGGTCTGATCTGGCCAAGTTCGGGGTTCAGTCCAGCTTTGTCTCGCAAACGAATGTGGATGCTTGGCGAAACGCAATTCGCCCCAATACCAAATTGCTGTTTGCAGAGACACCCACAAATCCACTCACCGAAGTGTGTGACATTGCAGCCTTGGCTGACATTGCACGCATGGCGGGTGCGTTGCTGGCGGTTGACAACTGCTTTGCCACACCCGCTTTGCAGCGACCGACAGAGATGGGTGCTGACATCATCATGCATTCGGGAACCAAGTTTCTGGATGGGCAGGGTCGTGTCATGGCGGGTGCCTTGTGTGCCAGTCAACAGTTGGTTGTCGAGAAATTTCTGCCTGTATTGAAGAGTGGCGGTATGACCCTGGCGCCCTTCAATGCCTGGGTTGTGCTTAAGGGTCTGGAAACCCTTGGCATCAGAATGCGCGCCCAGTCGGCACAGGCGCTGGCGCTGGCGCAGTGGCTGGAAACCCATTGCGCGGTCGAGCGTGTTTTTTACCCGGGACTTGAGAGTCATCCCCAGCATAGGCTCGCGATGGCGCAACAGGGTGGGCTGGGTGGTGCGGTTCTGTCCTTTGCCGTGAAGTCCGGTAACCCTGACGATGCGCGCAAGCGGGCTTTTCATGTGCTGGACTCCATGCGGGTCCTGTCCTTGGCCACCAACCTGGGTGACACAAAGACCATGGCGGCACACCCGGCCAGTACTTCGCACGGTCGCATGACCGAGGTCCAACGTCAGGCGGCCGGCATTGGCCAGGGTCTGATTCGCGTGGCCGTTGGACTGGAGCACATTGAAGACATGAAAACCGACCTCGCGCGCGGACTGGATACCCTGAAATGACCCGAAAAATTCGCACACGCATCGCGCCATCCCCTACGGGCTTCCTGCACTTGGGAACGGCCCGCACCGCTTTGTATTCATGGGCATATGCCCGCCACTTTGGCGGTGAGTTCGTACTGCGCATCGAAGACACGGATGTTGCCCGCTCCACTCAGGACTCGGTGGACCAGATTCTGGAGTCAATGCGCTGGCTGGGTCTGGACTATGACGAAGGCCCGATTTATCAGATGCAGCGTCTGGATCGTTACAAGGAAGTGTTGGATCATTTGATTGCGCAAGGCAAGGCCTACTATTGCTACAGCACGCCCGAAGAGTTGGAGACCACGCGCGAAGCCAAGCGCGCCAAAGGTGAAAAGACGCTGTACGACGGCCGATGGCGTCCCGGTACGGGCAAGACATTGCCAATGGTTCCCGATGGTGTTCTGCCGGTGGTGCGCTTCTGCAATCCGCCAGATGGCGACGTCACCTGGGACGATCTGGTTAAAGGCCCCATCACCATCAGCAACCGCGAAATTGATGATCTGATCATTGCGCGCACGGACGGTATTCCGACTTACAACTTTGCGGTGGTGGTGGATGATTGGGACATGCAGATCAGCCACGTGTTCCGCGGTGATGAGCACATCAACAACACGCCGTGGCAAATCAACATCTTCAACGCGCTGGGTGCACCGCTGCCACAGTTTGGCCATTGCCCGATCATTCTGGGCGACGATGGCCAAAAGCTCTCCAAGCGCCGGGGCGCTGTGAGCGTGACCGCGTATGAAGAGGCTGGATACCTGCCTGAGGCCATGCTCAACTACCTGGCGCGCCTCGGTTGGAGTCATGGTGATGAAGAGTTGTTCGGCCGTGATCAATTGGTGGCCTGGTTCGATGGAACGCATTTGAACAAGAGTCCTGCGCAGTGGGACCCGATCAAGCTCCTATGGGTGAACGCCCAGTACATCAAGCAGGCGGACAACAAGCGGTTGGCAACGCTGGTCGCGCAGCAACTGGTCAAGCTGGGAATCACACTGGAGGCGCACGTTGTGGAAGTGCACTTACCTCAATTGTGTGCCTTGCTCAAGGATCGTTGCGACACCACGATTGCGCTGGCACAGTGGGCGGCCAAGTTTTATGGCGACGTGTTGCCGGACGCTGCGGAATTAGCACAACATGTGACTGACTCTGTGCGCCCAGCCATTGCTTTGCTGGGTGAAAAGCTGGCGGTGTGCAGTTGGGACAAAGTTACGATTGCCGCCATGATCAAGGAAGTGCTTGTCGTCCAGGGTTTGAAGATGCCCCAACTGGCGATGCCGGTGCGGGTCCTCGTTATGGGAACGGCACAGACGCCGTCGCTTGATTCGGTCCTCGAAATCTGCGGAAGAGAAAAAGTCATCGCACGACTTGGTAAAGCGTCAAATATGACGCTATAATTTGAGGCTCGGAAATTGAGAATGCTGTAAAGGCTTTTTCAGGTTACTGCGAAGTAATAGGGGGTATAGCTCAGCTGGGAGAGCGCTTGCATGGCATGCAAGAGGTCAGCGGTTCGATCCCGCTTACCTCCACCAAAGTTTTCGAGAACGGATTAGTCCAAGGTTTTGACCCCATCGTCTAGAGGCCTAGGACACTACCCTTTCACGGTAGGTACCGGGGTTCGAATCCCCGTGGGGTCGCCAGGTTTTTGT
>CAIYDK010000236.1 GCA_903924955.1 uncultured beta proteobacterium | reverse complement strand
GACTATGAAAAGACCTTCGGCAAGCCGCTCCCGCAGCGTGATGCCAAAGAGGTTCCTGTCAATGCGGAGTTGAATCCGATGGTGATGGCAGTTCAAGCGGTGATTGCGCAGACTCCCAATTTTCGGGAGTTCGCCAACCAGTGGTTCGGTGAGTCTGAAGTCACTTGGCGTCGCAGTTACAAGATTACGCAGCGTGGTGCTCTCGACAAGTACATTCTGCCGAACTTCGGTGACAAGCAGCTTGGCATGGTCACCAAGGCCGATGTGCTGGCTTTTCGTGCGACTCTGTCCAAGCTCAAGGGCAGGGGTAAGAACGTCACCATGACGGCAAGGCGCATCAACGCCATCATGAAACCCTTGCGCCAGATCCTGAACGAGGCTGCGGACCGCTTCAACTACAACTCGCAGTTCCGCAGCATCAAGCCTTTGCGCATGAAGCGCAGCGAGGTGATGCCGTTCACGATGGCTGAAGTGCAGTTGCTGATTACGACGGTGCGAGTGGATTTCCGTCCGTACATCAAAACGCGCATCTTTACCGCCATGCGCACGGGAGAAGTCAATGGACTGAAGTGGAAGTACGTCGACTTCGAGCGCCGCCTGATCTATGTCCGTGAATCTATTGTTCTGGGTGAAGAGGACGAACTCAAGACGGACGGCAGCATGCGCGACATCCAGATGAGCCAGATCGTCTACGACACACTCAAGGAGCAGTACGAGATTACGGGCAAGTTGTCGGAATACGTTTTCTGCAACCGGGCAGGCAATCCGATTGACAACAAGAACTTCATCAATCGCGTCTGGGCGCCATTGCTTCGGCATCTGGGGTTGGAGCATCGCAAGGCATATCAGATGCGGCACACCGCAGCAACGCTGTGGCTTGCGTCCGGAGAAGCACCGGAATGGATTGCGCGGCAACTGGGGCACACGACCACGGAAATGCTGTTCAGAGTGTATAGCCGCTATGTTCCTAACCTGACACGCAATGATGGATCGGCCATGGATCGCTTGCTGACCAATACCTTTGTAGCTACGCCTGTACAGCCAACGCAGCCGACTTCGCTGTCAGCACAAGTGCCGGTAGCACAGCCAGCACAGGAAGAGGTCGCTCTGCCAACGCCAATCGAAGTCGTGGGCAACGCTCGCGAAGTGCGCGCCGTGCCAGTCAGCATCAACGCAGATGGCATGAAGCCTGAATCCCAACCGCCGCCCATAAGTTGGGTTGACATGGCGAATTCGTGGAAGAGCAACGACTCATCCTTCGATACCGCCGCTTAGCCCAGACACATCGCCTCCCCTATCAAACCCCTATGACCGAATGAATCGGATCGGGGTCAGGGCGGAGCTTTGCCCAAAACAGCGCAGCGCGCACAACCGAGTCGTCGAATACCCCGGATCCGCAGGGATCAGCAAACTTTGGAGTCCATATGAAACAGACACAACCTCCTGGCCGCCCCCGCCTGACACTGATCGTCAACCAGAACGCCATCAGGCGTGCCGATCAAATGACGAACAACAAAACGTCCCAGTCTTCTGGAGGGGAGGACGCATTTTGTGCCGCGCTCATCAATGGCTTGAGCCTGCAGGT
>CAIYDK010000235.1 GCA_903924955.1 uncultured beta proteobacterium | reverse complement strand
CGCTCTATCAAATTGCGAATTCTGTGCTTGGCAGTCGTTACATTGATGGGCTTGGTGATGTAGTCCGCAGCCCCCAGAGTCAGCCCAGTACTTTCGGACTCCGTATCATTCAGCGCGGTCAAAAATATCACTGGAATTTGTCGAAGCGCTGGATCAGCCTTGAGTCGACGGCAAGTCTCGAATCCATCCACATCGGGCATCATCACGTCGAGCAGAATGAGGTCGGGCGCATTTTCGGTGGCCAACGCAATTCCGGATTCGCCCGACGTGGCAATTTGCAAATCAAACTCAGATTCCAGTGACCCACCGAGCGCCACCAGGTTGAGAGGGGTGTCGTCGATCGCTAAAATTCTGCGTTTGGTATTTGTAGGCACAGGTCAACCTATTGGTTTGTGTAGAGCCTATGCTACGGTTGAATGCCTAAAAACCATGGCCAGAGTGTGAAATCACTGGGGTTTGTACAGGTCGGCGATTACCTTTAGACGCAACAGGTCGTCGTTCAAAGCCTGCGGTACTGGCAGATTGAACTTGCTGCACAGGTCGATGATTCGATAGCGCCAGTCATGGTGACCCACGCTGTGAAAAATATTGGAACGCCGCTGCTGCTCCATCTCGTCATTGCGCGACAACAGGGTGACCAATTCATCTGCGGCGGCGTGCGGGTCCTCGGATAGCTCGAGCGTGGCACCAGGCCAAAACAGCATCTCATCCGCCATGCGCGACACCGGACGCCGGCCCGCCACAATGCAGCCCGACAGCAGCGACTCCAGCCACCGGCTGGTCACCATCATGGAGCGTGGACGCCCCCCCTGCGGCTCCACGTACAGATGAAAGGCAAGCGAGATGCGGGTGCGGTGCAGCAGCTTGAACAACATCCCGCGCTCCAGATGCACGTTGGGGCCCGCCAGATTGCCCAATGGCGAATGCAGGTACAAACAAGGCGAATCCGCAACGTGGAAGCGCTGTGAAAAACAGGCTTGGTAGCTGGGCGGGGTGCGGCCAAAACCCATCACATCAATTTCCCTGTCCTTATGCTGACGCGGCACCCAGGTCAGGCAATCAGCGCCCTGGTAGACCTGATGCACGGCAACGCCATAACGCGACTTCGGAAAATCCACATCCTCGTGGGCGGTCACGGTGATGGCATCAAATAGCGCTGTTTCCATGACAAAACCGGCTTGAAAATACGAGTCAGTAACAAAACCCACCATTTTTTTGAATTTTTTTCGGCAGTCCGCGATCGCGTTCACCATGGCCAGGTCCCCCGGCCCGCGCGCCACCACCATCAAAACGTCGCCACCGGCGGTATCCAGCGGCTCAAAATGGGATTGGTGCGGATGCAAAATCCGATTCAGCCATGGCCCCGGTGCCGGCTTGGGCGACAGCACCTCTGCCTCGAAATACCGTGCCAGCAACTCGGCCAGCTCATCAATCGCAACCCAACCCGCATGGGGCGTGGCAAGGCCAGCATAAAGTACCGTGACCTTCATAGGTCGACCCTGTCAAACCGGTAACCGTAGCCATAGATGGGGGTCAGCTTCCAGCCCTTGCTGCCGTCAAGTTGCAATTTTTTGCGTAAACGGCTGATGTGGGTGTCCACGGTTCGGGTGTCAACATCGGTGTTGATGCCCCAGATTTTGTTCAACAAATGGTCTCGCGACAGAAGTTTGCCCGGGCTTTGAAACAGGTAGACCGACAAGTCAAACTCTTTTTGTGTCAACGTAATGGCATTGCCGTCGAGTGACAGACGGTGCTGTTGAACGTCGACTTCAAAACAGCCCAAGCGAAGTACGGGCAGGCCTCCGGGCTTGACCCGTCTGGCAACGTTTTCAAACCGCGCCAGCAATTCCATGGGTTTGGGCGGCTTCACCACAAAGTCGTCAGCGCCCATTTTTAAAGCGGTAACGACGGTCGCCTCATCATCTCTGGCAGTAACCACGACAACCGGTATGTCCCAGCCCAAGCTTTGCCGGACCCACTGCAGCACGTCCGCCCCGGTGCCGTCTGGCAGCATCCAGTCGATCAGCATCAAATCGAAGCGTTCCTTTTTAGCGCCTTCAATGAATTCTGCCGCCGTACCAAAACCATGGCAGGTATGTTGACCACTGGTAACCCACAATTCAAGCAAAACGCGCTGGTCGGGATCGTCTTCAAGTATTCCAATGTGCATTTGATACCTCGGTGGCAAGCAATGCATCCATCTTACCCGTTGCCCCTCACGCAGCCTGGCGCATGGCGCGCGCGATTGCGTTGTGCCCCCGCGCATCCAGAGTGTCGGCGGCGTTGAGCCGGTCTCGCACCTCCTTGTTCTGGCTGAGCTTGACCTTCCCCTCCAGCGACGTGATGGCAATTTCGATACCCACAATATTGCGCAGCATGTTGTTGATGTACTCCGGTTCGGAATCCCCCATCTTCCAGGGCCTGGGCTCGGTCGCCTCGTGTCGTCGTGTCAACAGTGCAACAACGCGTCGCACATAGCGCTCGTCATCATGCACAGTGATCGTGCCGTGCGCATGCACCACTTCGTAGTTCCAGGTCGGAACCTGGGCGTGCGTCTCATGCTTGCTGGGATACCAGTTCGGTGAGATGTAGGCTTCTGCACCGCGAAACACGACCATCACCGGTGTGCCCGTTGGGCAACGCTGCCAAAGCGTATTGGCGCGGGCCACATGCCCTATGAGCGTGCCGTGCTCCCCCACACTGCCATCAAATTCCAGTGGAATATGGTCGGCGTCCAATCTGGCATTGCCGTGGCTTACCAGCATCCCCAGTGGGTACTCGCGCATGATGCGATGCAATTCTTCAGGTCGGGTTTCAGCAAAGTGAGCTGGTATGTACATCGTAGGCCTTTGAAAGTAGAACAACAGAACAGTCGCCACTTTGCCTCACAAACGGCACAATGGGAAGCCCCCAGTTTCAACATCGGGTGTCCCGAATTGCCGCCCCGATGTCCCGCATTGCCCGAGACAGCCGCGCACCCATGCCTTAAAGTTGCGACACAACCGAGGATGGGCCTGACTTTCAGCAGACAAAACGGCCCAGACCTCCAAAATGAGGACACAAACCATGGCACCTATTGATCAGGTACACCTGAGCTTCAATCCGCAAACGCTAACCCTGCTCAATGCCGTATTGGGCCTGGTCATGTTTGGTGTTGCGCTTGAATTGCGCATCGAAGACTTCAAAACCGCTCTTCGCACGCCCAAGGCGCTGGCGCTGGGGTTACTGGGTCATCATGTACTGTTCCCGGCCATGACCTACGGGTTGATCTGGATTCTCAAGCCTGAGCCCAGCATCGCACTGGGCATGATTCTGGTTTCTGCCTGCCCGGCCGGACATATCTCCAACTTTCTGGTGCACCACTCCAAGGGCAACACCGCTCTGTCGGTTAGTGTGAGCGCGCTATCCACGGTGGTGGCCCTTTTTATGACGCCGCTGAACTTTGCCTTCTGGGGTAATCTGCATCCCATCACTGCCGGGTTGATGAAGGAAGTGGCCATGAGCCCATGGGAAATGCTCGAAGTGATCGTGATGCTGCTGGGCGTGCCACTGGTGGTGGGTATGTGGGTGGCCAAACAGTTTCCGGGGTTTGCCAAAAAGGTTGAAAAGCCGATGAAGATTTTGTCCTTCATCATTTTGCTGGGTTTCATTGGTGGAGCACTGGCGGCCAACCTGCAGCATTTCCTCAACTATGTGCAACTGGTCGTTGGCGTCGTATTCATCCACAACCTGATGGCGCTGTCCACGGGTTATGGCCTGTCGACCCTGATTGGTTTGCCCGAGCGGGACCGCCGTGCCATCACCTTTGAAATGGGCATTCAAAACTCAGGCCTGGGCCTGATCCTGATCTTCAATTTCTTTGGCGGCCTGGGCGGTATGGCTATCGTGACGGCGTGGTGGGGCATCTGGCACATCGTGGCGGGTCTGACGTTGGCCACCTTCTGGAAGAGCCGCCCACCATTACCGCTGGCACCCTGGTCCGGAGCCGCGAAATGAACAATACCGTGCACCGCATACTTGTCACCGGTGGTGGTGGTTACCTGGGAAGTCAGGTAATTGCGCGACTGGCTGCGCTGCCCGATGGCGAACGCCCGGAGGTGATCGTCTCTCACGACTTGCGGGAACCCGCCGTGCGCCTGCCAAACGTGGACTATCTGGCGTGCGACATTCGATCCCCGCAACTGGCCGAAGCCCTGGCGCACCACCGCATCGACGTGGTGGTGCATCTGGCAGCCATCATGCCCTCGGGCAAGGCCCAGACGCGCGCCTTCGAGTACGACGTCGACGTGAATGGCACACGCAAGTTGCTGGAGGCTTGCGTGCAGCACGGGGTAGAGCGCATCGTGGTGTCAAGCAGCGGTGCTGCATACGGCTACCACATCGACAACGCGCCCTGGCTTACTGAAGACATGCCCGTGCGCGGCAACGAGGTGTTTGCCTACTCGCACCACAAGCGCTTGGTCGAGGAAATGCTGGCGGTGTACCGCAAAAACCATCCGGCACTGGAACAAGTGGTTTTGCGTATCGGCACCATCCTCGGCCCCACGGTACGCAACCAGATTACCGACATGTTCGAAAAGCCACGTCTGCTGGCGATACAGGGTTCGGACAGTCCGTTCGTCTTTATTTGGGATCAGGACGTGGTGGGCATCATCCTGCGTGCGATCTCCGATGGGCCCGCCGGCATTTACAACGTGGCGGGCGATGGCGCACTCACCATTCACGAGATTGCTCAGCGGCTGGGCAAAGTCACACGCAGTTTTCCGGCGTGGCTTGTGCAGACCGCACTGCGCGTTCTCAAGCCGTTGGGTTTGACGCAATATGGTCCAGAACAACTCGATTTTTTGCGCTACCGCCCGGTGCTGCTCAACGCACGGCTCAAAACGGTGTTTGGCTACACGCCGACCTATACCTCGGCCCAGGTGTTCGAGATTTACCGCGCCGCACGTGAGAAGCAAGCTGCTGCTGAAAAATGAGAAGCCGCAACTTCACGGGCCAATGTGTGCTTATCACGGGCGCCGCCGGTGGTCTGGGGAAGGCACTGGTACAGGTATTTTTGCAGGCAGGTGCAAACGTGATGGCACTGGACCGGGACGCCAGAGGCCTGGATGCAATGCAACAGTCCATCGCCGCTAACCACCCCAGCCAATCGCGCTCACTCCTGACGGCGACATGCGATGTGACCAGTCTGCCGTCTTGCGAAGCAGCCGTCACACAGGCCATTGCGCGTTTTGGCGGCGTGGATGTGCTGATCAACAACGCGGGCATTGCACACCGCAGTGCCTTTGCAGACACGCAAGTGGAAGTGCTGCATCGCGTCATGGATGTCAACTTTTTTGGCGCCGTGCACTGCACGCATGCAGCCATTGCCAGCCTGCGCAAGCGCCACGGCATGGTGATAGCCATATCCAGCGTGGCGGGGTTTTCGCCACTGATTGGTCGAACCGGCTATGCGGCCAGCAAACATGCGCTGCACGGCTTCTTTGAAAGCCTGCGCACGGAAGTGCAGGACGATGGCGTGGACGTGCTGATCGTATGCCCGTCCTTTATCGACACCGGCATTGATCGTGCAGCATTGGGCGCTGATGGCCAACCTGCCACACATTCACGGAAAACAACCGGTCAAGCCACGCAACCGGTTGAAGTGGCTGATGCTATTTTTCAGGCAGCACAACAGCGACGCACATTGCTGCTGTTCAGCTTTACCGCCAAGGCGGCATGGTGGCTGTCGCGCCTGTGGCCCACGCGTTATGCGGCCATCATGAAGCGGCGCCTGCGCGCAGAAATTTTCCCCGATACAACACCCTGACCCGAGTGACGACAACATGAAAAAGAACTTTGTAATTTGCACGCTTTTGCTGGGCATGCTGTGGTCCACTTCACAGGCCGCCGACTTTACCGTCAGCGGTCCGGATGGCAAACCCCTGCCCCTGGTCATGGTGACGCGCAGCGCCACGCAACCCGGCAAGATAGACGACTCCGACAACGGCTACGCCACTTCCGGCAAACTGCAGCAGGGTACGTTCGAGCACACCCGCTTCAGTGATGCGCAGGGCCGCGTGCGCCTGCCCGATGCACCGGGCGACTACCAGGTTCGCCTGCGCAAACCTGGCTTTAAGGATGCACTGATTAGCCCGACGGATTTGGCCAAACCAGCTTCCTGGCACATGGTGACCGAGATGGACCCCAAAGCCCTGGCCGAGCAACGCCCCTCGAACGCCTGGACGTCTACCCTGCTGGCCGGACGCGATGACTTGCGCAAAGAGTTTTTGGCGCAGTGCGGTTTTTGCCACCAACAGGGCTCAAGTTTCTTGCGGCGCGAACGCAGTGCCGAAGAGTGGAACAGCACCATACAGCGCATGGTGCGTTACGGCGCGCGTCTATCCACCGAGGCCCAAAAGGAATTACCGGCACTGCTGGAGGCCCATTGGAGGGACGTCAATGCACACCCCGAAAAGGTGCCCGCCGGCACTCCCTGGGTTCCCGAGTTGACAAAGGCCACTATTGCAGAACTGCCCATCGGCGACCGCTTTTCTCAGATGCACGACTTTGTGCAGCACAGCAACGGATTGGTCTATGTGGGCGACAACCTGCAAGATCGGTTGTACGAGATCAACACCGCTACGGGTACCTACACCGTGTATCGGGTGCCACCGCAACCAGGTGACAACCTGGGTGGCTTGCTGGCCGGGCGCTTGCGCGATTTTCCCAAGCACGAGACCTATCAGGGCATCCACTCGCTGGTGGAGGCACCCACTGATGGTCACATCTTCATCACGCCCTCGTACCAGCGCCGCCTGATCGAGTTCGACCCTAAAACCAAGCAATTTATCAATCACGAAATCGGCACCGGTTTCTACCCGCATACCGTGCGCATGGACGCCAAGAACCGCGTCTGGTTCACGCTGGCCCTCTCCAACCAGATTGGCATGCTGGACCGCGCCAGTGGCAAGTTCACCACCTACGACCTGCCGTTTCGATCGTTCATGGAGAAGATGACCGTCAAACTGACACCGTTCTTCTTCAAGCTGATTGGTTGGGGCATTCCGGTAACCAACTGGGTGAAGATCGACCATAACTCTACCGGTGTGCCCCTGCCCTATGGCATCGAGGTGACGCCCGACGGCATGGTCTGGGTTGCGCGCCTGCACACCAATGAGATCGCATCGCTGGATCCCGCAACCGGCACGATCACGATGATTGCTACACCGCTCAAAGCCCCGCGCCGCCTGCGCGCGGACCGCGATGGGAACCTGTGGATCGTGATGTTCAATGAGTCCGCCATCCTGCGCTATGAGCCAGCCAAGGCCAAGTTCACCGCATTCAACTTGCCGGTGCAGCCGGTGGGCAGCGACACACCCTATGCCCTCAACGTGGACCGCAAGCGCCACCAAGTGTGGGTAACAGGAACCAACTCCGACGCGGTGCACCGCCTGGACATTGCTTCAAGCCAATGGACGCACTTTCCGTTGCCGCGCAAGGCCACCTTCACGCGTGACGTGGAGTTCACCGAGGACGGCCGCGTATTGCTCTCCAGCGCCAGCTTTCCCTCCTGGCACATCGAAGACTTTCAGCCCACACTCATCCAGCTCAACCCCGCTGGCGTCGCACGATGATGCGCCGTCTGGGGGCGTTCTTTGTGTCGTGCTTGCTGGCATTCACCGCAGGCCACATGTTCAACTACACCGTTATCCTGTACCTGCAGGAGGCTGTTGGCTCGGATTTGCTGTCGGGCATTGGCTTTGGTCTGGCATTCGGCAGCTCCATCGTGTTTGGGTGGTTCGCCGGCGTGGTGTGTGACCGCATGCCACCCCACCGCGTAATCCATGCGGCACAGGCGCTGTTCCTGGCGGGCCTGGCCTGCCTGTGGTGGGCTCAGTCAGGTGCGAGTACCGAGACCCGGGTGGCCTGGGTGTTAATTGGCGCCTTCCTGGGCGGACTGGCTTGGTCATTTGTTGGCCCCGCTCGCCTGACCACGCTCGCACAAATGGCACGCCCAGACGAGTTGCGCCCCGCCACCATCATCTTCAACCTGCAGGTTCTGGTCGGCTTTGGTCTGGCCCCGCTGTTGATCGGCGTGGTGCGCAGTCGTTCCGGCTGGGGCACTGTCATTGCACTGGCAGCGACCGGCTTTGTGCTGGCTTCCATCCTGATTGCCAACTTGCGCACACATGCTAACGCCACGCCCAGCGGAAATTCAGTTCTAGCCGACATTGGCGAGGGCTTTCGCGTCGTCGTTGCCGATCCGCTGCTCAAACAATTGATGCTAGCCGCCGTGCTGGGCTACGCCATGACCGGGCCGCTACAAATCCTGCTGCCCAAACTGGCACGAGACATCTTGCAATTGAGCGAATTGCAGCGCGGCGCATACCTGGGCCTGCTGGCTTTGTCGCTCATCGTCGGCGGGGTGACCGCGTTGGCGTTGGCCAAGCGCGTCCACCACGGACGCCTCATGTTTGGAGGCATCATCGCCGGCTGTCTGGTGTTCGCGTCACTCAGTCAGATTGGCGGCGTCGCACTCTCTGCCACAGGTCTTGCCTGCGTGGGCATTGCCGGGGGCATGGTCATCAGCCTGGTGGTGTCGGGCATTCAGGCGCAGGCTCCGGTGGCGATGCGTGGGCGTGTCATGAGCATGTACTCCATCACCTCGCAGGTGGTGCCCGCTCTGTCTGGCGTGGCGGCGGGTGCATTGGTGAATGCGGTGGGCGTCGTTTCGGCCATCCAGGTCTCCGGGTTGACGCTGGCCGCGATCGTCGCGCTGGCCGCGTGGCGCTTGACGCGGCTGCGTAGGTATTCCGGACAGACCCATTCGGCGCTCAACGAATAAACCGCCCATCCCGCGCCACCAGTGTCAGCTCCACGAAATGCGAGCCGTTCAGTCCATCTTCGTTGAAGCTCACCGCAAAGCCGCCCAGATCAAAGTGTTTCAGGCTCCACATGCTATCGATGAAATTGCTGCGCGTGGGATTCTTACCCGCGCGGCGCAAGCCCTCCACAAACACGCGGGCGTTGATGTAACCCTCCAGCGCCAAATGCGATGGCTCGGCCGCAACTTTGGCGGCCTTCCAAGCCATTTGAAAATCCCGCACCACGGGCCGTGACATATTGCCGGGCAGGGGAACAATTTGCGAAACAGTCATGCCTATGGCGTCGGCACCCATGGCCTTGACGGTGGCTGCGGCACCCATGATGGACAGCGCATACATCGGCATGCCCCTGCGCTCCAGGCGCACGGCGTGCGCAAAGTCGATGGTGGGTTTGCCCGCCAGTCCAACCAGCACGGCTTCGGGTTCGGATAGGGCAATTTTGTTAGCAGCAGCAGCGGCGTCGGAAGAGTTGTTCTCGACGGTCGCAACGGCAGTGGCATCCATTTTGTGCCGGGACATGGCCGCCTGGGTGGCATTGAAAACTTCCTTGCCAAACGAGTTGTTCTGGTAAACGATGCCCAGACGCTTGACGCCTAACGTCGCCAGGTGCTGCACCAGCTGGTCGGCCTCTTCGGCATAGCTGGCGCGGATGTTGAATATGTTGCGAATGTTTTTCGGGCGCACGGACAAGGCGCCTGAAAATGGTGCGAGAAACGGTATCCCCGTTTCAATGACCTGGGGCAGCATGGCTTCGACCATGGGTGTCCCGAAGCAGTTAAAAAGGGCGAAATTGCTGCGGTCTTCGATGAACCCGCTCACGTTGGCCATCGCCCGCTTGACGTCGTAGCCATCATCGGCTGCGGTCAGTTCAATCAACCGTCCATTGACACCCCCCTTGGAGTTAATGGCCGCAAAACAGGCCTGCGCACCCTGATGCAAGGCCTGGCCCAATTCACCCAGCGGACCGGTCAGCGCAAGGGATTGGGCAAGTTTGATGGGGGCCGCATCATCAGCTCGGGCCGACAAACTGCAAGCCAGAGGCAAAGCAGCAATCGCGCCTATCATTTGCCGACGCGTAGGCCCCCCGCAGTGATGACTTACAGCCGCTGACGCGACCGATGTGAACTGCGAAACGGGCTTGCGGGACATACGACTTCCTGAGCGAATGGGAGACCACCATGCTAACCTTCTGATAGACAGACAAATGTCTTCTCGACGACATTGCGAGAATGTTTTCGTCCCGACATTCCCTATGGACAGACCGGACCAATCGCACAAGGGTTCAACGCAAACCCAGGAAATTAAGATCCGTGTGACTCCGGTCAAGGTCAGAAACTGTTTGCGCTTGCTGCACGACCTCACTCTGTAAAGACGGCGTTGTCGGCGGGTATTTCATCACACCGAATTGTGCCCCTCGAACGTAGGCACCTGCCCGGTGGGCTAGTTCTATACCGCCGTTCAAATGGGATGCGTCGCCCATGAATTCCGCGTTTACGCGGGCCGGGACACGCAAGGCCTCAGACGTAAACCCACCATCTGAATTTTCGGACTGGCGGACCATATGCTTGGCCACGCCATGCAAAAACAGCAGATCAAGGTAGGCCTGCAAATCAAAAACAACTCCGTCGCTCTCACCGGCGTGGTGGTACATACAAGCCTCGATGTATTCCAAAACCGCCGGGGTTGGCCAATGGGCGGCAATTTGCTCCATGATTTGAGGGTACTCGTCCAAGGCACGTCCCTCGCCCCCAAACGCCGAAAACTCGGGAACGTACCCGGCAAACCAGTGGTTGAATTCGGTGCGCATGAATTCAAATTCATCTTCCCGACCCAAGGCGTGATAAATTTTCAGCAGGTCCAGGCAGACCAGGGGACTGGACTCGCCACATTGCGCGATGCGTGTGGTCAAAATATCAATCGCTTTATCGTGCTGCCCCAAAGACACAAAAAATCCAGCCTGTTCGCGCGCATCCATCAACTCTTCTGAGTCAAAAGTACGTATGCCAGGAGACAGGCTGGGGGAAAAATCGCGACTGATGACAGCGCCCACTGACGTACCACGGCTGTGTGGCGTGGGTGCGCGAAATGGGTCATTGCCAACCGGCTCCATCAGACCCAAATCCAGATCAACCTCCGTCAGCGGCACGGGCGCTGGCCCGGGCACGACCACCGGTGCAATGAGGGCCGCATCACCGCCTGCAACATCGGCACTTGCAACAGGACTGGACTGATCAACTAACGGACTTTGTACCAATTCTGCCAATCGACTATCTTGCGCGTCGTGTCCATCCAGCCAGTCGGATGCACTCTCTGTGGGGGGGCGCCGCCAGAACCACACTAATGCCACCAAACTGGCCATCCAGAGCCCCAACAGACTGTAAACAAGCCAGTTGGAGTATCGCTCTGACTCGGCCTGCTGGACCTT
>CAIYDK010000234.1 GCA_903924955.1 uncultured beta proteobacterium | reverse complement strand
GGGGCTGGTGGTGCTGGGCGGACAGCAGCAGTGGTGGCTACAACCCTTGTTGATGCGCATGAGCAGCGACCTGGTCTGTGTGGGCGCCATTGCGCTGACCGCCTTTACCGACAACGCGGCGCTGACGTATCTGGGTTCGCTGGTCGAAGGGTTGAGCGCCAGCTTCAAATACGCGCTGGTGGCCGGCGCGGTCACGGGCGGCGGGCTGACCATCATCGCCAATGCCCCCAACCCGGCCGGCATTGCCATACTTCGCCAGCATTTTGACGAGGGCGTCGTTCACCCCATGGGCTTGCTGCTGGCGGCTCTGCCGCCCACCACGGTGGCTGCGGCGGTCTTTTGGGTTTTTAGATAGGCTTCCAGCAAACTGGCTCTGTCGTGCCAGTTGGATCGATGTTCAAATGATATCATCGGCAATAGTATGTTGCGCGCTGTTCTTGATACCAATGTTCTAGTTGCCGGGCTGAGTAGTCGTCGTGGTGCTTCGTTTGCATTGCTAAATATGGCGATGGACAAGTGTTTTGACCTGCTGGCATCACCCGCTTTGTGGCTGGAGTATGAGTCCGTGCTAAAGCGTCCTGCGATTGTGAAAGTGCATCAACTGTCGACGCGGGATGTTGACGACGTGCTCAATGCACTTTGCGGGGTTGTTGAGCCGGTTCAATCCCACTTTTTGTGGCGTCCCCAGTTGCGTGATCCAAATGATGAGATGGTGCTTGAGGCCGCTATCAATGGTGCAGCAACGCATTTGGTTACTTTCAATTTGCGAGATTTTGATCCGCCCGTGCAACGGCACCTGCTGGTCGGCACGGTACGTCTTGGGCCTGTGGCCTGTTGTCCTTCTGATTTTTTGAAACTTGTGGAGAAATCATCATGAGCCAAGTTGCCTTGCGTTTGCCCGACTCACTGCACCAATATGCCAAGAAATTGGCGGCGCAAGATTCAGCCTCCTTGAATCAATTCATAGTGACCGCTGTTGCCGAAAAAATATCCGCACTGAATACGGAAGCATTTTTCCAGCAGCGTGCAACCCTCAGCAGCCGAGAAAAGTTTGATCGGGTACTAGCCAAGGTTGGCGACCGTCCGGTTGTTTCTGGCGATGAGAAAAGCTAACGATGGTCGGTCGTTGGAAAATCGATATTCTGAATGAAAAAGGCCTCCAGTCCCCGTGGAATATGCGCAGACAGCTATCGACAACGTAGCAGACGTGTGGCCGTCAGCGCACTGCCATCTCGTCAAACACGCCAAACACCCGGTGAAATTCCTCCAGGGTAGTGTCGCCCTCCAGCAGGCGGCGGGCACAAATGTCCAGCATGCCAACATGGTTCTCCGCGCTCAGGACGCCTTTCAATGTGTGTCGCCCGGCCCCAGCCGCAATCCACTGCGACACCGCCGTGTCCACCAGCAAAATCTCGTAGGCGGGCAGGCGGCCAAAGTAGCCGGTCTGGCGGCAGTGGGGGCAGCCCACTGCGCGGTACACCGGAAGGTCGCCCAGGCGGCTGCGCAGGGACGCCGGGCGGGCGTCTGGCGGGCTGTCGTCGGGGGTGCGGCAGTGCAGGCACACGCGGCGAATCAGGCGCTGCGTCACGATGCCGATCAGCGACTCCGAAATGCTCAGCGCATTCACCCCCAGCGACTGCAGGCGCGCCGGCACGCTGAACACGTTGTTCACGTGCAGCGTGGACAGCACGAGGTGGCCGGTCTCGGAGGCGCGCATGGCGGCCTCCGCGGTCTCGCTGTCGCGTATTTCGCCAATCAGCATGATGTCGGGGTCATGCCGCAGGAAGTGCCGAATCGCCGAGTCAAAGGTGTACCCGGCCTTGCGGTTGACCTGCGTCTGGCAGGCCGAAGGCAAGTCGTACTCCACTGGGTCCTCCACCGTCAGAATGCTCTTGCCTGACATGCCGTGGGGCTTGAGCCCAGCGTACAGCGTGGTGGTCTTGCCCGACCCGGTCGGGCCGGTCATCAGTGCAATGCCATACGGCTGCGTAAACAGGTGGTGCAGCATTGGCAAATGCTCCGCGTAGAAGCCCAGATCTTCCAGCCCACTGATGAAGTTGCCTTTCGAGAGCAGACGCATCACCACGCTCTCGCCATGCGGTGTGACGGCGGTGGAGACCCGAATGTCCAGCATGAAGCCGGCTGCTTCAAACGAAAAACGACCGTCCTGCGGCCGCAAATTGTCGGCAATGTCCATGCCGGCCGCCACCTTGATGGCCGCCACCAGGCGCGCCAGCGAGCGCGGCATGGCCGCCATCGGCGACAGCACGCCGTCAATGCGAAACGCCAGCAGCAACGACTGCGCGTCCGGAATGATGTGAATGTCGGTGGCCCGCTCGCGCCCGGCCAGGGTGATCATGGCATGCAGCATGGGCTCGGTGCCCAGGCTGCCTTGGGTGTCTTGCTCCAGGCGGCGGCGTTCGCGGTCAAACGCATCGCGCGGGTTGTTGCGTTGCGGCGCGTAGGCCTTTTCGATCGCCAGAATGACCGCAGAAAACGGTCCCTGCAACAACACCAGCCGTAAGCCCAAGCGGCGGCGCACCCACTCCGTCACCTTTTCAGGGTTGGCCTCGCCCAGCCACACTGTCAGTTGGCCGCCCTCAAGCTGCAGCGGCAAGAAATTCATCGACTGGCACAGCTCGCGCCGGCACAGCGCCAGCGCCTCCGGCGCGGGTTGCCCGGCCGGCAACTCGGCCTGGTAGGCCAGTGCGCGCGATTGCGCCACCACCTCGCCCATGTCCTGGTCACCCACCAGCCCCAGACGTACCAGTTGACCTGCGAAAGAGCCGCCCGAGACCTCATGGCGGTGCTGCGCATACAGCAATTGGGAGCGGTTTATCCGCCCCAGGCGCAGCAAGGACTGCCCGAGCGCCAGTTCGGGTGCAGATAACGCTCCCATGATCAGTCCATCAAGTAGTAAATGGTCATGGTGGCAACCTGTTTTTCGTCATAGGCGGTTCCACACGATGCACTGCTTGGGAGATCGGGGGTGCCCTGGACACAGGTGTTGTTCAGGCTGTACTCCTGTTTGGCCGGGCTGGAATAAGTTTCCCCCACCGTTGGCGTGTCATCGCCCGCCAAAGCGGGATACTGCCGAATTTTCCCAAACTGCGCGTCGCGTGCAGTGTCCACCAGTGAGTCAATCAGGCGTGCCAGGTCGGGGGTGACATGTTTGATCACCATCACGTTTCTGACCTGGTTTTTATAGGT
>CAIYDK010000233.1 GCA_903924955.1 uncultured beta proteobacterium | reverse complement strand
GGCAAGTGGCGTCCTTTCCATTGGCGGAGTACTTGTCGGGTGTTTCCGACAACAGTGACCAGTTGGTCGAACTTTTTGAACATCTCGATGCCAACGTGATTGCAGGGACCAAGTTCTACATTGGCTACGGCACGACAGACTTAGAGATGTTGGAGAAAGAGCGATTCAGGATGGTCGCACAGTTGCAGTGAGGCAGTTGACAGTCGGTACTTTGAGAAGCGCACTGTACTGGTAAGTTTTCGGTGGACACCTACAGATTGCTGCTTACCCAATATTCATGGGGGCTACAGTCGAAACACTAACAGGCTATGACTGAAAATCCACCGGCTCAGGTAATAGGAAATTGCGTTGGCATGTCTTTAAAAAGATGACTACCCCTTAGCCAAGTTGGAACAACTTAACGGCCCGCAAAACTGCCATCAATCCGGAATTTATGACCCACGAACCTCGACTCATGCGTGAACTGCGCAACCTTCTCGCAACCAATCGGGTGGCGGCACTGGGCACTACTCAAGACGACGGCACTCCATTTGTATCGATGGTCCCTTTCGCAGTTGTGAGGGAGATGGGTTGCCTGGTTATCCACGTCAGTGGCTTGGCAGCACATACGCGTTACCTGCAGGCTAGAAGCCAGGTGTCCGTTCTTGTGATGGTGGCAGAAGTGCCAGGAAATGCGGTTCACGATTTGCCAAGGGTCACCCTCCAGGGGAATGCCAGCGTGCCGGAGCGGGGGAGTGCTGAGTGGAATGCTTGTAAGGCCGCTTACCTGGAACGTTATCGGGACGTTGAACACATGACCGAGCTCGGTGACTTCAGATTCGTTGCCATCAATGTCGATAGTGCCAGACATGTTTGCGGTTTTGGCGCAGCGCGCACGGTTGATGCGGAAGAACTAAAGCAAGTCCTCGGGGGAGTGCAATGAAATTCACCGTAATCGCGCTCGTTGCCTGCATTGGGTGGTCAGTCGCGACTGCGCAGACACCTGAGGGCAGCGCGCCCCAGTCATCTGGTTCACTTGTCACTATTGCGGCGCTGGATGTTCCACGCTACATGGGTACTTGGTATGAAGTCGCCAAGTATCCGAACTGGTTTCAAAAAAAGTGCGTGGCTGAGACCCGGGCGGAATACAAGCTTCAGGCAGACGGCTCGGTGCAGGTCATCAACAGATGTCGAAAGGAAACTGGCGAAATAGACGAGGCCATTGGTGAGGCCAGGCAGATAGGTGTCGCCACCTCTGCGAAATTGCAGGTGCGTTTTGCACCTTCGTGGTTGTCTTTATTGCCGTTTGTGTGGGGGAACTACTGGGTCGTCGACCTTGACGACGGGTACCAACTGGTAGCTGTGAGTGAGCCTGCGCGAGAGTACTTATGGGTGCTTTCACGCACACCGACCGTTAATGCCCAAACTTATGACGCGCTTTTGGTGCGGCTAAAGGCACAGGGATTTGAACTGGGGCGTCTGGAACTGACGAGGCACGCCAAATAGCAGTTGGCTGTTACCCCGAACCGTTGAAACGTGTAGTCAAACTCGGCATATTTCGACATTGGATGATGCAATTGCTTGCAAAAAAGCAATGGCGTATGTAATATTCGTGTTAGCAAGTGCGTGAAGTCAATTCCGCACCAGCATTCGCAGCCAGCGAGGCGGCTTGAAAAAGCAAATCTGGCAAGGGCAAACTTGACGAAAGTCAAGGACGCAAAGCTTCCGGGCTACATGACCAAGGTCATTTGCCAGCGGGGCTGCCATCGAAGCCTGTTTCAAAATTTCGATGTTGCGTCGCCCTTTATTTGTTAACTCAAACTAAAGGCGGCTGTATGAACAAACACTCCAACCGAAATACTCCAGTCGAGCAGTGGCCTGAGTCGCTCGAGATTTTGCGCCACCTGTCCGCGCAAACCGCGCCCATTGCGGTCAAGGATGTGGCCAGGGATGTCAGCGCACCCGAGATATCCACCCGCAACCGGCTTGCCAAACTTGAAGCCCAGGGCACGGTTCGCGCCATGCGTGCGCCAGCGATGCTGGGGCAGGACAGGCAGGTGATGTGCACGCACTATGTAATTACCCAATATGGCAAGGATTGTGTCGGGATGCGAGCGCCTCAAAGTCAGGCACTGAAAGTAAGTGGCAACAGCGTCTTTTCTTGGGCCACTGCAATGAGGCAAGCCAGGACCTAGAACTGCCCTCTGATTTCGGGGCCCTGCAGCGCAGTAAGATTTGGCCCATGACAGTCCCAATATCGCGGTTGAGCCTGAGTAATAAACTCACCTTGGCCGTTTCACCATTTCTGCTCTTGGCGTTGATATCGACCGCCGTCACGTTATGGGTGTCGTGGCAACTCAACGGTGGTGCTGCCGCTGTTAACGAGGCTGGGCGAATGCGTATGCAGGCCTACCGAATTGCGTTGACGGTAGCGAGCACCACGGGTACCGTTGCGCAGGAGTTGCCCGCGCACGTAGACAATTTCAATCAAAGCCTGGCGCTATTGCGTAATGGTGATTCAGCGCGCCCGTTGCAGGTCCCGTGGGACAGCACGGTGCGTCAGCGCTTTACAGATGTCGAAAGGGATTGGAGCCAGTTTCGTACAAATTGGCTGGAGCACAGGGCGGGTAATCTGGAACGTCTGACACCTGACACGGTTGCCTTCGCCGCCGATATTGACTTACTGGTGAATAGCATCGAGTCGAATATGGCCGGGTGGACAGCGACCTTGCATTTGTTGCAAATCGGGGTGCTGATGGTTGCGCTGCTGGGTGCCGCGACATTGTTGGTCGCAGGGTACCTTTTTGTGTTGGAGCCGGTCAATCTGCTCAAGCAAGCCATCGGAAAAATTCAGGGCGGAGATTTTGGGTTCCGGGTGGAGCGCATGGGAAATGACGAGTTCGGGACCCTGGCAGAGGGCTTCAACGGGATGGCGGCCCATCTGCAATCCTTGTATGGCAACCTTGCCAGCAAGGTGGCGGAGAAGACGGCAGAGCTCGAGGATAAGCACGAGCGGCTGGAATCGCTTTACGAAGTGACGGCGCTGGTTGCGCGTGCCACATCGCTCGAAGACCTGGCGCAGGATTTTGCCAAGCGCATCATGTCCATTGCCAAGGCTGATGGAGTAGCCCTGCGTTGGTCGGACCAGACCCAGAGGCGGTACCTAATGCTGGCCTCTTGCGGACTTCCGAGAGAGATGGTGGATGAGGAAAAGTGTCTGGTTGCTGGTGAATGCTTCTGTGGCTTGCCTGTGCCAGACAATGCGTTGGTTGTGATTCCCATCCGGTCGTTGCCACAGGAGTCGCACAAGCATTGTGTCAAAGCGGGTTTTGAGACCATTGTCAATATTCCCATTCGGGTCCACGAGCGTGTGATGGGAGAGGTGAGTCTTTTTTTTAATGCCCCAGTGTCTCCGAGCTCTGCCGAGCGGTCGCTGCTTGAGGCACTGAATAGCCATCTGGCCGGCGCCATGGAGAATCTGCGCCTCAACGCGGTGGAGCGTGAGGCTGCCATATCAGGGGAGCGCCACCATTTGTCCCGCGAGTTGCATGATTCGATAGCGCAATCATTGGCATTTCTCAAAATTCAGGTGCAGTTGATGCGCGATGCGATGCGGTCGGGCGAGCAGGCGGTGATGCAGAGCGTGCTGGAAGAAATTGATACTGGCGTGCGCGAGTGCTACGGCGATGTGCGTGAGTTGCTGGTGCACTTTCGCACGCGGGCCAGTGTTGAGGATATTGAGTCGGCGCTGGCCACGACACTGCGAAAATTTGAGCTTCAAACGGGTCTTGGCACGGCTTTGGTCATCAATGGCTATTCCGTGCCGTTGGCGCCTGATATTCAGATTCAGGTTTTGCACATCGTTCAGGAGGCTCTCTCAAATGTACGCAAGCACGCCAGTGCTTCGCAGGTGTGGTTGCATGTGGAACAACAGCCGATCTGGGTGTTTGTCGTTGGCGATGACGGAGTCGGTTTTATTAAGGACGATGCTGCATGGGACGACACGCACGTTGGCTTGCAAATCATGGCCGAGCGTGCACAGCGCATAGGGGCTACGCTCAGTGTCAGCTCATCACCTGGCAAGGGTTGCTCCGTGCGTTTGACGCTGGCGGGTCACAACCCGCACGAACAGGTCGACAATGAGCGCACCCAAGCCCTCTCCAACTGAACCCAACGGTGTGCCCATGACTGACACGAATTCGAAGCCCCCCATTCGCGTGATGGTGGTAGATGACCATACCCTGTTTCGGCGCGGCTTGACCGCGCTGCTATCGCGTGATGCGTGTGTGCAAGTAGTGGGTGACGCGGCGGACGCCGGGGAGGCACAGCGACGCGCGCAGGAACTACAACCGGATGTCATTTTGCTGGACAACCATTTGCCTGGCGTGCGTGGGGTGGATGCACTACGTGCATTGCAGCAGGTTGTTCCGCGCGCACGCATCGTGATGTTGACGGTGAGTGAAGACGAAGTAGATTTGATGGCCGCGTTGCGTAACGGTGCGGCGGGCTATTTACTAAAAACCATAGAGGGAGATGACCTGATCAGTGCCATAGAGCGGGCGGTACAAGGTGACAGTGTGATCGCCCCCGAGATGACGCACAAAATGGTTGCGACCTATGTAGGTAGCACACCAGAGGATTCGGTACCCGCAGTCCCTTCATCAATTTTTTCGGCGTTGTCATCGCGTGAAAGGGAAATCCTTCGGGGTATTGCGCACGGCTCGAGCAACAAGGAAATAGGCCGCGACTTGGGCATTGCAGAGACCACGGTCAAGGTGCATGTTCAAAATGTGCTGCGAAAGTTGCAAGTCACCACGCGGGTTCATGCGGCGGTCCTGGCGACGGAAATTGGTCTTTTCTGACGACAGCGATTTCAGGCTGAAATTGATATATATCAAATACAAATCAATTGTGACGATGACTAGTTCTTTAGAACTATAAGTGTTGTTGGTGGGTAGTTCTAAAGAGGTTGGCTACTACTTCTTTTGAAAATAGTAGAGCGTCAAATTGAGGCCTAAAGTTGAACCAAGTCAACTTTAGGCAAGAAAATGAATCCAACGCACGTCGAACGGTTCGATATGCCCCGGCACCTCGGGACGCTCCCAATGTTCAGCAACTTGTCGACTCCGGAGCGTGAAAATATTGCACGCGGTTGTCGATTGCGACGGTTTGCCCGTGGCAGCATGGTGTTCAGGGCAGGTGAACAATGCGAGTCATTTCACTTTGTCGTCACCGGTCAGGTAAAACTGTTTGTTGCGTCGGCTACAGGTGTGGAAAAGATCATTGAATTGATTGGCCCGGGGCACAGTTTTGCGGAGGCAATGATGTTCCTGCCAAAGCCCTATATGCTGAACGCGCAGACATTGACCGACACCCTGATCATGACGGTGAGCAAGCAGGCAGTGTTTAGTGAAATTGAACGCGATCCGCGATTCTCGATGCATATGCTTTCGGGCATTTCGCACTGGCTGCATCGGCTGTTGCTGGATGTGGAAGGCTACACCCTGCACAGTGGGATGCAGCGCCTGATTGGCTATTTGCTGCGCGATGTTGAACTGGAACACGAGGGTGACTTTGGCATCGTAACGGTCTCATTTCCGGTTAGCAAAGCGACTATTGCGTCACGTTTGTCGCTCACCCCCGAGTATTTTTCGCGGGTATTGCATCAACTGGAGTCAGAAGGTCTGATTGAAATCGACCGACGGGAGATCCGCATTCTGGATGTGCGCCGACTCGCAAGCTACGGATCGCATTGATCCCGTAACCCCGAGCGGTTGTATTAGCGAACGATTGCGAGCAACTCCACCTCAAAAGTCAGGGTTGCGTTGGGTGGCACCGCGCTGCCTGCGCCGCGGTCACCGTAGGCGGTGGCCGGTGGGCAGGTTAGGGTTGCCTTGCCGCCGACTTTAATTTTCTGCATGCCCTGGGTCCAGCACGGAACGACTTTGCTTAGCGGAAACACGGCCGGTTCATTGCGCTTGTACGAACTGTCAAATTCCTTGCCATCGGCTAGGGTTCCGCGGTAGTGCACTTTCACCATATCGGCTGCGGTCGGATTTGCGCCCGTCCCCCGGGTGGTGTGCACAATAGTGACGCCGGAGGCCAGTGTTTCAGTTTCGGCTGCCATGGCGGTAGTGCCGTGTGCGGTCAGAGTCAGCAGGATTGAAATCAGAAAAGTGCGTGAGTTCATGGAAGATTTGGAAGTTGGGTTCATGGGTAGGAGAAAAGTTGCCACGGTTAAGTTCCCGTTGCCAGTAAGGTAAGTGCTGCGCCGACAGTATCGGCATCTACTGCCAGGGGTTCCAGTTGTGCAGCCAGGCGGGTCAGCGCGAGGGCGCCATCGCGCTGCAACTCGGCAATAGCCTGGCCAGCCTCTTTGGGCGATGAAAAACCAAGGCTTTGCAGCAGCAACTGGCCCTGTGCGTCCACCAGTTTGAAGCGGAACTTCCCATCTGCTTCACGGTATTGTTTGAAGCTTGGAAGTGCGGACTTTGCTACTTTCTGCGGTGCGGTACTTGCCATGTCACCGAGCCTGCGCAAGCCCACGGCGTGGCGCAGTTCGGTCATGAAAGGCGTGGCACGATTGCGGGCTTTCGCAGCTCCGGCCATCAAAATTGCTTCAATTTTGGCTGGGTTGTTGATCAGGCTCAGATAGGTTTCGCGCATGGGTGCAATTTCGCGGTCAATGCGCTCGAACAACACTTGTTTGGCATCGCCCCACGCAATGCCATCCGCATAAGACTGGCGCAGCGTCCGGGATTCATCTTCGCTGGCAAAGGCCTGGAAAATCTGGAACAGGGCAGAGCCCTCAGTGTCTTTGGGTTCACCTGGGATTCGTGAGTCGGTCTTGATGCCGGCAATCAACTTTTTGAGCTGCTCGCGTGGCGCAAACAGCGGGATGGTATTGTCGTAGCTCTTGCTCATTTTGCGGCCGTCCAGTCCCGGTAAGGTGGCTACCGACTCCTCGATCACCGCTTGGGGGGGCACAAAGTGGTCGCCGTAGCGGTGATTGAAGCTGTTGGCCATGTCGCGGGCCATCTCGATGTGCTGGATCTGGTCGCGCCCGACGGGTACCTTGTGCGCATTGAACATCAAAATATCTGCGCCCATCAGTACCGGGTACATGAATAGCCCGGCAGTGACGTCCATGTCCGGGTCCTGCTCGGTTGCTGTGTTCTTGTCCACGGCGGCCTTGTAGGCATGGGCACGATTCAGCACGCCTTTGCCGGTGACGCAAGTCAGCAGCCAGGTCAATTCGGGAATCTCTGGGACGTCGGACTGGCGATAAAAAGTAACGCGCTCGGGGTCCAGGCCAGCGGCCAGCCAACTTGCAGCAATCTCCAGAGTAGAGCGTTGGATTCGAGCGGGCTCATCGACCTTGATCAGCGCGTGGTAGTCGGCCAGAAAGTAATAACTTTCCACGTCGGGTGCAAGGCTGGCGCGAACGGACGGACGAATGGAGCCGACATAGTTGCCTAGGTGGGGTGTGCCAGAGGTGGTGATGCCGGTGAGAAAGCGCGTGAAACTCATTGTGTTGAATGGGGGAGGTAGAGCTTAGGAGACAAGCATTGCAAGGGGCGACAACACAGTAGTCACAATAAAATTTGTCAGCGCAACGAGTGGTCGCATCCAAAAAGTATTGAGTATTTGCATATAGATCAGTGCGATGACGATGAAAAAACCATACGGCTCCAGTCGCGACACGGCAATGGCTTGTTTCATCGGCAGCAGACCAACCAGAATGCGGCCACCGTCAAGAGGCGGAAGTGGAAACAGGTTGAAAACGAACAAACTGATGTTGATCTGCAAGCCAGCCTTGCACATTCCCAAGAAGAAAGCTTCTTCCATGCCAACAGCCAGCAACAGATAAAAAATAATACCCCACATCAGGGCCATGGACAGGTTCGCCCCTGGCCCAGCCAACGCAACCCAAATCATGTCTCTCTTAGGGTTACGCAAATTACCAAAGCGAACCGGTACCGGTTTGGCATAGCCAAAGAGAAAGGCCCCAGACGTAACGAAATACAACACCAGAGGCATTACAACGGTGCCCATGGGATCGATGTGCTTCATCGGGTTGAGCGTGACCCGTCCCAGCATCCAGGCGGTGTTGTCACCAAAATGCCGCGCGGCATAGCCGTGCGCTGCTTCATGCACGGTGATGGCAAAGAGTACCGGCAACGCATAGAGGGCGACGGTTTGAATCAGGTTTGCAATGTCCACAGAATGAAGGTTCCAGGTTTCTTTACAGACCCAAACGGGCCAGATCGCCTCGGCCCTGGCGGATGATTTGCGGCTCGGAATCGGTCAGGTCGATAACGGTTGTGGGCTCCTGCGCGCAGGCCCCGGCATCAATCACGCCAGCAATCAGTTTTTCGAAGCGGTCGCGTATGGCGCTCGCGTCATTCATCGGATGCGTATCGCCTGGCGCTATCAGCGTGGTTGCCAGCAACGCTCCCTCGTGCAACGCCAGCAGGGCCTGCAAGGTAGTATGTTCCGGTACGCGCAGGCCTATGGTCTTGCGGGACGGGTGGCTGACCCGTCGCGGTACTTCCTTGCTGGCTTCCAGAATGAAGGTGTATGGCCCCGGCGTGGCGGATTTGAGCAAGCGGTACTGGGCGTTATCGACCCGCGCGTAGCTGGCCAGTTCGCTCAGGTCGCGGCACAGCAGGGTCAGGTGGTGCTTGTCGTCGACACCGCGAATGCGCCGCAGGTTGTCCACGGCGGCCTTGTCGTCCAGGTGGCAAACCAGGGCGTAGCTGGAGTCGGTTGGTACCGCCAGAACGCCACCTTTTTCAAGCAATGCCACTGCTTGCTTGAGAAGGCGGGGTTGCGGGTTGTCGGGGTGAACTTCGAAATATTGGGCCATGCCGGGAATCTATTGAATGCGCGAGGCCAGCCGTTCCCAAACGGAGGTCAAGTTGGCGGGTAAAAAGGGCAGGGTGCCCAGTTCGGTATGGCTCTCATCGGGGCTGTGAAAATCGCTGCCCCGCGAAGCCGCCAGCCCGAATTCTCGTGCTGCTTCAGCGTAAATGGCGTACTCGGCCGCGGTGTGACTACCGGTAACGACTTCAACGCCCTGGCCGCCCAACGCCTTGAACTCGGTAAACAGCGCAAATTCTTCATTGGGCGTGAACTTGTAGCGTGCCGGGTGTGCAATGACCGCCATGCCGCCCGCGCCGGTGATCCAGGACACGGCGTCCTTGAGTGAGGCCCAACGGTGCGGCACAAAGCCAGGTTTACCCTCGGTCAGGTATTTGCGAAACACTTCATTGGTTTCGCGGCAAACGCCGCTCTCCACCAAGAAGCGCGCGAAGTGGGTGCGAGAAATGAGTTCCGGGTTGCCAACGAACTTGAGAGCACCTTCATAGGCGCCTTTGATGCCAACTTTGGCCAGGCCCTCCGACATTTCCATGGCACGCTCCTCGCGCCCGCCACGTGTTTGGCGCAGACCGCTTAGCAGGGTCGGGTCATCGGCGTCAAATCCCAAGCCCACAATGTGCACGGTGTGGCCGATAAAGGTCACAGAAATTTCGGTTCCGGTCAGGTAGCGCATACCTTGGGCCTTGGCCGCAGCGGCAGCGCGGTGCTGGCCCCCGATCTCGTCGTGGTCGGTTAAAGCCCACAATTCCACGCCATTGGCGCGGGCGCGCTGGGCCAGTGCTTCAGGCGAAAGCGTTCCGTCTGACACCGTGGAGTGGCAATGGAGGTCAGCGTTTTGTATGGTGATCACCTGGGTATTTTAGGCGCTGAAGGCTGAATTGCATGGGGACTCCGGTTAGTGGATGGGCAAAGCCAAGTTCGCTGGCGTGCAGCAGCAAACGGGGGGACCGTGCTGCAATTGCTGCGGGGGCATACAGCGCGTCGCCCAGAATAGGGTGGCCAATAGCCTGCATGTGAACCCGTAACTGATGGGTGCGGCCGGTCTGTGGTTCCAGCGTTACATGGCTGACCCGTTGAGTCGCGTCAAAATCGTTAGCTTGCAAGCGGGTAATGCTGGCCTTACCGTTCAACTGATCAACCACGCGCCGAGGCCGATTCGGCCAGTCCACGCCGATGGGGAGATCAATGACCCGCCATTCATTGACTAGCGTCGTCACTTCGCCATGTACCACCGCTTGATAGCGTTTGGCTACAAGCCGGTTGGCAAACGCTTCGCTGAGAGTGCGCTGCACCAAGGCACCGCGCGCCATCACGATCAGACCCGATGTCGCCATGTCCAGGCGGTGGACCACCATCGCGTCGGCGTACTCAGCCTGTACCCGGGCGCTCAGGCAGTCCTGCTTGTCTGCGCCTCGTCCGGGCACAGACAGCAGTCCGGATGGCTTGTCCAGCACGATGATGGCGTCATCGGCATAGACCAGGCAAATGGAAGGGTCCAGAGCCGGTGCCCTAAAGGTCATCGTTGCCCACAATCAGCCGTTGCACGGTCTCGCAAAACTCGCTGACATCGTCGGGCTTGTAGATCAGCGCATTGGCGCCCTCGCGGATGGCGCTTTGCTCCAACTCCGGCGTGACATAGCCAGAGGCGAGCGCAACCGGCATGTCCGGGCGAATCCGTTTGAGCTGTCGCAGCAGATCGATGCCGCTGTAGCCTGGCATGTTGTAGTCGGTTACTACTAGGTCAAAGGTTTTTGGGCTGGACTGAAAGGCGGCCAGCGCTTCGTGCGGGTCGGTGAACGCAGTGACCGTAAACCCCCGGCGCTTGAGTACCCGAACGATTAAAAAAACCAGGGCCTGATCATCATCGACATACATGACGTGGCGGCCCTGTCCACTGATCTGCTCGACGGGGGGCGATTCGACAACGGGCGTAATGGCCTGTTCCAGCGTTGGCGGGAAGTACAGGGTGAATACGCTACCCTCGCCCGGCACGCTTTGCACATCGATTGCGCCCTGGTGGCCCTGCATAATGCCGTGCACCACCGATAGTCCCAAGCCCGTTCCCTGGCCTACTTCGCGGGTGGTGAAAAAGGGTTCAAAAATTCGCGCCAAGGTTTGCTCAGACATGCCACTGCCGTTATCGCGGACCGAAACCGTAACGTAGCGGCCCTCCGGCAGCCCGAGGCGGCCAATCAACGGCATTGTTAGTGCGGCGGTAGCGAGTTCAATGCTGAGGGTGCCTTTTTTGTTGCCAATGGCCAGCAGGGCGTTGGTACCCAGGTTCAGTAGCGCCTGTTCCACCTGGGTGGTATCAGCCAGGATGGCAGCAGTCTGCGGCTCAACCTTGACCTGCAAGTTCACCAAGGGGGGCAAAGCAACCTTGATCAGCCGGGCTGCTTCTCGCACCACGTCGTCGAGTTGAATGGGTATGCGCTTGGGGACTTCGTTGCGGCTGAAAGTCAAAATCTGACGCACCAGGTCGCGCGCGCGGCGACCGGCCTTTTCGATTTCCAGCAAGCTTGTCTGGGCTGGGGAACCTTGCGCAGTGTCCTGCTTTGCCAGGTCAACGTTACCCAAAATAGCACTCAGAATATTGTTGAAATCATGTGCGATGCCGCCCGCCATGGTGCCCATGGCCTGCATTTTTTGCGACTCTCGCAGTTGGGTTTCCAAGGCCACGCGACGTGCTTCGGCCAGTTTTCCGGCAGTCAGGTCCCGGGCAAAAATGGTGGTAACTTCGCCGTGCTGGCCGAGTTGCCCCCGATGCGCAATGGCATTGACAAGTGGCTGATTGGTACTTGAACGGGGGTTGAGTCGGCGTTCCAGCGAGACGCTGATTTCCACAAAAATTTCCCGACCCTGCAGGGTCGTCGCAGCAAATTCGCCCAGGGTAGTCTGGGTCGGCACCTGACCCGTGGACAGGACCGCTTCCACCTCGGGCAAAAAGCGGGCCAATGTGCTGCCCAGGGCCAGTTCAGCGGGACATTCGAACAATGCAGTGGCAGCAGGATTGAAAACGGTTATGCAGCGTTGTTCGTCAATGCACAAAATGGCATCCAACGAGGAGTTGATGATGGCAGCCATGCGGTTTTCGCTCAGCAGCAGGTCTTCATTGCGCTGCTGAAGTACGGCCGCACTCTTTTGCAGGGCATGGCGTTGGGCCAGCAACGGCCCCTGGTCAATGATGGCGCAAATAAAGTGAGCCAGTTCGCCCAGCGGATTCTCGATGCGTGCGATGTGAAGGTCGCCGGTAAAGGTGCCTTGAGAACCGGCCAGAAAGACCACTTCACTGATCTCGCTGGTGCCGCCCGACTTGGCGCTCAGAAACGCCACGGCTACTTCATCGGTGTGCTCTGCGCCCACAAAAGGCAAAAGAAAGTTCAGCGGTGGATCGGTCTCCAGCGGCTGAAAAAGGCGCAGCGCCATCGCGTTGCTGGCCATCACCAGGCCTTCTTCGTCCACAACCATCAAGGCCAGCGGCACGTTGGAGAACAGTGTGGCAAAACGCTCGGACGCACCCTCGGCTTCCTGCTGGCTGTAGCGCAGTGCCTTGTTCTGAATCTCCAGCTCGGCCTGGTACTTGCGCAGGTCTTCAATCATTTGGGAGGGCGCGTATCCCTCCACGATCAGTGCCTGTTCCGTCCGGCTGTCTGAATGGGCCGCAGGAATAGGCTTTGGGATGATGCGGAATTTCTTCCTGCGTGCAGGGACATTCATGCGGATGTTTCTACCCTATTGAATGGGGCTTGCCGTGAGGTTTGTACCCGGTGCGTAGCGTTCAATCTGGAGCGGGCTATGCAATGCAATGTATCCGCGCAGCGCTTCGGCATCCACAAAGCCGGTGTTGACAAAGCCAGGGTGGCCCGTGAACACCGGATAGCCATCACCGCCTACCGCCATGAAACTGTTGATGACCATGGTGTAGCGTTTGTCTGTATCCACAAACGCGCCGCCTATGCGTGCCTGCAGCATCACACCATTGGCTGTAATCAGTTCCACGCCGGACAGGTGCGCAAAGCCGCCAGCGCCTGGGCTCATTTTGTAGGACACAGACAGGTAGTCGAGTACTTCACGGCCGCTGAGCGTGATGGTGCACAGGGTGTTGCCAAAGGGTTGCACCTGCAGGATGTCTTTGTAGGTAATGGCCCCGGCGGGCAGGGAGTCGCGCACACCGCCCGCGTTGAGCACGGCGAAATCGGCATGCGTTTTCTCCATCATGGACTGACCGATGAGCATACCCAGGTTGGTCGCACGCTTGCGTACATAGGCCCGGTCACCCTCAAACATCCCATCGGAGGTGCCCACATTGATGTGCAGCTTTTTCTGACCGAAGTCCTGGTAAGGCTTGAGCATCGCCAGCATATCGGGGTTTTCGGCAATGGTGGGAGTGTTTTTCAGGTTGACTGGAATCAGCGCGTACTTCACCAGCGTAAATGTGCCGTTGCGGTACTGAAAGTCGGCGCGGCCTACGTATTTACCCCACTCATGGGCTTGAACAATCCAGGTGCCGTTTTGCCGGTCCGGCTGGCAGGCGGTGCCGGGCACATAGGTGGTGTCCATCACGTTCTCTGCGCGCATGCAGGCCGGGTTCTGGGTATGGCCACCCACCACCAGATCGAGCCCGGTGACGGCGCGCGCCATCTCCACGTCGCCCGGTGCCTGAATGCCGTGGCGGCCATTCTCGTAGTGTCCCATGTGGGTTGCGGCAATCACCACATCGGCTTTGCTGCGCAGCTCGGGGACCAGTTTGGCGGCTTCCTGAATCGGGTTGCGAAAATCCATGCCCTGCATGTTGTCGGGGTTGCCGAGTTTGTAGGTGTCTTCGGTGGTCAGCCCCATGACGGCCACGCGCACACCGCCCAGATTGAACAGCTTATAGGGATCAAATAAGCGTTCCCCCGCACGGTAAATGTTGGCTGACAACATCGGAAATGCAGCCAGCTTGCGCTGCATGGCCAGCACGGCCGGGCTTTTGTCAAACTCGTGGTTGCCAACGGCCATGGCGTCGTAGCTCAGCAGGTTCATACCCTTGAAGTCGGGGACGGCGTCCTGCAGGTCGGACTCGGGCACGCCGGTGTTCACATCGCCACCATCGAGCAGAAGGGTGTAACCACCGGCCGAGGCCACCTCAGCGCGGATGCCATCAATGACCGTTTTGCGTGCAGCCATGCCGTACTCGCCATCCCGGTTCTGCCAGAAGCGGCCGTGGTGGTCATTGGTGTGCAGGATAGTGATGCTGTAGGTCTTGTCTTTCACTGGCACCGACGGTGCCAGGCTGGAACAACCGGCCAGCGTGAGCACGAGGCCAAGGGTCATTAGGGAGCGCAGGTGTTGCATCCCTTCATGTTATCGGAATAAAGGGCAGAACCTGTGGTCTGCCGGCAATTGCACCGGTTGCCAGATAATGTCCCATGACCGACGAAGCAGCCCCCCATCAGCGCCGCGTACGCTACACCGGAACGCACCCCAAGCGCTTTGAAGAAAAGTACAAGGAGTTGGACCCGGTCCGCCATGCCGACGCCATCAAAAAGGTAATGGACCGGGGGCAGACGCCGGCCGGTATGCACCGTTCGATTTGCGTGAGGGAAATTCTGGACCTTCTCCAGCCCCAGTCGGGCGAGACCGGGCTGGACGCCACGCTGGGCTTTGGCGGTCATGCGCAGGAGATTTTGGCCAAGCTGATGCCCGGTGGACGCCTCTTTGCTGTGGACGTGGATCCGCTGGAACTGCCGCGCACTGAGGCGCGCTTGCGCGGCCTGGGCTATGACGCAGCGGCGCTGACGGTGCGCCGCATGAACTTCTCCGATGTCGTGGATCTGCTGCCCGAGGCCGGTGGCGGCTTTGACGTGGTGCTGGCCGACCTGGGGGTGTCGTCCATGCAGATTGACAACCCGGCCCGGGGCTTCAGCTTCAAGGCCGACGGCCCGCTGGACCTGCGGCTGGACCCCAGCAGCGGGCAGTCGGCCTCGGAACTGTTACTGTCGGTCACGCGCCAGCGCCTGCGCGACCTGCTGGTCGATAACGCAGACGAGCCCTATGCCGTTGCGCTGGCGGCTGCCCTGCAGGGCCAGTATCTGGAAACCACCACGCAACTGGCCGATCTGGTGCGCCAGACGCTTGCAGGTGTCTTCAGGCGCACCATGCCTGAAGACGAACGTGTAGCCGAGACCAAGCGTGCCCTGCAACGCACCTTTCAAGCCCTGCGCATCGAAGTCAATAACGAGTTTGGCGTGCTGGACCGCTTTTTGGAAACGCTTCCCGACTGCCTGAAGCCCGGCGGCCGGGTGGTCATCATGAGCTTTCACTCGGGTGAAGACCGGCGGGTGAAGAAGGCGTTTCAGACCGGCGAGCGTGCTGGCATCTACAGCAGCGTCGCCCCCGATCTCATTCGCCCGTCGTTTGAAGAGCAGCGTGCCAACCCGCGTTCCAGTTCGACCAAGCTGCGTTGGGCGGTCAAAGCATAGGTTCCAAAGAAAAAGTGCCTCTAGCCCCCGTGGAATGTGCGTAACGTGCTATTTAAATAATAGCAATACAACCGCTGGGCGTTTGCTGCTATGGGCTCAGTGGTCGCTCCAAACCACTGGTTTGCGCTGGTCTAGCCAAGCTTGGTAGTGGCTCGCGTAGGCTTCTTCGATGCGCATGCGCTTGACCTTGAGTGTGGGGGTGACGAAGCCGTTTTCGGGCGTCCAGGCGACGGTGATGACGGCCAGGCAATCCAGGCGCTCGTGCGGCTCCAGTTGGGCGTTTACTGCCGCCAGGTGCGCGGTCAGTGAGTCCGTCAAAGCCTGGCGCTCGTCGGGTGTTGCGCTGCGGGCTACCGCCTCCTGCGACAGCATCACCAGGCCGAGCGGTTGGGTCAAGTTGGCGCCCACCACCGTGCAGGCCTCGACGTCAGGATGCATGATGAGCAGGTCTTCAATCGGCGCCGGGGCCACGTATTTGCCTTTGCTGGACTTGAAGATGTCCTTCACCCGCCCGGTGATGCGCAGGTACCCCTCGCCATCGATCGCGCCCTTGTCGCCGGTGCGCAGCCAGCCGTCTGCCGTGATGGCCTCGGCGGTGGCAGCATCCTGTTTGTAGTAGCCCAGCATCAGCGCCGGGCTGCGCATCTGGATTTCCCCGTTCTGGGGGTCAATGCGGCTCTCCACCAAGTCATAGGGCAGGCCGACCGAGCCAATCAGCGGTGAACCGGGCAGGGTGGAGTGCGACACGCCGCAGTTTTCGGTCATGCCATAGACCTCGATCAGATCCAGGCCCAATTTGCGGTACCACTGCAGCACATCGGCCGGCATCGGCGCAGCGCCACCGGCTGCCAGACGGCATTGGTCCAGCCCCAGGCCCTTGAGGATTTTGCGGCGAATCAGGCGTCCGATCAGCGGAATGCCCATCAGCCGGTTCAGTTTTGGGGCCGGCATCTTGCTGTGCACGCCGTGCTGAAACTTGACCCACAACCGTGGTACCGAGAAAAAGATGGTGGGCCGCGCACGCTGCAGGTCTTGCACAAAGGTGTCCAGCGCTTCGGCAAAGAAAACGCGTCCGCCGTAGCGCAGCGATGCCTGCTCAATCAGCATCCGTTCGGCCACATGGGCCAGTGGCAGGTAGGAGATGTAGCGGTCATGCACATCCATGCGCACCCGCCGTGTGGCGCTGGTCACGCCCCAGGCCATGGTGCGGTAGCTGTGCACCACGCCCTTGGGTTTGCCGGTGGTGCCGGATGTGTAAATGATGGTGCTGATCGCATCCATCTGCGGTGCAGGCTCACCTGCCATGGGTTTGTTCTGGGCCTGCAGGTCGGTCCATGCGAGTGCCTGGATGGGGGGCGCCAGCGGCAGGGCGATCAGGGGCACGCCGCTGGGCACGCCAGTTTGCAGGTTGGTGGTGTCGTCCATTTTGCCGACAAAGCAGGCACGCGCCTCGCTGTGCTCCAGGATATAGGTCAGCGCTTCGCCGTTAAAGGTGGGGTAGATGGGGACGGAGATGTGGCCTGCCATCTGGATGGCCAGGTCGGCCAGTATCCAGTGCGCACTGTTCTTTCCGATGATCGCTACACGGCTGCCTTCGGACCAGCCCTGCGATGCCAGCCAGGTGGCCGCTCGGCGCACCTGATCAGCCGCTTCGCGCCAGGTGATGTCCTTCACTTGACCCCCACCGATGGGCTGAGTCAGGTAGACCTGATCGGCTCGCTCGCGCTCCCAGCGGTAGAGACATTGCAACGGCAGGTCGCCTGAGGCGACGGTGATAGGCGCAGTCATAGTGGAATCCTCGGTCGCGAGTTCTTCATGGGTCAGGCGGCCATTCTGTTGGGGCACACGGGTGCTGACAAGGGTGTTGACCCTAGGTGACGTAGACATTTGAACCCGCATCTGGATTGCAGCGACAATCAACTCTCTCCATTTTTGTTTTATTTGCTTCAGAGTTAACGTTTAGACATGTCCAGTACGACTACTTTCACGGTTCGCCCCGCGACCCTGCGCGATGCCAAGGCCATCGCCGATCTACACAACGCAACCGTGTGTGAGGCTTTCAAATCTGCAACACCCAACGCACCCGTCCCCGTGGCCGCGCTGGAGAAGACCCAGGCCCATTGGCGTGAGGCCATTGAATATGCCGAGCCCCAGGTGCTGGTGGCCATGGATGGCGAAAAAATGATCGGTTTTGTCGGCTTTGACCGCTCACGGGACAAAGGCACGCCACCGACCATGGGCGAGATATGGTCCATCTACGTGGCCTCCAGCCACCAAGGTCAGGGCGCTGGCTTGGCGCTGTGGGATGCCGCGCGCGAAGGCCTAATGGAAGAAGGGTGCACCCAAGTGACGGTGTGGATTGCACTGAGTAACGACCGTGCGTTGCGCTTCCACGAACTGGCGGGATTCAAGCGTGAGCCCAGCAGCGCCAAGACGGTGCCCGTTGGCACGGCGCGGGTAGAAGAAATCCGCCTGAAGCGTTCGCTGAACTAAGCGCCTTCAAGGCGCATTACGGCGCATCGCCCTGCGCAATTTTCAGGTAATCGACCTTGGGCTGCAGATCGGCAGCCGAGTCGGCAAAGGCCAGCGCGATGGTCTCGAAGGTATCCTGAATGGCCACAAACGCCTGCACCACATCAGGGTCGAAATGGCGGCCACTTATTTGCTCGATGATGCGCACGGCTTGCGCGTGGGGAAGTGGCTCCTTGTAGACGCGTCGGCTGATCAGAGCGTCATATACGTCGGCCAGTGCCATGAGGCGGGCTGAAATGGGTATCTGTTCACCCTTCAATCCTTGCGGGTATCCGCTACCGTCCCACTTCTCCTGGTGCGAATAGGCGATCTCCTTGGCCAGCGTCAAGAACGCTACGTCCTCGCCCAGTTCATCTTCGGCGCGGGCAATGGCATTGCGACCCAGCGTGGTGTGGGTCTTCATGATCTCAAACTCTTCCGGCGTGAGCTTTCCGGGTTTGAGCAAAATTCTGTCGGGTATGCCCACCTTGCCAATATCGTGCAGCGGGACTGATCGAAACAGCAAGCCGACGTTGGAAGGGGTTAAAAATGCGGAGAAACGCGGGTTTGTGGACAGTTTCCACGCCAGGGCCCGGACGTAGCGCTGGGTCCGGCGCAGGTGGTTGCCGGTGTCTGCGTCGCGTGTTTCTGCCAACGAGGCCATGGCCAGAATGGTGACATTCTGGATAGCCGTAAGTGCCTTGGTGCGGTTTGCGACCTCGGCTTCCAAAAATGCATCGTGGTCGTGCAAAAATTCGGCTGATGCCCTGAGCGAGAGTTGGGTGTGCACGCGCTTACGCAAGACAGGGGCGCTGACCGGCTTGGTAATGTAGTCGCCGGCACCAAGCTCAAAGCCCATTTCTTCTTCGGCCTCGTCCGATTTTGTTGTGAGGAAAAGGACAGGAATCCTTTGCGTCAGCGTTTCCTCCTTGAGCCGTCGGCAGACCGCGTAGCCGTCCATGTCGGCCAGCATGGCGTCGAGCAAAATCAAATCAGGTGGCGTATCCGACGCCGCCATGCGCAAGCCGTCAGTGCCGTTGCTGGCGACCCGCACCAGGTAGTTGTCTTTCAGCGCAGCCAGGATCAAAGCCAGGCTGTCGGGGGAATTGTCAATAACCAGGATGATTGGCTTTTCCCGCACGGCTCAACTCACATTTTCTTGACGATGGCGCTGCCAATTGAATAGCCCGCACCAAACGAGCAGATCATGCCCACATCGCCCGCTTCAAAGTCGGCCTTGTGTCGGTGAAAGGCGATGATGGAGCCGGCCGATGCGGTGTTGGCAAACTCGTCCAGAATCACCGGCGCTTCTTCACGCGTGGCGTCGCGCCCCAGCAACTTTCGGCTGATGAGCTGATTCATGGCCAGATTGGCCTGGTGCAGCCAAAAGCGACGCACGCCATCGGGTGCCAGATCGTGGCTTGCCAAGTGGCTCGCCATGTGCTCAGCGGCCATGGGACAGACCTCCTTGAACACTTTGCGGCCTTCCTGGCGAAAGAGTTGGTCGCGGTCTTCGGGATCACGGTCTTCCGCACGCGACATAAATCCGGCGTTGTTGCGAATTGCGTTAGAGAACGTGGTTTGCAGCCGGGTTCCTATGACTTCGAAGGCACCAGGCGGTGCCAGGTCCAGACGTTCCACCAGGATGGCCGTACAGACGTCGCCAAAAATAAAATGGCAGTCGCGGTCCATCCAGGCCAGATGGGCGGACGTGATCTCCGGGTTGACCACCAGAATGGCGCGCGCCGATCCGGTGCGAACGGCGTTCACCGCCATCTCCAGTCCAAAGGTGGCTGACGAGCATGCAACGTTCATGTCAAATGCAAAACCCTTGATACCCAGTGCCGTTTGAATTTCCACACCCATGGCCGGGTAGGCGCGTTGCATATTGGCTGACGCGCAGATCACGCCATCTACATCGGCAGCTGTCTTTGCGGCATTGGCCAGCGCATCTTGCGCTGCCTTGACCGCAATCTCGGCCATCATGGAAATTTCAGTGTCGGGTCGTGCCTTGAACTCCGGACGCATACGCCGGGGGTCAAGAACGCCGGATTTGTTCATTACATAGCGGCGCTTGATGCCGGAGGCCTTTTCAATGAACTCGACGTTGGAGTCTGTGATGGCAGTGCGGGTGCCGTTGGCAATATCGTCGGCGTATTTGGCGTTCTCCAGCGCGGCATAGGCGTTGAATGCAATCACCAGTTCTTCGTTGGTGATGACCTCGGGGGGCATGAATAACCCGGTGCTGCTGATGGCGACGCGATGCATAGTATGACTCTTCAAATTGGGGTGCATTGGCCAATCCAACGACGCGCTGATTATGCGCCGGGTTGGAGCAGTCGCAGGCGTTACAGGGCGCAGCGGCAACCCGACCCCAAACCGGCTAACCTCGGCCCTTTTGAGGAGACTGACTATGGCAATGTTTCGCGCCTGGGCCGCAACGTCAGCGGGCAGCCCCCTGCAGCGGCTTGACTTTGATCCCGGGACCTTGCACCCCGAGGACGTGGAAATTGCAGTGGAGCACTGTGGTGTGTGCCACTCTGACCTGGCCATGGTGGATAGCGAGTGGTTTCCCGCCACCTACCCGCTGGTGCCCGGCCACGAGGTGATAGGCACCATCGTCGCCATGGGTGAACAGGCCAAGGGACGCAACGTGGGCCAGCGTGTGGGTCTGGGTTGGCACAGTAGTAGCTGCTGCCATTGCAGCTACTGTATGGGTGGCGAACAAAATCTGTGCGCCAAGCGACAGCCCACCATTGTCGGGCGCCACGGCGGCTTTGCCGACCGGGTGCGCGCCCACTGGAGCTGGAGCCTGCCGGTGCCAGAGGGATTGGACCCGTCGAGCGCCGGGCCGCTGATGTGCGGTGGCGGTACCGCTTTCCTGCCTTTCGTCATTCACGGCATCAAGCCGACCGATAAGGTAGGTGTCGTGGGTATTGGCGGTCTGGGACACCTGGCGGTCAAATTTGCCCGAGCCTGGGGCTGCGAGGTAACGGCGTTTACTTCGTCAGCCTCCAAGCGCGGCGAGGCGCTACAACTTGGGGCGCACCATGCGGTGAGTAGTGTTGACATCCAAGAGATGAAGGCCCTTGCCGGTAGCCTGGACTTTTTGCTGGTCACGGTAGGCGCCAGTTTGGAATGGGATGCGCTGATCGGCACGCTGGCTCCCAAGGGGCGTCTGCATTTGGTGGGTGTGGTGACTGAGGCCATGAAAGTGCGATCCGGCGGTCTGCTCTCATGGCAGCGCAGTATTTCCGCATCGCCCACGCCATCGCCTACGGTGTTGGCCAGGATGATGGAGTTTTGTGTGCGCCACGGCATTTCGCCGCAGGTGGAACATTTCCCCATGAGCCGCATGAACGAAGCCCTGGATCACCTGCGCTCGGGCACGGCGCGCTACCGTGTGGTGCTGGATGCGGACTTCAGCTGAGCCCGATTCTTCACTATGCGCTTCCCTTACGCCTCGCCACCAAATCGCTTGATCAGGTTATCAATGTACTGCTCGGTCATCCTTTCGAACTCGGCTTCGACCAACGGGGTGACCACGATTTTCATCAGTGCGGGCAGGGGAATGGTCAGTGCACCTTCAATGCTGAGCACCACCTTGGTGGACTTCTTGTTGTCGGTGATCTTCCAGTTGCCAGAAACCAGGGTATTACCTTCACCCGTGACTGGTGTCCATACAACCGTGCCCTTGCTGCGATCAGATACATACCTGGACGCATAGATCGTTTGCAGGTTGACCTGCGCCAGGCCGATTTTTGTCATTTCCCAGCGGTAAGCACCTCCACCCAGGTCAATGAGCTTGTCAACGCCGGGATAAAAGCTGGCGGATGTAGGCACGTCGGCCAGCACATCAAAAACTTCTTTGAAAGACGCCTTGACATCGAACTCGTACCCCAGTTCGACATTGACAGTGATTGACACGTTTGCTCCTTGAATCGTTTGACAGTTCCAGAGCGCATCGTACTTCAGCACCCGGCGCTTAAACCAGAGAGCGCAGCCTAATCAGCGTGAGTTGCAGCAGGCGGGCGTCTGCACTGGCGCGGTGGCGCTGGATGCCGGATTCGCTGCTCACCTGCGCCTTGACGCTGTGCCATTGGTCGGCCTGCCGCTCGTCCAGCAGGGCGCGCAGGTTTTCCAGTTTGAAGGCGGGTGTCATGTCGGCGGCGTCAAACAGGGCGCCTAGCCAGCTATAGTCATTCGCCCAGCCGTCCGAGTAAACGGTTTGACCGGCCAGTTGCCGGTTGATTTGGTGCGCAACCTCGGGCACCGGCAGGCCTCGCTCCATGATCAGCACACGCGAAATGTGGTGCGTGGCCTCGGCCTGGACATCCCAGTGCGTCCAGTGCGCTTCGGGCCGGATCAGCGCGCAATAGGCTTGCCCGTCGGGCAGCACAAACCCCACTTCAATGGGGTAGCTGTTGCGCCCAAAGCCAGAGGCCTCCACGTCCAGAATGGTGGGCGTTTGCTGTGGGCCGTTGTCAGGTCTCATGGTGCACCATTCTGTCGCCTGTAGCAGCAGCGACAATGGGTGTTTTCCCGTTGAAAGTCGCCACTCCTTGAATGCGCCT
>CAIYDK010000232.1 GCA_903924955.1 uncultured beta proteobacterium | reverse complement strand
TTGCTGCTGGGTATCACCAAGGCGTCGCTCTCGACCGACAGCTTCATCAGCGCGGCTTCCTTCCAGGAAACCACCCGCGTTCTGACCGAAGCCGCCATCATGGGCAAGCGCGACGAACTGCGTGGCTTGAAGGAAAACGTCATTGTGGGTCGCTTGATCCCGGCCGGTACCGGCTTGGCTTATCACGAGGCACGCAAAGTGCGCGAAAGCATGGATGACGCCGAGCGTCGCGCGATTGCCGATGCTGAAGCGGCTGAACTCGCGGGCGGCGTCGAACTTGTGGCGGAGCAGTCTGGGGAAGTCGGAACCGCCGAATAACCATATTTGCTATATTAAACATAGCGCCTCAAGCCCATTTAACGGGGGCTTGAGGCCTTTTTTATATATGCATTCTTCGTGACTTTGCGATGGATTGTTCGGGGATTACATGAGCGGTACGCTGTTGCTGTGGACGACGCTAGCTCTCCTTCTTTTTTGGGGAGTTGGCTTGTACAACCGACTGATGCGAATGCGTGCAAGAGGATTGAGTGCATTTGGATCCGTTGAAAAACACTTGCACGAATACGCAGATTTGACTCGGGAGCAGACGCAAAGCTTTCAAGGCGGACTGGAGAACGGCGCGCTGGCGCATGCGGGTGAATCAGCGCATGGTTGGGCCTTATTAACGGGAGCACTCCAATCAGTTGACCAAGCGTTAAAGAATGCGCGGGCGGCGCCGCTGGACACCGAGCCGTTGGGTGAGCTGGCGCTAGCCATGGCGACGCTCCAGCAAGTTTGGGACCGGCTGCGCGATGTGCCAGAGGACCTCGCAGGACCGCCCATGCCCAACGAAATGCGGATGCAATGGGATGTAGTCACCCATCGGGTAGAAACATCGCGCAGCGGGTTTAACCAGATCTTGCTGAAGTACAACGAAGCGTTGTCACAGGTGCCGGCACGTTTGGTTGTTGGCCTTATGGGCTTTAAACGTGGTGGCACGCTATAAGGACGATATGAAATCAGGTGCCGAAGCCATTCCCTTGTGGCGTCAATTGAACGCGACCGCCGCCGTGGTTATGGCGGTGCGTGACGGGGTGTCAGGAACTGCGGCCATCGAAAGGATTCCCTCGGAACTGCGAGCGGGCGTGCAGGCGCTTGCCTTTCATGTGTGGCGCAATCTCGGGCGCGCGCAGGCACTTCGATCCAAACTGGTAAACAAGTTGCCGCCGCCCCCGGCCGATGCGCTGTTGTGCGTGGCGTTGTCACTTGCATGGCAAGGTGCTGATGCACCTTATGACATGTTCACGCTGGTCAATCAGGCGGTGGAGGCGGCCAAACGTGGTGTCTCAACCAAGGCGCAAGCCAATTTTCTAAATGCGTGTTTGAGGCGATTTTTGCGAGAACGCGACGCACTGGTAGCTAGTACCGACGCGGATTTGACAGCCCGTTGGAATCACCCCCTCTGGTGGATCAAGCGACTGCAAAAAGACCACCCGCAGCAGTGGCAAGCCATCCTGCTGGCTGCCAATAGCCACGCACCCATGACCCTGCGCATTAACGTCCGTAAGACCACCCTGACGGACTACCTGTCGCTTTTGGAAAAAACGGGGATCGTCGCTCGAACAACCGACGGTGGCGCTCTTGTATTGGAACGCCCTGTTGCGGTGCAGGAGTTGCCTGGTTTTTCCGATGGATGGGTCTCCGTGCAGGATGCAGCCGCCCAAATGGCGGCCCCGCTTCTACTGGGGCAGGCATTGCAGTCTCCAAGTCTGCGCATTCTTGACGCCTGTGCGGCGCCGGGTGGAAAAACCGGGCATCTGCTGGAGTTGACGAATAGCCCGGTTGTCGCACTGGAAATTGATGCGCGACGCATCGAACGCATTCATCAAAACCTGACGCGCCTGGGGCTCGAGGCCCGCGTTTTGACCGCAGATGCGTCACGCCCTCAGTCATGGTGGGATGGCCAGTTGTTTGATGCCATCTTGTTGGACGCACCGTGCACGGCATCGGGCATCGTGCGCCGCCATCCAGATGTGCGATGGTTACGGCGCGAGTCTGACATTGCCCAACTGGCTGAGCAACAGAAAACAATGCTGCACGCACTGTGGAAGTTGCTGCGTCCAGGTGGACGAATGGTGTACTGCACCTGTTCGGTGTTTCTTGCTGAAGGCCACAACCAAGTGCAAACGTTTCTAACACACAACACCGACGCAGCTTTGCTGCCTTCGGCGGGGCATTTAATTCCCCAAAATGGCGCATTTTGCGAGGGCGTCCCGGACAATCAGGCTTGTGATTACGATGGTTTCTATTACGCGTTGCTACAAAAGCGGATGGTTTGAACGAGCCAGGAACGCGCTTGCCGCCTTGATCCTGGTACTGCTGACTGGTTGGGCGTATGCTCAAAACGCAACTGAGATAACGCAGTACCAACTGGAGCGCCTTGATGAGGAGATCGTAGTTTCCGCGCAAATTGCATTTGAGCTTCCAACAGCGGTAGAAGATGCATTGCTGAAGGGAATCCCTCTGTTTTTTGTTATGGAAGCCGATGTTTTGCGTGAACGTTGGTATTGGTACGACAAAAAAATCAGTTCCGTCGAGCGGCACTTGCGCTTGGCTTACCAACCACTCACCCGACGGTGGCGTCTGAACGTTACAGCGGGCGCGGGACGAGAAGTCGGTCTGGGACTTGCGTTGAATCAGAATTTTGACACTCTGGCGCAGGTACTTTCTGCGATCAAGCGGGTTTCGAGATGGAAAATTGCCGATGCAAGTGACCTCGACGCGAGTCAAAAGTACAAGGTCGACTTTCGCTTCCGACTGGACCTGAATCAGTTGCCGCGCCCGTTCCAGATCGGGGCGCTGGGGCAATCGGATTGGGACATCGCTGCCACGAGCAGCTCCGTTCTGACAATTGCTCCACCAAAATGAACGGCGTGTTTCGCACGGGCCAGTCCGATCAAGCCATGCAGCGTTCTCGGGCCCTGCGTTGGACGCTGGCGAGTGGTGCGCTGGCCATGGTGGCTATTGGGTTGGGGTTGCTTTACCTCCTAATGGAAGCGACCAACAACAGGGAAATGTACGAACGTAACTACGCGCGCTTGTTCGTCGTTAACGTTGTAGTTGCATCCGCCTTGTTTTGCTCCATCGTCTGGGTCGGTTATCGGCTGCTCATGCGCTTGCGTCAAGGGCGGTTTGGCAGTCGGCTGCTGGTCAAACTGGCCACCATATTTGCCTTGGTCGGTCTGGCCCCCGGTATGCTCATCTATGTGGTGTCTTACCAATTTGTGTCCCGGTCCATTGAAACCTGGTTCGACGTAAAAGTAGAAGGTGCCCTGGAAGCTGGATTGAATCTGGGCCGCGTAGCGCTCGATACCCTATCGAATGATCTGACGAGTAAGGCGCGAACCTCGGCAGCGCAATTTACGGAAGCAGGGGATCCGACTGTTGGCTTGCTGCTCGACCGGTTGGTCGAGCAGCTTGGAGCGGCCGACGCGACACTCTGGAGTGCGTCCGGGAAGTTGCTGGCTAGTGCCGGCCAGTCCCGCTTTCAACTGGCGCCCGATAAGCCAACTCCTGCACAGTTTCGTACTGCACGGGCCGAGCGTGCGCTGTCATGGATCGAGGGTCTTGATGACGTCGTTCCTGCAAGTCTGGACGGTGCGCGAATCAAGGTGCTCGTTCCAATTCCAAGTTCGGTTTTAGGGTTGAGCCCGGAACTTAGGTATTTCATGATTACTCGCGCCTTGCCTCCCAATCTGGTGGCAAATGCGTTGGCGGTGGAAAATGCCAATCGCGAGTACCAAGAGCGCGCGCTGGGTCGTGAAGGACTCAAGCGCATGTACATTGGAACGCTTACCCTGAGCTTGTTTTTGGCGGTGTTTGGCGCAGTGTTGTTGGCGGTCATTTTGGGGGATCAGATTGCCCGCCCTTTGTTGACGTTGGCTGAAGGCGTCAGCCAGGTGGCCGCGGGAGACCTGACTCCCAAACTGGTCATGCAAGGCAATGATGAACTGGTCGATTTGACCCGCGCTTTTGCCTCCATGACAGAACAGGTGGCTGACGCCCGGCGTGCCGTGCAAGTGAGTATGGCCCAGGTCGATGCGGCGCGTGCCAACCTGCAGACCATCTTGGACAATCTGACTGCCGGTGTGATTGTGATGGACGCGCAGGGCCTGATCAGGTCTTCCAATCCCGGTGCGACCCGTATTCTCAAGGTTTCCCTTGCGGACTATGAGGGAAAATTGCTTGCGGATATCGAAGGACTGCACCACTTTGCGGGAGCGGTACAAACCCAGTTCGATGATTTTTTGATCCAGCGGACCGAGCAGGAGTTGGATCACTGGCAGCGCTCGTTTGAACTTGGCGGTGACGGATCGGCGCCACAGGGGCCATTTGACCGAAAGCTGATCCTGGTGGCACGCGGCGCAGAGTTGCCTGGTAACGCGCGATTGCTGGTGTTTGACGATATATCGGACATCGTGTCAGCACAACGGGCGCAGGCGTGGGGAGAGGTGGCACGTCGACTGGCGCACGAAATAAAAAATCCGCTGACCCCGATTCAATTGTCTGCCGAGCGATTGGAGATGAAGCTGACTGGCAAACTGGCGAGCGCAGATCAGGCCATACTGACCAAGTCTGTGAAGACAATCGTCGATCAAGTTGAGGCCATGAAACGATTGGTGAACGATTTTCGCGATTACGCGCGATTGCCTGCAGCCGAACTAAAACCAGTCGACCTGAATGCGCTAATCGCCGATGTGCTGCAACTCTACGAGCATGAAAGTTTAGTAGTCCCTGTCCATTTGGAACTGGACGCCAAGTGCCCTAGGGTAATGGGGGATGCGCAGCAGTTGCGCCAAGTAATTCACAACCTGCTTCAAAATGCACAAGATGCCAGCGAGTCTGCCGGTGAGTCTGAAAGTGCAAAAACCCGCGAAGATGTCAGCGTGGTCATACGCACCCAGAATCAGCGAGCTGCCAAGCGGGTGCGCTTAAGTGTCCTGGACTATGGAGGGGGATTTCCTGACAACATCCTCAAACGGGCATTTGAGCCGTATGTAACGACCAAGTCAAAAGGTACCGGACTGGGGCTGGCGGTGGTGAAAAAAATCGCCGACGAACATGCCTCACGCGTTGACATTGTGAACCGCATTGTTGATGGCGCAGTGGTCGGCGCGCAAGTGTCGTTATCATTGTCGGCAGACGGCACAGATCCGGTTTGACCGCGAACCATTGGCATCTAAGGGATAACGCATACAACATGGCAAACATTCTGGTTGTGGATGACGAGCATGGCATTCGGGATTTACTCTGGGAAATTCTCAATGACGAAGGACACAACGTTGAGCTTGCAGAGAACGCAGCGCAGGCGCGGGCGGCACGTTTGCGCGAGCGACCTGACCTCGTGTTGCTGGATATCTGGATGCCCGACACGGACGGTGTGACGCTGCTCAAGGAGTGGTCATCTTCTGGTGCGCTTACTATGCCCGTCATCATGATGAGCGGGCACGCCACTATTGATACAGCGGTTGAAGCCACCAAAATTGGTGCCTTGGCGTTTCTTGAGAAGCCGATTACTTTGCAGAAGCTACTCAAGGCGGTGGAGCAGGGGTTGGCGCGAAGCAACTTGCACCGCTCTATTGCGGCCGCGGCGCCCAAATCGGTGGTGGCAGCCGCTGAAGTTGCGGGCTTTTCCGTATCCGCAGTGAGCGCTCCCAGCGAATTGAGTTTGCAGGCCACACAAAACTTTGTCCTGGACAAGCCTTTGCGCGAGGCACGGGATGAGTTCGAGAAAGCCTACTTCGAATACCACTTGGCGAGAGAAAATGGATCGATGACGCGGGTAGCTGAAAAGACTGGTTTGGAGCGCACGCATCTGTACCGTAAACTCAAGCAGCTAGGCGTGGACCTGACCCGCGGTAAACGTAACGGACATTGATTATCTGAGGTTCCAAACCTGCCAATCTTCCTGCTATAATTTCAGGCTCAGGCCCGGTAGCTCAGTCGGTAGAGCAGAGGATTGAAAATCCTTGTGTCGGTGGTTCGATTCCGCCCCAGGCCACCAAATTGATTGACCCATCGCCTGATGGGTTTTTCTTTGATCACCCTGGTGGTCTCCCCGCGGGAATAGCTCAGTTGGTAGAGCGATACCTTGCCAAGGTATAGGTCGAGAGTTCGAGCCTCTTTTCCCGCTCCATATTTCACACACTGGCCCACCCAGGCCATCATTGCACCAATCCCGTCCATCGTGATGGGCTTTGCCTTTGGCGTTTCCGCCATTGGCAAGGGGGTCCGGCACAGGTCCGGTGGAAACTTGCAAAGGTTGACCACTGGCCTTACTTAAAACAATAACGATAGGGGGAATCTCCATGCGACAAATCAAGCACCACAACAGGGGTGAATTCAGGATAGAAAGCAACCGCACTTTGCGCAATCCGCACTGGGCCGCTGGCGCAACGTCTGAAAGCAAGGAAATGCTGGTGCACGACAGATCACTGGCAGTGGCGATGGCCGCCAAGACGCGCACAGTGCCTTGTGGCGGGGAAATCCGGGTGGTACATACGCCGACCGGGGAAGTGATTTTCAGGAAGCACAACGACTGCGGCTGTGCGCGGCATGGGTGAGAAGGTCTTGTCGGATTGGCGAGTGCCCACAAGAGTCCGTCCAATTTGATGGGTTTTTTGCATTCAGGGGTGCCGTCTGGTAGACATGACAGGGCCGGGTTTGCTGGGTTACGATAGCTGCACCTTTTGCATAAAGCGCGTAGTAATGGAAATATCCGAGAGCCAAGCCGACGAAAATGCCGCCCCTCTTTCGGTTAGCTTGGCAGTGCAATTGCTAACGGCACCCTCCGCATTCGCATCGTTGACTCTGAACGAAGCCGCCAAAATTGTTGGATTCATGAAGCCTGCGCGGTATGACAGCGGCAACTGTTTTATCCAAGAAGGCGATGCTTCGGATACCGGATTTATGGCGCTAATCATTGAGGGCGAAGTTGTGGTTGAAAACATTGTTGTTGATAGCTTTTCTCCTATAACAACAGCCGTACTCGGTGCGGGTGAGCTGGTTGGTGAAATGGGGCTTCTGGACAACGGGCCTCGTTCAGCGTCATGCACGGCCGCAACGGAACTCTATTGCGCAGTTCTGACTCGAAACGATTTTTTCACCTTGATCGTCAAGGAACCCGCCATCGGAGCAAAGTTAATGTTAGGTGTTTCCATCCGCATTACCGGGCGTTTAAGGGAAACGTCACGAAAATTGAAACTCTATGCAAAGATGTGCCAGTCAATGCGTGCAGAGATGGACAGGGTCATCAGGTAATCGTTCGAAATGGCTGGCTCTGTTCATGCGTCATAAAATAGGGTGTGGCCGATTCCATGTGAATTGCAATCAATTCCAACTGTTGTGGCGGTTTGTTATCGTTTCTGGATGACTGGTGCATTTTGATCGGACCAGCGGTGGCCAAGTTTCACCAGCTGGGGTAGCATTGTTAGAAATGATGGGGAACGTACATGTTCAGTAGTTTTCTAGGCAAAGGGAAAAAGTCAGCGCAGGCATCGACCAAGGAGTCGGTGGACTCGCGCGGCCTTGAAATTGTCGAGGACGACCCGGACACAACCTGGGGTCTTTGGGAGAACGCCGTAGCCGAGCAGGATTCCCGGTTCAGCGCCTTGAACGTGCCGCAACCGCTGCCCGATGCTTCTGGTGCGTTTTTGCAAACCGTTCCATTGCCGATTTTTGAAGACGGAACACCCGATGAGTCCGTTGCGACACGGGAGCGCACCGACGGGCAACGCAAAGAGGATGCCCTTCAACTAGTTGAACTGCACCACCATCGCATCGCCAACACCATTCGCACGCTATGGGGCCACAAGGAGTGCAGCGAATACATTTCCAAGCTGATCATGGATGGCGGTGACAGCAAGGGCAACGCTCGCATGGGCTTCAATCAGGATGCCGCCGCTGCGATGATGGTGCTGTCTGATTTGCACGATAAACTTTTTGGCGTGATGCCGTCTGGCAGCGGCCTTGGTTTTGGCGATTTCTCGGTCCGAACGGGCTACGACGGGCTGCGCTGAGCGGCGTACTCTTACCGGTTTTGAGCAGCGGCCGTCGCGCTTGCCAGTGCCTTTAGCGCAAACTCTGCCCTTAGTGCCTTCAGCTTTTCCCGAGGGTCCTCTCTGACCGTTGCCTTGTCCAGACCCATTTCTGCAATAAAGCGGCTGGGTAGCACTGCCACCATTTCCCGGCCCTTCTTGCGGCGCCGGGTCCAGCTCACGGCCAGGCTGCGCTGTGCGCGGGTGATGCCCACATACATCAGCCTTCGCTCTTCCTGCAGGCGTTGTGCCATATCTTCAATGACCGACTCATGCGCTTTCTCTGAGCCACCTTGAGACTCGGCACCATCACCCAGTTTGAAGGGCAGCATGCCCTCTGTTACCCCCACCAGCAGTACATGCGGCCATTCCAGTCCTTTGGATGCGTGCAGGGTCGACAGGGTGACCACGTTCTGATCCTTCTCGCGCTCGCTGATGGTGGATAGCAGGGCAATCGTTTGCGCAACTTCCAGCAAGTTTTTGACTTCGCGAACCGATGTTCCGGCCGCGTCGTCCAGGGTGCCACCGCAGCGCAGGGCCATCCAGTCGCAAAACTCCAACACGTTAGACCACTTGGCTGCGGCCACTTTGTCGCTGTCTTCACCATCAAGCAGGTGTTTTTCGTAGTCAATGTCCCTTAGCCAGTCAGTCATGAAGGCCCTGGCGGCTTCGGCACCCTCCGTCTGGCGGGCCCGGTATTCAAGATCATTCACGTAGCGGCCAAACTCGTGCAGACTGCCAACTGCCTTGGCCGCAAGGACCGAACTCAGGGAACTGGAAAACAGGGACTCGAACAAACTTTGCTTGTACTGGCTGGCAAATACGCCCAGCGTGCCCAGTGTCTGATGGCCAATGCCCCGCTTGGGCGTGGTGACGGCTCTGAGGAAAGCCGGGTCGTCATCGTTGTTGGCCCACAGCCGAAACCAAGCGCAAAGGTCTCGAATCTCGGCTCGGTCAAAGAAGCTTTGGCCACCCGACACCTTGTACGGAATATTGGCCTTGCGCAGCGCCTTCTCGAACGGCTTTGCCTGGTGGTTAGCTCGGTACAGCACGGCAAAGTCTTTGTACTCTTTGAACTGCATGCCCGCCTGCGCCAGCGTGCCCTCAGCGCGCAGGCTCTGGATGCGGGCTACCGCGCGCTCGGCTTCGTGCTCTTCGTTGTCGGCGTCCACTACGCGGACCGGTTCGCCTTCGCCCAAATCGCTCCACAGGTTTTTGGGGAACAGTTTGGGGTTAGGGCCAATGACATTGTTGGCCGCACGAAGAATGGCGCTGGTGGAGCGGTAGTTTTGCTCCAGCTTGACCAGTTTGAGTGATGGGAAATCCACCGGCAGCTTTTTCAGGTTGTCCAGCGTGGCGCCGCGCCAGCCGTAGATGGATTGGTCGTCGTCACCCACGGCGGTAAATCGGGCGCTTTCGACCGGGTTGCCACCCACCAGCAGCTTTAAAACCTCGTATTGTGTGGCGTTGGTGTCCTGGTACTCGTCCACCAACACATGACCCATCAGCCCTTGCCACTTGTGCCTGACGTGCTCATAATTTTGTAGCAACTTGAGCGGCAGGCTGATCAGGTCATCAAAATCGACGCTTTGGTAGGCGGTGAGTCGCTCTTCGTAACGCGCCATGATGGTGGCTGTTACGCGGGCACCGTCGTTCTCGGCCTGGGCCAGCGCCTGAGCAGCGTTGAGGCCCGCACTTTTCCAGCCGCTGATGGTCCATTGCCACTGCCGCGCGGTGGCGGCATCGGTGCTGCCTCCCGCGTCTTTCAGAATGCTGGTCACGTCGTCCGTGTCCAGAATGCTGAACTGGGGCTTGAGCCCCAGGGCGGAGCCGTCTAAGCGCAACATGCGCACGCCCAGCGCGTGAAAGGTGCACACCACCACGTCTTTGGCCGCCTTGCCAATCAGGCCCTTGGCGCGCTCGCGCATTTCGGCGGCAGCCTTGTTGGTAAAGGTGATGGCAGCAATGCGCTGGGGCGCCATTCCGGATTGAATCAGCCGAGCAATTTTGTGGGTGATAACCCGGGTCTTGCCGGAACCGGCACCTGCCAGCACCAGGCAGGGTCCGTGCAAATAGTTGACGGCTTCCTGCTGAGCCAGATTCAGGCCATGGGCCACAGGGGGCGAAGGAGAAGTTGGAACGGAGGCGGGGGAGAGCGACGACATGCAGACTTTACGGACAGACAAGCGCGCCATCTTACCGGGTGTGCGGGGCGTGGCAGGATTTGCCGCGACAATGTCCGCGTGCTGCAAACTCTCTCGGTCACATTTCCCTTTTTTGCTCTCGTACTGTGTGGTTTCGTCGCTGCGCGCGGGGGTATGTTGCCGATGCCTGCCATTCCCGGCTTGAACGCATTTGTGTTGTTTTTTTCATTGCCGTGCATGTTGTACCGGCTGGGCGCCAATACGCCCATCGCCCAGCTGCTCGACCCCAGTGTGGTGGCCATGTATCTGCTGTGCGCGCTCATCATGGTGGGCTTCGTGGTGACCGTCACCCGCCATGGTCGCATTGGCTGGAATGACGCGGCCTTTGGTGCGTTGGTGGGGGCCTTTCCCAATACGGGATTCATGGGTGTGCCATTGGTCGTCGCGCTGCTTGGTCCTCGGGCTGCCGGTCCAGCGATTTTGCTGGTACTGCTCGACATGGTGGTCACCACGTCGCTGTGCATTGCGCTTTCGCGGTTGGATGGGGACGGCGGCACAGGTACTTCAGCAGGCCAAGCGGCGAAAAATGCGCTCAAGGGCGTGGCTGCCAACCCATTGCCATGGTCCATCCTGCTGGGTGCGGTGGTGTCGGCCCTGCAGCTCGAATTGCCAAGCCCTCTTGTTCAAACCGTTGGGTTGCTGGCCGACGCGGCGTCACCAGTGGCACTGTTCACCATTGGTGCTGTGTTGGCGCGCTCGCAGATGATGGCGCAGTCTGGCGAGGCGCACCCCGTGCACTGGCTTGAAGTGGTCCCGGTTGCCGCCATCAAGCTGTTTTTGCACCCGGTGCTGGTTTTGCTGGTGGGCGCAGGGGCCATTCAAATGGGTATGCCGCTGGACCGGTTTGCGTTGACGGTTGTGGTGTTGTTGGCCGCGTTGCCCAGCGCAAGTAACGTGTCGTTGCTGGCCGAACGCTTTGGTGCAGACAATGGTCGTATTGCCCGCATCATTCTGGTGTCCACCGCGGCTGCGTTTTTCACGTTCTCCGGTGCAGTGGCGTTGATCACCCGGCAGGGTCTGCTTTAAATATGCCTGTGGCCCTCGTGGAGTATGCGTATGCAGCTATGTATTTGGTAGCATTGCCGTGATGGTCGGAGCACTGTACCGCCATTGCGTTACAGTGTTTCAAACGATCACCAACCCATGAGCAACTTCGGCCCCCTGTCTGCACGCTCTCGCCAACTTTGGCTGCGCATGCACTCGCTGCGTGTGGTGATTGCCCTGACGGTGGTGGCGGGCGTGTTGTTGGCATCGTTTCTGTCGTACCTGGACCAGGCATCCGACTTGCGCGAGCAGCACATCAATCAAATTCATGTCGAGCTGGACCATTTGGGTGCCTTGACTGCGCTGGCCTTGCGCGAGCCGCTGTGGCAGTTTGAGGCAGAGCAGGCCAACTCCATCATGGAGGCGGCGTTCATCAATCCGGACGTGGTGTCGATTGCTATCTGGGACGACAAGGGCGCTGCGTTTGCCCAGCGCGCGCGCAACGCGGAAGACCCCCTGCTGGTGGCGTCGGCGACGCGTGCAGTGGAGCGCAATAAGACCTTGGTGGGCAAATTGACCATGGAAATGTCCACTGCAGGTTACCTGGCAAAAGTGAACGAGGTGCGTCTGCAGTACCTTCGTCATGGGCTGCAAATCTCCCTGGGCGCCCTGGTTATTATTTTGCTGATCATGCACTGGCGTCTGGTGCGCCCGTTGGAGGCTCTGGTAGAGGCCTCCGGGCGGATCGAAAAAGGTCAGCTCGATATCCCCATTCGGCGGGTCTTTCGCGACGAGGTGGGCGCACTGGCCGACAGCCTGGAGGCCACGCGCCTGGCCCTGCTGCACCTGATTGCCCAACTGGAGAGCCGAAACCAGGAACTGACCGACGCCAATGAGCATCTGGAGCAGCGGGTCAATGACCGCACCGAGTCGCTGGAGCAAGCCTTGAAGACGCTGGAGCGCGCCCAGGAGGAGATCATTCAAACCGAAAAACTTGCTTCGCTGGGGCGGGTTGTGGCCGGTGTGGCCCATGAGCTCAATACGCCGATTGGCAATGCGCTGATGGTGGCATCGACCATTCAGTCCGAGTTGGAGGTGATCAGCAAAGAGCTGGCCTCAGGCTCCATGCGACGGACTACGTTAAGCTCATTTATTGAACGTGCGGGGGAGGGTCTGACGCTATCGGTGAGCAATTTGCAGCGTGCGGCGCTTTTGATTTCAGATTTCAAACAAGTGGCGGTGGACCAGACCAGCGACCAGCGCCGCGTATTCGATCTGGCCGAGGTTACCAATGAGATCCTCAATATGCTGCAACCGGGTGTGCGTAAAACGGGCTGCGAAGTGCAACGGCATTTGACTCCTGATCTGCGCTGCGACGGGTTCCCGGGACGGTATGGCCAGATATTGACCAACCTGGTCATGAATGCAACCATCCACGCGTTCGAGCCAGGCGCTGGTGGGCGCATTTCGGTCAGTATTGCCGAGCTCGACGCCGATATGGTTGAACTGGTGGTGGTCGACAACGGCATCGGTATGTCTGAGGCGGTGCGGGCTCGCATTTTCGACCCCTTCTTCACTACCAAGATGGGGCGTGGGGGAACCGGCCTGGGCATGAACATTGTTCACGGAATCGTCACCCGCGTTATGGGCGGGCAAATCACAGTGCAAAGCGCGCCCGGGCAAGGCAGTCGAATACGCGTGGTCTTTCCCCGCGCGGCCGGTCCACGTTAAAACTACGCACAGCCGCCAGCGTGGGGCTATATCGCCAGCGGATCCACGTCCACCGCCCAGCGGATCAGTCCCTTTCCTTCGGGGCCCTGGCGGGTCGCGTGCAGTACCGATTGCCAGCCGCCCAGAAATTGCTGTAGCGCGGTGCGCGAAGGGCTTTCCACCAGCATTTGTGCGCGCTCAATATTGGCCACCCGCTGAATGCTCATCGGCACCGCAGGGTAGAGGGTGATTTGTGGCAGCACCTGTTCCCAGCCTTCCCACTGCGCCATGTCTTTTTGAGCCGTAGTGCTGGCGGCATTCAAGAAGGCCTGCGCCACGTCCTGCGTGCGTGCCTCGGCGCGCACCAGGGCCTGGGCGGTGAAAGGCGGCAGCCCTGCCTGCTGGCGTTCTTTGAGTTGAGCGCTGGCAAAAGTAGGGTAGTCATGCTGTTTCAGTGCGGCATACAAAGGGTGCGTGGGCTGAAAGGTTTGAATCCACACTTCGCTGCTCGCACCCAGACTGGCGTCACGTCCCGAGCGCCCCGCCGCCTGCATGAGCAGGCTGAAGAGCCGCTCCGACGCGCGGAAGTCGCTTGAAAACAGGGCTCCGTCGGGGTTGACCGCCGCCACCAGCGTGATACGCCGGAAATCGTGCCCCTTGGCGATCATCTGGGTGCCCACCAGCACGTCCACATCGCCCGCATGTACGGCCGCCAGCTGGCTTTGCAGTTCGCCTTTGAGGCGCGTGGTGTCCGCATCGATACGCGCTACGCGTACGGGCTCGCCATCGGGAAAATCGGCGCTGGCGCTGTGGGGGCGGCGCACGTCGGCCAGCAGTTCGGCCAAATGCTCTTCCAGCCGCTCAGTGCCACGCCCCAGCGGTGCAATGTCCGGGTTGCCGCACGTGGGGCAGGCACGCGGCACACGCTCGGTAAAACCGCAGTGGTGGCAGCGCAGCGTGCGGTCGATCTTGTGGAACACGCGGAATGCGCTGCAGTGCGGGCATTCACTCTTCCAGCCGCATTCGGCGCAGTGCAGCACCGGCGCATAGCCGCGCCGGTTGAGAAACACCATGCTCTGCTCACCACGCGCCACGCGCTCCTTGATGGCTTCAAGCAGCGGGATGGAAAACACCGCGTTTCGGGGCTGGTGGTTCATGTCCACCCGCCGTACCAGAGGCAGTCCATCGGGGGTGCCGGCGGTGGCGCGCATGGTTTGCTCGGGAGTGGCGGAGTGGCTGCCTGCGGTTCCGTGGGGTGTTGGCGATGCACCGATGCGGCTGGGCATGTGCAAGCGAAGGTAGCGCCCACCTTCAGAGGCGGGGCGGCTTTGGTGCCAACTCTCCAGCGAGGGCGTGGCCGAGCCCAGCAGCACTTTGGCACCGTCAAGCCGCCCTCGGTAGATGGCCAGGTCGCGTGCCGAGTAACGCGCCCCTTCGCTGCTTTTGTAGCTCGGGTCGTGCTCTTCGTCCACCACAATCAGTCGCAGCCGCGGCATGGATGCAAACACCGCCATGCGCGTGCCCAGCACGATGCGCGCCGTGCCGCTGTGGGCCGCCAGCCAGCTTTTGAGTCGCTGCGGGTTGGTCATGCCACTGTGCATGGACACCACGGCGGTGTCGCCGTACAGGGGCGCAAAGCGTTCCGTGAAGCGGGCTTCCAACTGGGGCGTGAGGTTGATCTCGGGCACCATAACCAGTGCCTGGGCGTCTGGGTCGTTTTCTAGCAGCGTTTGCACCGCACGCAGATAGACCTCGGTCTTGCCGCTGCCGGTGGCACCAAACAGCAAAAACGGGCCACTCTGGCTGTGGATTTGTTGCAGCACAGTGGCCTGCTCGGAGCTGAGTGAGGGATGTAGGCGGCTGGGCGGCAGGGCACTCTGCGCAGGTAAAGGAGGAGCCCGCAACGCGGGCGGGGGACACGGAGCAGAGTGCTCTGCCGACCGGCCTCCGCGTTTCAAGCGGCGCTGCATTTGCTCGGGTGACAACTCGCGCAATTGCGGGGGCAGTGCGGCCAACGCCACTTCGCCAATGGAACGCTGGTAATACTGTGCTGCAAACGCAACCAATTGTTGCCATGCGGTGCTCAGGGGGGAAATGCCGTCCAGCGTGCCCGCCACCGAACGGATTTTCTCCGGGTCGAACTCGCCGGTGGCGTGCGCGGACTCCGCATCCCACACCACGCCCAGGGTCTCGCGCTTGCCCAATGGCACACGCACCAGCGTTCCCGGCGGCAGTGCCGACTCACTTCGGTAACTCAGCACCGAACCCAGCGTGGCGTGCGCCGGCGTCTGGACTAAAACACACAGCCAGTGGGTCATGGGGTGACCGTCGTGCGTTGCCTGTACCACATCGCCGGAGTCGCCACTTGAGGGGATTTATTCATGTGAACTTGCGAAAGTTGCGCTAAGTGCTTGATTTGAAAACACTTTGTGCAAAATTCAGAGATTCTGTGGATAACTTTGTTGATATCTTGTCGTGAGAGCCGCCAAAGCCTTAGAAATCAAGGCTTTCGCTGGAATGCCCGGAAAAAAAGCAAAGTTTGAATTCCTTATGAATCAACAAGTTACAGGCGCTATGGCTTTAATAGCGCCTATCCCTCAAATAGGGGAGTTAGACGGACCGGCATCCCCACTTTTGTGCATAAGTACAACAGAGTGCGTCAAATTCCACCAAAAAATATCAGAAAATCAAACCCGCATGGCACGTGAGTGATGGTTCACTGCCTCGACCAGCGCCGCCACATGCTCAGGCGGTGTGTACTGGCTGATACCGTGCCCCAGGTTGAAAATGTGCGTCGGGCCCGTTCCGCTGCCTTGGTAGGGCTTGCCAAAGCTGTCCAGCACGCGCGCCACTTCAGTGGCGATTTGTGCGGGAGGGGCAAAAAGCACATTGGGGTCGATATTGCCTTGCAGGGCCTTGCCAGGACCGTTCTCGGTGCCGCCAACGAGCGCGCGGGCTTTGCCCAGGTTGACCGTCCAGTCCAGCCCCAGCACTTCGCAGTCCAGCGCCGCCATCTCTTGCAGCCACAGGCCGCCACCTTTGGTGAACACAATGCGCGGAATGCGCACGGTGGCGCCCTTGGTATCGGTGGACGTGGTCTTGAGCTGGGCCAGAACCCGCTTGGTGTAGGCGAGTGAAAACTCCTGAAATGCACCATCGGCCAGCACGCCACCCCAGCTGTCAAAAATCATCACGGCCTGCGCACCCGCGTCAATTTGCGCGTTCAGGTAAGCCGCCACCGAGTCGGCGTTGATGGCCAGAATACGGTGCATCAGGTCCGGGCGGCTGTACAGCATGGACTTAACCAGACGGTAGTCGTCCGAGCCTGCGCCTTCCACCATGTAACAGGCCAGTGTCCAGGGGCTTCCAGAAAAGCCGATCAGCGGCACGCGGCCTTTGCCATCGGATTGCGTCAGTGCCTTGCGAATGGACGACACGGCGTCAAACACGTATTGCAGTTTGGCCATGTCGGGCACGGCCAACTTGGACACTGCGGCTTCATCGCGCACGGCAGTGGCAAAACGGGGGCCTTCGCCCTGTGCAAAGCTCAGACCCAGGCCCATGGCGTCGGGCACGGTCAGGATGTCGCTGAACAAAATGGCGGCGTCCAGCGGGTAGCGGTCCAGCGGTTGCAGCGTCACTTCGGTGGCGTAGTCGCGGTTGGTGGCCAGGCCCATGAAGCTGCCAGCCTTGGCGCGCGTGGCGCAGTACTCGGGCAGGTAGCGGCCGGCCTGGCGCATCAGCCACATGGGGGTGTGGTCGGTGGCCTGGCGAAGGCAGGCTTGCAGAAAGGAGGGGTTCTGCAGGTTGGCGAAAGTGGGGTCTTGTGCGCCTGGGGCGCCTGGGGTGGTGTGCGGTGCGTTCATGCCCCTATTGTCGCGCAGGACAAGGGGATGTTTTACGCACCCCGATGGTGGTTCCGGTGTTCCACCAGCAGGCACCTGTTTTGGACAACCTGGAGTCCGGCAGTGCGGGCTTGTTGAGCGGCCTCTTCGTTGGATATGCCCAGTTGCAACCACAACGCCTTGGCGCCAATCGCAATCGCCTCGGTTGCCACCGGTGGCACATCGGCACTGTTTCGAAACACGTTGACCAGCTCGATCGTGTGGTGGCGTGCGGCCTCAGTCAGCGACGGATAGGCCGTTTCACCCAGAATCTCGCTCGCATTCGGGTTGATGGGGATGATGCGCCAGCCGTGGGCTTGCATGTACCGCGACACTTCGTAGCTGTCGCGGTGCGGCTTGGGTGACAGACCCACGACAGCGACCGTGCGGTATTTGTCCAGGATCTCGGCCATGGTGACTGCGGTATCGGGCATGGGTGGGGTCTTCACAATTGGGCCAGGCTGGCGCGCAACTCCTGCGCATCCAGAATTTCGGAAAACACCACCGGCGGCTTGCCAGCCTGGTGCAGCACATAGACCGGCACGCCGCTGCGCCCAAGCTGTTCCAGCGCCACGGTAATGGCCGGGTCGCGTCGGGTCCAGTCGGCACGCAACAGCGTGACCTGGTGTGTGCGCATGTCGGCCAGCACCTCGGCATTGCCCAGCGTGGTTTTCTTGTTGTACTGGCAGGTGATGCACCAGGCGGCGGTGAAATCAACAAACACCGGGTGTCCGCCTGCAAGTTCGGCTTCTACCCGCCCCGGCGCCCAGGCTTGCCAGTTTGCGGTGGCGCCTGAGTCCGCCGGTCCGGCAGTTGCAGTGGCGCCACCCAAGTCGTCCATTTTTGTGATCAATGGGCCTAAAGCCCCCGTAAGTACTGCGAGAGCAGCTATCGAAAGCGTAGCGAATATCAGACGACTGCGGCCTGTCAAACCCAGGGACCACACCATCAGCGCCATGCCCAGCAGCAGGGCCAGCAGGGCGCCAGCGCCATCGACGCCACTCAAATGGCCCAGCACCCAGACCATCCAGACGACCGTGGCCAACATGGGGAATGCCATGAAGCGGCGCAGCGTGTCCATCCACGCACCGGGGCGCGGCAGCAAATGTCCAACAGCCGGAATCCAGGCAGCAGCCAGGAACGGCAGCGCAAGCCCCAGCCCCAACGCTGCAAAAATGCCCAGTGCCTGGGCGGCTGGCAGGCTGATGGCGTACCCCAGCGACGCGCCCATGAAGGGTGCGGTGCAAGGCGATGCAATTGCCACGGCCAACACACCTGACAAAAATGCGTCAACCACCGGATGGCGCGCCTGCAGTGAAGCCAGCCGGTGGGGCAGCAACATGCCCACCTCAAACAGGCCCGCCAGATTCAAACCCAGCAGCGTGAAAAGCGCAGCCAATGCCGCCACTACGGCGGGCGACTGCAGCTGAAAACCCCAGCCGAGTTGTTCGCCGGTGGCGCGCAGGGCCAGCATCAGCGCACCCAAGCTGACGAACGACAGCACCACACCGAGTGTGTAAGCCAAGCCCTGGGCGCGTTGCGAGGCGGGGCTGTGCTCGCTGTGGCGGGAGAAGCCCAGCACCTTGATGGCCAGCACCGGCAGTACGCAGGGCATCAAGTTCAGGATCATGCCGCCGAGCAGGGCCGCGCCAAGGGCCAGCATCCAACTGCTCCAGCCACTGGGTTGCACCGGGATCGACTGGGTGCCTGGGGCTGCACTGGGTGAAACGGCTTGCGCGCCAATGCTGGCTGGTACTGCTCCGCTGTTGCCCAGCGCAGGCCAGATCCCGCTGACAGTGGCGACAGTGCGAAGACTTTGCGTGCCCAAGGCGAGGACGATGGGCAGTTTGTCCGCAGTGCCTTCCCGCTGTACGGACAGCGGGAAGCTGCCGCTCCACACGCCACCTTTCCAAACCTGTTTGCCCGCGGTGGGTGTTGCGTCGTTGCTGGTGCTGACCGAATCACCGGTTTGGGGTGAGGTCACAGGTTCGGCGATGTTGGGTGTTTCCGGGAATGGCTGCAGCGCTCGGCCCTGCCAACTGTCGGGCAGACCGGTCACCGTGATCGTCAGGTTGCTGCCGACCAGTTTGGCGGTCGATGTGCCAGATAAATCGGTTGGGCCGGCGGCGCGTGCGGTCTCAAAGTCGCCACCATGCGAGGCGGTAGAGCCTTTTGCGGGCACGCGCAGCACAAAATTCCCATCCTGCGGAATGCATTCCTGCCGGCACACCAGCCACGAGGCTGCAAGGCGCACTTCCAGATCACCTCCAGGCGTTGGTTGGAAGCCCTTGCCAATGGTCAGCGGCACGGGCAGCAACAGGGTGTCGCCAAAGCCGTAGTTGGCCAGGTTGCCAATGGTGATGCGCTGCGGCGTGGGCCAGGCAATCTCGCCCGCAGTTGCGTTGGCGGGCAGTGTCCATTGGAGAGTCGTTGGCAGGCCAGAGTCACCCGGGTTTTTCCAATAGGTGTGCCAGTGCGGTTGGTGTTTGATTTGCAGACCCAGCAACACCGTCTTGCCGGGGCCCACGCCATCTGGCGCGTGGGCGAACAGCTCGGCGCGGACCTGCTCGGTTTGCACGACGGCGGACGCAGCACCGGCCGATGCCGTATTTCTTGTGAGAATTTGGGCGTTAGCCCCCGTCAATATTGCGTATGCCGCTATGGAAAAAGTAGCAAACTGGCGAATTAGTGAGAACGGGCGCTGGGCGCTGGGGCACAGCGCGGGGAGTGTGAAAGTAAAAGTCATTGCAAGTTGGGAGCCTGAGTCCGCTTAAAAGTTCCGCCGCACGGTGGGTCAGAGGGCATGCCTGATTGTGGCATTGCGCACCAGACGCCGGGGGTTTCAGTCCAAATCCAGGGCGCATTGGGTAAACACGGCAGGCAATTTCGTGGGCGCCTTGATGCGCAACTGCTTGTTCACGTTTTCCTGCCCGAAGACCACTTCGATGTCGGCCACGCCCACGCCAAACTGGGGGGCCAGGAAACGCACCATGTAGTCGGTGGCTTTGCCGTCCTTGGGCTTTGCTGTGACGCTGATCTTGAGCTGCGTGCCCTTTGGCTTGCCAATGGCGTCCTTCGTTGCAGAGGGTTTGCCCAGAATATTGACGATCAGCGTGTCGCCGTCCCAGGCGAAGAAGGAGTCGCCGGTGATGTTGCGGGGTCTTTGGGTGGTCATGTGGGGATGATACCGACCGGGTATGTGCCAGACCGCGTTACCATGCATCAACATCAAGCCCGCCTTTGATCATGCCCGCAGCAACTGACGTACCGACAACCTCCAGCCAGCCGACATCGCGCTATTGGGCTGACTGGACCACGCGTGATTTTTCACAGTGCAAGGCGCGGGGTACGGTTGGGCAGTTGATCGCGGTGCTGCCTGTGGCTGCGACCGAGCAACATGGCCCCCACCTGCCTTTGCGGGTGGATAGCGCATTGGTTGATGGGGTGGTTTCTGCTGCACTGCCCCATTTGGCGGCAACAGTGCCGGCCCTGTTTTTACCCACGCAAACCGTGGGCCTGAGCCCGGAGCACGCGGGTTTTGCGGGCACTCTGACCTTGAAAGCCGAAACCACCATCCGCCTGTGGACCGACATCGGCGAGAGCGTAGCGGCCACCGGGGTGAAGAAGCTGGTGCTGTTCAACTCCCATGGCGGCCAAGTCGGCGTAATGGACATCGTGGCCCGCGACCTGCGTGCGCGGCTGGGCATGCTGGTCTACAGCGTGAACTGGTTTGGGCTACCGCTGGTAGGCCCGCTGGGCGAAGACGTGAATGCACTGTTCAGCGCGCATGAGCACCGTTTTGGCATCCATGCCGGCGAGATTGAAACATCCATGATGCTGTCGCTGGCACCGGAGTTGGTAAACATGGCGCTGGCGCAAAATTTTGCGTCAACCTCTGAGGAGCGGGCCGGGCGTTTCGACATTCTGGGCAACGGCAAGAGTGCGAAGATGGGTTGGCAGATGCAGGACTACAACCCGCAGGGTGCGGTCGGCAATGCGGCGGCTGGCAGTGCGGAAAAGGGGCGCGCAGTGCTGGATGCAGCGGGGCGTTCGTTGGCGAGGCTGCTGGGCGAAATCCATGCGTTGCCGTTGTCGGTGCTGATGGATGGTGTGGGCTAACTGTTTGGCGCGGTGCAGTGCGCTAAGGTCGCCACAGACGGAGTTGGACTTCGACCGTTTTCGGGCGCAACCCGACCTCCAAGAACGGCAGGTTACTGGAAGTTCAATTTAGCGACTTTCTTCGTGCTATTTATCCAGAGGTTTAGAACACATTGATTTCTGGATTAGTGGGTTGTCACGAAATACCCCAAAAAATCAGCGCTGTGCGCCTGATTTTGGGGTGTCAACAATGCTATCGATTGATAGACACTATTTCAACGGTTAAACCACTGTTGCTACAGTAAAACTATCAATATCACAAGTGTATAGGCTCAGCGTATGGGTTCAGATGCCTTCAATCTATTGGGGCCACACTCCTCTACTGAGGAATGGATATCCCATACAGGGAGTCTTTTGAAACAATATTTCCATTATTTGGGATGATCCAATTTACCCATTGAGTACCCGATGAGTAAGAACCGCTGTGCTGGTACAAAGTTGAACTTGTCAGCGACGGAAATGTAACCTTTTGAATGGCTGCCCCACGATAGAAATTGCTGCTGGCATCTATCGTCCTCGCGATATAGAACGCGCTATTTTTAAACACTACGTCAGTGGGAAATCCATATCCCGAAAGCGCAGGCAGGGTTACTGGTGTTGTTGTTACGAACCTGCCACTGCCGTCATTGGGAAAAACTGTGGCGGGCCAATTTCCCGACTGCTCATGTCCGCCCATAAATAGAGCGTACTTTCCTGTTCCATACGCATCAATCAGCTCGGCGGTAAATATAGGCTGTCCAGCCGTGCTTGCCGATATTCGAGTAAGGTCACTAGTGAAGCCACCCGCTTGGTTGTTCAAAAGCACATAGGGCCGCGTGAAGTTATCGGTAACAACTACGTCAGGGTAGCCATCTCCATTCAAGTCAGCCGCTGTCGCGCTATGAAAGAAACCAGTAAACGGCAAAGTAACATTGGTATAGGTTCCATCAGCTTGACTAAGCAAAAGATGTGGTGATTCGCCTGGGAAAGGCGATGCATCAAACCCATGGCAAGCGAAGAAAATACTTGGGCGCCCAGTGCGGTTAAAGTCAGCCACGATCGCCTTACGGGGATGCAGACAACCTACGGTATTTGCCAAAATCGAAGAGGTGCTATCAACCCAGGAGCCATTGATCAGCTTCCAAAAGTGGATTGCTCCATATTTCGTTGAAGTGGATGGGTCTGCTGGGTTGTAGAGCAGAGAATGCGTCACCATTGAATACTTGCCGTCCTGAAAAAAGTTGCCAAAAGCAATCGCATTTCCGCTCTGAACCTCTTTTGGCAGTAGCTGAGAACCCATGATCTCCCCGGCCTTAGCCGAGTTTTCATAAGAAGAAGGGAGTAGTGCGGCTGCCGGGAAGGTTACAGCAGCAGGTGTGGTGCCAATCGGAGTCGTGGTGCCACCACCACCTCCGCCACAAGCAGCTAAGGCGACAACAGCTGCGAAGGCCAGGCATATCGTCTTCAAACAAAAGTTCATATATCCATTCCTTGCAATTCCATCGAACGTGTTCGCCTCGCTAGGCTACATCGCTGAATCAGCTCCGGCATTTTCGATTGGGGACGGAAATGCACCCGGTTAATTGGTCAATCAATGACCTAGCTCAAGAATTCAAATGAATATTAAAGAGCAAAACTTAGCGCCTACCGCCCTGGCGGGCTGTCCGCCGCCTTATTGACATAGCGCCCTGTTGCGCTCAACCAATGCCAGCTATCTGGAAAGCAAATAAGTAAGTCGAATTTCGGCAATGCGTCTGAACCGGCAATTGAATTCACCACATCCAACAATCGCAACGGAAGGCGGATGGCGTGACTTGCGGGCGCAGACCGTACTTGCACGTGCGCCGGAGAACGTAAGTCTCGCCGTCCGCGCAATGCAGGCGAACGTATGCTGATTCCCCCGGCACAGTCCAACGCCGCTATCCCCCCGCTTCCAGCAGGGGCTGGTGGCGAGGCGATCCAGTGTTGGAATGCCATCGAAACTAATTTGAGCAACCCGTGTGCCAAAACTGCTTACCTCTTGTCTGTCCAGCTTTAACCGTAGCACCCAGCCGCGGCGCTGGTTGTCATTGTCGGTTTCCTTCATGACGAAATTGCCCACGCTGCAGACGATGGGTTTGCCCTGGTAGTGCTCGATGTCCTGTGTGACATGCGGGTGCCCGCCAATGACTGCGTCGGCCCCGGCGTCCACCAAAATGCGGGCCAGTTGGCGTTGGCGATCATTGGCAGTGAGTTCGTTTTGTCGGCGCGGTACACAGTCCGTGCCTTGCGGATGCGGGTGGGTGCGAAAGGAGTAGTTTTTCTCTCGCCGAACCCGTAGTGGCGACCCCGCATTCCAGGTTGGCGATGCGAATGTCGGCGTTGGCAAAGACGGAGCCGAAACTTGCCAGAGGGTCATCGCCGTGCTCAATCATCTCGCCCGCGGTGTCGTCCAGCACGATGTGCAGCTGTAGATCAACTCCCGCTCCACCACACCGGCATACAAATGCTGTTCGCCTGTCAGCAGGTACGGCGTTTCCGACACGGGGTACGGGTCGGCAACCGGGTTGGCTTCAATAGTGTGGGTGGTGCCGGCATAAGCCACCTGGCAGCGAAGCAGCGGTGCGGCCATGGCGGCAGCCCTTCGCATGATGCCGCCGGTCATGCTTCAGAAATCAGGAGTAGGTAATCCATGGCGCATATTCCGCACCGTCCAGATGGGCCAGCGAATTAAAGGTCAATAGCAGGTGGCGCTTGGGCGTGAAGAGGAACTCGGTCACCGCACTATTGCGGATCTGCATATTGAGTTCAATGGTCTTTTCTGGCACGGTTCCCAGTATGTGCCCGATGGCTGTGGAGATGGGGCCGCCGCTGCTGACGATGAGTACATTGCCCGTGTGCTGCTTGCGCACATGGTCCAGCGCGCCAGTTACGCCCTGCACAAACTCGGTATAGCTGGGCATGCCCTTGGGGCTGACCACGCCGTTCATCCATTGTGTGAGGCCGTCGCGCAGCAGTCGGAAGTGGTACTTGTACATCTCTGGCGTGTCGGTGGCGGCAAGCGGATCCGGGTGAATGGCGGCAATCACAGCTGCGCTGTCAAATTCGTTGAGGCCGGGCCACAGCTCGGGCTGCAAGTCCAGACCCGCACCCTGCGCGATGCCGGCCCAGGTTTCTGCATGGCGCTTGAGTGTGCCGGTCAGCACGGCGTCAAACAACAACCCCTTCGCCGCAAAGTATTCGCCCAGGCGCACACTCTGTCGGTGCCCGAGCTCGCTGAGTTTGTCGTAGTCTGCAGCGCCAAAAGAGGCCTGCCCGTGTCGTACCAGATAGAGATTTCCCATGCATCAAATCTAAGGGAAGCGTTGTCTGTGCCTTGTCATGGGTGCGACAGTCGTGCGGCATTTGCACGTAATTGAGTCGCATAGGTTGCAGCGACAGTTGTTCGATGATTGCTGTGTCTGCCGTGCGCGTGTCGTTGGCGCCGGGGCTGTTGACCGTGCAAACCCGTGCCATACTTGGTTCGATATGGTTGAATTTCCTAACCGATTAAAAAGCGCGTTCATTGTCAGTGCGCGGATGATGCGGCGCCTTCTCGCGCTACTTGGGTTGGCTTGCGTGCTCAACACGGCCATGGCCGAACGCGACCCGTTGAACGAGCCCGCCTTCACCGCAGTGGGCGACACACGTTCCATCAACGATGGGGTGGTCACTGCGCTGGCGCAAGACCAGCGCGGGTTGATCTGGGTCGGCACCACGGTAGGGTTGGTGCGCTACGACGGCTACCAGCTTCGCCGTGTGCCCGTGGGAGGCAAACCCTTGGCCGGGGCTGCGTCTGCTCCCGCACCGGCCGGATCCAGTTTTGTGCGCGCCCTATTGCAGGCTCCTGGCGGTGTGTTGTGGGTGGGGCTGGACGGTGAAGGCCTGGCGAGGCTCGACACCGAACAGCAGGTCTGGACCCGCTATAGCCCTGACTCCAAAAAAGCCGGTGCGCTGACCAACGGCACGGTGCGAGCCCTTGCGCTGGGTCAAGACGGCGCGCTGTGGGTGGGTACCACCGGTGGAGGACTGCACCGTCTTGCGCCACAGGCCACCACCTTCGAGCCCCACACGCGCGCCAGTGGCGCCTTGCCCGACGATCGCGTGCAAGCCCTGCTGGTGGATAGCAGAGGCGACTTGTGGGTGGGTACCTGGAACGGCCTGGTGCGACTGCGCCGTGGCGCCCAACACTTTGAGCCCGTGTGGTCTGATTCTTCCCGGTCCGGCAGTCTGGCCGGGCGCATCGTTGCCATGCTGGGGGAGGCACCCGACGGCCGGATTTGGGCCGGCACGCGCCAGGGTGAGCTGATTTTGATTGATCCGGCGAGCGGTGAGGGCGTGCATGCTGAACAGGCGGCCGATTCTGCGGGCACCCGGCTGTCCGGTGCCACGCACTCCTACACCGCCATGGCCGTCGCCGGGCCCGACGAGATCTGGGTCAGTGGCGGCAATGGCGTGGAATTACGCGACAGCAGGGACGGCCATATCGTGATGCGCCTGGTGCGCGACGCCAGAAAGCCCTGGGGGCTGGCCGCTAACAACGTGGTGGCGCTCCTGCGTGAGCGCTCGGGTGGCCTGTGGCTGGGGAGCTACGGCGGTGGCTTGCAACGGCATAGCCCCAACAGCGGCCTGTGGGTGCGCCGTGGAGAAGTTAACGACGAGAGCATCCTGTCCAGTGGCGACGTGCGCAGCTTGCACCAATTGCGCAACGGCGAGATATGGGCCGGCATGAGTGAACGTGGCGTGTCCGTTCTGGACCCGCAGTTGCGCCAGATTGGCCAAATCCTGACGAACGACACCGGCGCAGGTCGGCCGTCTGGCAAGACGCTGTTCAAGGGTGGTGTGGTGGGTGCCATCACCCAGTCTATCGACGGCTCGGTGTGGGTGGGAACCGATGGTGGCGTGTACCAGTTCAATCCGCAGCGCCAGTTGCTGCGCAGCTACAACGTCGGTCAGGGGCGCGCCCGGCGTATGTTGGCCACGGCCGACGGCAGCGTGTGGGTGGGTACACAAGACGGCGTGTACCGGCGCCCGTCGGGGGGCGAGCGCTTTGATCGCTTGAACCTGCAAGAAGGCGGTGTGCTTAACGGCAACGTCAATTCCCTGGCCGAAGCCGCCGATGGGCGCGTCTGGGTGGGCGGAAACAATGGCCTGTACGTAGTGCCGCCGGGTGGGGCGGGTTTGCAGCAGGTAACTTCACCGCCGGGTCTGGGTCTGTCGCAAAAGGTGGTTCTGGGGCTGCTGGTGGACCACCAGCAAACGCTGTGGGTGGATACCAACGCGGGTCTGTATCGTATGGAGGGTCAGGCGGGCGACCAGGTGGGCTTCAAATTGGTGGCCGAGTCAGGCGGTGGCAGTGCGGGGGCCAACCTGCTGGAGGATGCGCAGGGTCGCATCTGGACGCACCAAAACGTGTTTGACCCGCGCGATAGCAGCCGCTACGAGCTGAGTCCGGCCGACGGCGTGGACATCGGCACAGGCTGGTTCCGCAGCTACGCACGGTTGGCCGACGGCCGCATGCTGTTTGGTGGCAGCACCGGTATCCTGGTGGTGCAACCCGAGCGCTTCAAACCCTGGGCGTACTCGCCACCATTGGTGATCTCGGAGTTGCGCCTGGCCGACGAGCGTGTGCCGCCCGGCACCCCACTGATGTTGACGCCCAAGCAGCGTAATTTCAGCGTTGAGTTTTCTGCGTTGGATTTCAGCAGCCCGGAACGCCTGCGCTACCGCTACCGGTTGCAGGGATTTGATGCCGACTGGATCGACACACGCGCTGACTTTCGTGTTGCCAGTTACAGCAATTTGCCACCGGGCAACTACGTGCTGGATGTGCAGGGCAGCAACCGCACCGGCCAGTGGAGCCCGCAGACCCTGAGCCTGTTGGTCAACGTGCAGCCGGCATGGTGGCAAACCTGGTGGGCGCTGGCACTGGCCGCACTGGCGGGCACGCTGGCAGTGTTGGGAGTGGTGCGTTCACGCACGGGCGTATTGCGCCGCCGTCAGGTCGAGCTGGAAGCCAAGGTGCAGGAGCGCACGGCTGAACTCGAAAATCTGTCGCGTGAGCTGCAAATCAAGTCGGCGGCTTTGGAGGCCAGCAGCCTGATTGACCCACTGACCGGCCTGCACAACAGGCGTTTTCTGAATCAGTACCTGGACGCCGAGATCACGCAGTCTTTGAGAAGACACGAAGAGCACCGCCAGCATGGAACGCCGCTGGCCGAAGGCGCCGACGTCGTGTTCTTCATCCTTGATATTGACCACTTCAAACAGGTCAACGACCAGCACGGTCATGCCGCCGGAGACGCTGTGCTGGTGCAGATGCGCCAACGCCTTCAGCAGGCTTTTCGCCAGGCTGATTACCTGGTGCGCTGGGGCGGCGAGGAGTTCCTCATCGTTGCACGGGCCACGACGCGAGCGCAAGCGCCGGAGCTTGCCGAACGCGCATGCGCAGCGGTGGCTAACAATCCCTTTGTGCTCGACGATGGCACGCGGCTGTTCAAGACGTGTTCGGTGGGCTTTGCGGCGTTTCCGCTGGCGCCGGTCTGGCCGACCGCGCTGGAGTGGCCCGCCGTGGTGGACCTGGCCGATCAGGCCCTGTATGCCGTCAAACACAATGGCCGCAATGGCTGGTTGGGCGTGGTGGAGGCTACGGCCGTGTCAGCCGCTGCATTGGGCGAGGCGTCCAAGCAACCGCTGGGGCAATGGGTGGCCAGCGGCGCCGTGCAACTGGTTGGTGCGCCGGGCCATGCCGCAGCGGATAGGTTGCGTGCCGCGCCGACGTTGCCGTCCGTGGAATGAGCCCCCGTCAATACTGCGTAAGCAGCTATTAATTTTGTAGTGCCTTGGCAAACATTGCGCTGTCGACATTACCCCCGCTAAGCGCCACTCCGACAGTCTGACCGGTCAATTGGGTGCGCTCCTGCATGGCGGCTGCAAAAGCTGCGGCACCCGCGCCCTCGGCCACATTGTGGGTGCAGGCAAAGATGTCGCGCATGGCCTGGGCGACTTCAGCGTCCGTCACTTGCACGATGTGATCAATCTCGCCGTGCATGATGGCCAGGGCCTCCGCGTCGGCCACACGGCAGGCCATGCCGTCGGCCAGCAGCGTAGTCACCGGTGCTTCCACCACGCGCCCGGCGGCGAGCGAGTCGGCATAGGTGGTGGCGTGGGCACTGACCACGCCGACGATGCGTGCCTTGTGACCCAATGCCCGTTTTGCAATGATGGCTGAGCAGGCGCCCGAGCCCTGGCCGATAGGCACATACACCACGTCCAGATCCGGCACGGCTTTGAACAGTTCCCACCAGTAGGTGGCCACGCCGCGCAGCAGGTTGACGTGAAAGCTGGGCACCATGTGGGCGCCGCGCTGCTGCGCCAGGGACATGGCGTATTCACGGCTTTCCTGGAAGTCGGTGCCATGTTCGATCAAGGTCACGCCCAGAGCGCGCATGGCGGCATTTTTCTCCAGCGAATTACCCAGCGGCACGACGATGGTGCAGGCCACGCCGTGGGCGCGTGCCGCCCAGCCAATGCTCTGGCCGTGGTTGCCGCGCGTGGCGCTGATCACCGCTTTGGGCATCGTGCCGGATTGCGCCAGTTGGTCAAAGTAGGTCAGGCCACCGCGGATCTTGAAGGCGCCCACCGGGGTGTGGTTCTCGTGCTTGACCCAGCAGGTGGCGCCCAGTTTTTGGCCGAGCAGGCCCCAGGCGTACTGCGGTGTGGCGGCAAATTCGCGGTACACCACGCGGGCGCCGTCTTCGATGTCTTGCAGGGTAGGCAGGTTCATAGCGTGACCATTCCGTCAATGCAGGTTGTGGTGTCGCCGCCCACCCAGACCTGGCCTGCAGCGTCCTGATGAATGTGCACGCGGCCCTGCACACCGATGCAGGTGCCCTGCGCCGCCGTGTAGTCGCGGGGTGCGTGCCCTTGGGCGATGAGCCACTGCGCCAGGCTGGCGTTGAAGCTGCCGGTGACCGGGTCTTCGCCGACGCCGTGGCCGTGGTCAAAGAAGAAGCGCACCTCAACACCGGGTTCCTCATGTGGCCTGTTAGCCCCAGCCACGGGAGCTGCGTTGCCGGAAAAGGCGCGGGCCTCGCGGTTGGAGCGCACGATGAGCCCGACAGGGCCGGTACTGCCGTCCACGCTGGCCACGCCCACCCCGGTGATGGCGGCGCCCTGCATGGCGGCGCGCAGTTGGACGAAATCGGGTGCCAGATCGAGCACCCGTTGCGGGCTGTCGAGCAACAGCCCAAAATGGCTGGGGCCGTTGTTCAGATGCTGGCTGGCCAGCACCGCCGAACGGGGCAGGCCCAGCGCATCGGCCAGCGCCTGCACCAACGCGGGCGTTGCATCGCTGCGGCGCAGCGTCGGTGCGGCAAAGGAAGAGCGCGCTCCATTCTGGCGAATGTTGATCAGGCCTACCTTGCACTCCTGTACCACCCTGCCCGGGGTTTTGGGCACGCCGCCTTGCTCCAGCCAGGCGTGGCAACTGCCCAGCGTCGGGTGGCCGGCAAACGGCATTTCATACGCTGTTGTGAATATGCGCACCTGGTAGTCAGCACGACTTGCAGCCGCTTCGGCGGTGGGGGGTAACAAAAAGGTGGTCTCCGACAGGTTCGTCCAGCGCGCAAAGCGCTGCATGTCATCGGTGCTCAGACCCGATCCATCCAGCACCACGGCCAGGGGGTTGCCCCGGTAGGCCTGGTCGGAAAAGACGTCAACTTGTTTGAACCGGCGTTGTTGCATTCGGATTCTTTCGAAAGTTCAGACCGCTCGCAGCGGATCAGCTTGCGCGGTGCTCGGCAATGGCCGCAGCCAGCGCAGCCACACCTTTGCGAATTTCATCGCCGTCCGGGGTTACAAACGACAGGCGCATGGTGCGTGGGTCGCCGTGGTCGTTGTAAAAGGCGGCACCGGGCACAAACGCCACACCCTTGTCCACGGCCTTGGGCAGCAGGTCTTGCGCGTTCATGCCTTCTGGCAGGCGCGCCCACAGGAACATACCGCCATCGGGTTTGTTCCAGGTGACGTCGCTGGGCATGTCCTTGGCCAGGGCCGCCAGCATGGCATCGCGCTGGCCTTTGTAGAGTGCGCGGATGGTGGGAATGTGGCGGTCCAGAAAGCCGTCTTTCATGACCTCGGTGATCATGCGCTGGTTGAAGCCGGGGCTGTGCAGGTCGGCCGCCTGCTTGGCCTGCAGCAGCTTGGGGTACATGACCGTGGGCGCCACCACAAAGCCCATGCGCAGGCCGGGTGCCAGCACCTTGGAGAATGAGCCCATGTAGATGCAGCCCTCGGGGTTGCGCGCGGTCAGTGGCGCCGGTGGGGGCGTGTCAAACCACAGGTCACCATACGGGTTGTCTTCGATCAGTGGCAGGCCGAGCTCGGCCGCCTTGGCCACCAGCGCGGCGCGGCGTGCCTCGCTCATGGTGCGCCCGGTCGGGTTCTGGAAATTGGGCAACACATACAGGAAGCGGGCTTTGCTGGCACCGCTGCCGACTTTGCTGGCCAAATCCGCAATTTCCACCCCTTCGTCGTCACTGGCCACGCTGAGCACTTCGGGCTCCATGGGGGTGAAGGCCTGCAATGCGCCCAGGTAGGTCGGTGTTTCCACCAGCACGCGGCTGTCTGCGTCGATCAAGATCTTGGCCACGAGGTCCAGACCTTGCTGCGAGCCGGTGGTGATCAGCACCTGGGCCGGGTCCACGTCCCACGGCAGGCGGTCGGCCACCATCTGGCGCAGTGGCGCAAAGCCCTCGCTGGACGCATATTGCAGGGCGCCTTGTGGGTCAGTGGTCAACACCTTCTGGCAGGCGGCGGCGAATTCCGCTACCGGAAAGGTCTTGGCGGAGGGCAGGCCACCCGCAAAGCTGATGATGCCGGGCCTCTCGGTGACCTTCAGAATCTCGCGGATCACGGAAGGGTTCATCTTTGCGGCGCGGCGCGCCATGGTCCAGTGGGTTTGTGTCATGCGGGTCCTTCTTTTGTCCTATTGTCGGGGGCACTGGCAAACCGTTTGCCGATAAATACCGTGGCCACTACGGCCAGCGCAAACCCGAGTGTGACCGTTTCCAGTGGCTCACCCAGCAGGGGTACCGCCGCCAGAATACTCAAAAACGGTTGCAACAGTTGCGTCTGGCTGACTTTCAGCGCGCCGCCAATCGCCAACCCGCGGTACCAGGCAAAAAATCCGGCCCACATGGAAAAGACGCCGACATAGGCCAACCCCAGCCATGCCGAGGTGTTGACGCTGTGGGCAGGCCAGGTTAGCAGTGCGCCTGGCAGGGTCAGGGGCAAGGCCATCACGCACACCCAGCAGATGACCCGCTCGGCCCCCAAGGCCGGCGTCACCTGTGCTCCGTAAACGTAGCCCATGCTGGCCGCCAGCACCGCGCCCACCAGCAGCGCATCGGCCCACTCCAGCCCAAAGCCGTGGCCCTGAGATGATGCCCGGTACAGTGAAAACGCCACCACCAGCGCACTGCCCAGGGCGGCGCAAATCCAGAACCCCAACCGCGCCCGCTGGTGCAGCACCATGGCCGCAATGGCGGCGGTGGCCAGCGGCAGCAGGGCTGTGATCACCGCCGCATGACCCGAGGTGACATGGCGCAAGGCAAAACCCAGCAAAAGGGGGTATCCCAGCGCGTTGCCCAGCAGTGCCAGAGCCAGCGGCTTGCGCTGGGCCGGTGTGGGAAGGGGCGACTGCGTGAGCAACAAAAATACCAGCGACAGGGCTCCGGCCAGCGTGGCGCGGCCAAAGGTGACAAACCACGGCGACAGTTGCGGTGCATCTGCCGTGCCGGTGGCCAGGCGCGTCATGGGCAGGGTGACCGCGAAGATGGCCACGCCCAGCACCCCCAGCCATAGCCCCAGGCGTTCGCGCTGGGCGTTCATAGGGTGGCCATCCAGATTGCGGTCGCCACCAGCACCAACGCCATGGCCTGATTGAACAGGCGCAGTCGTTGGCCGGTGCCTTCAGGGCCGCGCAGCCAGTCACGCAGCAGTGAGCCCATCGCGGCGTACAGGATGTTGCTGGCAAAGGCGAAGCACAGCATGGTGGGCACCACGATGGCCAGGCGTTGTGTCGTGTCGGCCCGCCCGGCGACCCAGCCGCTCACAATGGCCAGCGCCAGCATCCAGGCCTTGATGTTGACGAACTGCAGTGCCACGCCCTGCCAAAATCCTACCGAAAGTGCGGCGGCACTGGCTTCGCTGAGTTGGCGGGCCTGACCCAACTTCCCGGCCAGCCACAGCAGGTAGACCACGCCCACCGCCTTGACCGCCCAGGCGAGCAACGGCACCGCCAGCACCAGGGCGCCCACGCCCCAGGCGCAGACCAGCAGCAACGCGCTCCAGCCCAGGGGCACAGCGCAGACAAACGGCATGGCGCGGCGCAGGCCACCATTGGCGGCCAGCGCGGTCGACAGCGTGGTGTTGGGCCCCGGCGTGAAACTCATCGCCGTGGCCAGCACCAATAAAGCCGTAAATTCTTGCCAAGTCATGTGCCACACTTTATAGTTGAAATCAGCACAGTACCAGTACAGTTTATAGGTCAGAATATTAAGCTGTATGGTTGGCCGGGGCAACACAGGCGCGGGTAGTGCGCCACCGGCCACACACAGTTGAGAAACCCCATAAGGCAGTCCACTATGTTGATGAAGACCGCATCGCAATCGCTCACCGAGCAGTTGTGCACCCGTTTTGCCGAACGCATCCGCACCCGGTTATTGGCGCCGGGAGCGCGCCTGCCGTCGGTTCGCCAGTGCGCGCAGCAGCAGGGTGTGAGCCCGTCCACCGTGGTCGCGGCCTACGACCAGTTGCTGGCGCAGGGTTTGGTGGAGGCGCGCAAGAACCGCGGGTTCTATGTGCGTGAAATGGCTGTAGCCCCCGAGAAATATGCGCAAGGCGCTATTGATAACGTAGCATCGTCCCCTCGGGGCGGTCTGCAGGCGCAGCACGTTCCGGTGAGTGCTACGGCGCTGATCCGCGGCATGTTTCAAAGCGGGTCTGACAAGCCCCAGCCCGGCATGGGAGTTTTTCCGCCCGACTGGCTGGAGACGACCTTTATGCCCGCCGCCGTGCGCAAGGTCACCAGCGGTCCTGCGCTACAGGCATTCTCGCTGCAGTACGGCGAGCCTGCTGGGGACAGCGGGTTGCGCCATGCCCTGTCGCAGAAGCTGGTTGCGTACAACGTGCAGGCAGCACCGGGCCAGATTGTCACGACCGTCGGTGCCACCCATGCGCTGGACATTGTAAGTCGCACCCTGCTTCGGGCAGGTGATTATGTGATGGTGGAAGAGCCCGGCTGGGCCATCGAGTTTGCCCGCCTGACCGCATTGGGCATGCGCATCTTGCCCGTGCCGCGGCGTGCCGACGGGCCGGATCTGGAGGTGATGGCGCGCTACTGCGAGCTGCACAGCCCGAAGCTGTTTGTGAGTGTGAGCGTGTTCCACAACCCCACTGGCTACTGCCTGACGCCGGGCAGTGCCCACCGCGTGTTGCAACTGGCCAATGCCCACAACTTCTACATTGTGGAGGACGACACCTACAGCCACATCGCGCCCGACCATGCCACGCGGTTGTGTGCGCTGGACGGCCTGCAGCGCACCATTTATGTCAGCGGCTTTGCGAAAATTCTGGCGCCGGGCTGGCGAGTGGGCTATCTGGCGGCGCCTTCTGCCCTGGTCGAGGCTTTTATCGACACCAAGCTGCTGGCCACGTTAACCACACCCGCTCTGCTGGAAAAGGCGCTGGCCTGGTGTATCGAGCAGGGGCAACTGCGCCGCCACGCCGAGCGTATCCGTGTGCGGCTGGATCAGGCGCGCGGGCGCAGCGTCAAGCTGGCAATGGCCCACGGCTGCAGTTTTGCCTCGCCACCGGCCGGCCTGTTTGGTTGGGTGGAAACCGGTGTGGACACCGACGCGCTGTCGCAGCGCATGCTCGATGTGGGCTACCTGCTGGCTCCCGGCGCTTTGTTCCATGCCGAGCGCCAACCCAGCACACTGATGCGCATCAACTTTGCGACCACGCAGGACGCACAGTTTTGGGCGACGTTTGAACGGCTGCGGGCCGAGCAGTGAGGGCCGTTTTAACGTAGTCCGGTCAGGCGTTCGCCAGTGTGTGCAGCAGTGCTCGGTTGACCTCGTCCGCAGGCATTTTGTGGGCCCTGCACACGTCGTGGATCATGTGGGTGTTGCTGGACTCCAGCGCGGTGGCCACTTCCAGCCACGGAGCGTAGGGGCCGGTTTGTCCGACGACGGCCGAGGCAATGCGCCCGGGCAGTGGTAGCCGATGCAACGTGGCGCCCAAGGGCTCGCCTAACAGCAAATCCATCTGAGAAAGTACGCCGCACAGAAACACCTCGCGGCGCAAGCTGTCTTCAATGCCCGCATCAGCCAACCGCTCCATGATGCGCGCGCGCAACACCATGGACCAGCGGATGGGGTCCAGGTTGGGGTCGCTGCTGGCGTGGGGTATCTGTTCCATCAGCCAGTTGCGCAGCTTGGTGTAGCCCATCACCATCAAGCCCTGTCGCACGGTGCTGACCTCGCTGCGGGAGCCCAGATGGGCCGAGTTGGCATACCGTAAAAAACGGTAGGTGAGCAGGGGCTCATTGCCCAGGAGGTGTTCCAGAGCTTCCATTGATTCGTCGGCCTCAATGGCCCGTACCAGCGCGCGCAGCGCTTGCCGTGTTGGTTGAATTTGTTGAAATCGGTAGCCATGCAAGATTTCTTCCAGCGGCCAACCCGCCACACCCCAGATACCCTGGCGGTCCAGGGCGTGCTCCAGCAGGGCTTTGCTCGCCAGACCCTGGTACAGACTGCCCTGCAGGACGGGGCTGCGAAAGCCTTGTTCTGCGCCCATGCCGCCATCCAGGTTCTGACGCAGCGATACGCGCAGAGCCAACAATGCTTCCTGGGGGGTGAGCATGCGCAGGGCTTTGTGAAATAGGGGTGCGATCGCCCCGTCCATCGCTTGCCCTGCGTCGCCGGACCAAACCAGAGTCGTGCCGCGCTGCTGGGCTTTACGGACCCGGCCGGCAAAAAGTGCGTCGGCCATAAAGGGGTCCTGAACCTCGATCCAGAGGTTCCTGGCGGCGGGTTGCTCCAAAAGACTGCCCAGCAGCACGGGTGCACGCACGCAGAGCAATAAGGGAGCAGCCGCTTCTGGCCACAATTCGGAAATGGCGTCCAGCAGGTGCCGACCATCGACCGCGCTAGCGTTGGTGGGTTCAATGAACAGGCGCACTCCGGCCAGGGCGCGCTTCTGGTTCCAGATCGCTTCGTAGCCGAGAGTGACGCTACCGAGAACCGATTGGGCCATGGCGACTGCGTCGGCGGGCTAAGGGCCTAGCTGATGAAGTTGAAAAGAGACAGCTTTTGCACTTGAGCGTAAGACTGCAGTGCCGCCTGGTAGCCGGTTTGCTGGTTTTGGAAATTTGACACGCCCTTGATCATGTCAAGGTCTTCAGCACGCGAGCGGTCGCTTTCGACCTGAATGCTGCGCTTTTCCTGATTGGAAGAAATGCGGTCAGCGCGGTTCAACAAGTCGCCGGCTTGTCCGCGTGCCGAGGAGACGCGGGACAGGCCGATATCGACGTTGTGCAACGCTTGCCCGACAGCCTGCGTGGCAGCATTGGCGTCCACGGCGTTGCCAATGTCGCGGATAGCATCGTCGAGCACGCTGAAGACGCTGGGCCGAGGGTCCAGCGCAATGGTGTCACCCACGGCAGGCTTGCCTGTGATGTTGACCGACAGCCCTGGAATGGCGGTGACCGCGATATTGGCCGAGCTGCTGCTGGGGTAGGAGGCGGTTAGCCCGACCCCGCCGACCACAGCGGTAGGCGCACCTGCGACGTCGTAGGTCACCGTCGTGGTGCCTGCCACGGTGTTGACACCAGTAATGCTGATGGTGTACGCCGAACCCGTGACCAGCGCGGGGTCGGTCAGCACCACACCCGTGGTTCCAATGGCGTGCGCAGGTGCTGTCACGGTCGTTAGCGTGGCGTTGAATACACCGTCACGCGCGGGTAAGTGCATGAAGGCGCGGTCGCCATCCAGTGCGTAGGGTATGGCCACTTCATTGCTGGCGACCTGGCCGGGTTGGCCGGCAAATGTGTAATCCTGTGGCAGCGTTTGCGGGCCTACAAACGGCGCCAGTGCACTGCCCAACGCGCTGAACAAGGGCAGGCCGTTGGTGTCCTTGCGGTTGGCCAGGGCAAACACCT
>CAIYDK010000231.1 GCA_903924955.1 uncultured beta proteobacterium | reverse complement strand
GGCCATGCCATTCGGAAAACACAAAGGAATAGTGCTGGCGAACCTGCCCGGAAACTACTGGACGTGGTTTGCCGCGAGGGTTTTCCCGAAGGCGAAATCGGTCGTCTCTTGGCCTTGATGCATGAAATCGACCACAATGGCCTGTCAGACCTACTTAAGCCATTGCGGGCCGGTAGCAAGTAGGACACGCCTCGGACCACTTCAGGCTTCAATAGATCGGTTGAAGTCGCTGCGATGACCCCATGAAATCCAGGCTGACACCCGAATGGACTTTGCGTTCAGGCTAAACATCGCGGGCCGACAAAATACGATGTGCCACCAAATCCAGTGACGGTCGAACAGCACCCTGTTTGTCGGTCCAGACCCTGGGCGTCAGTGCCCCGGTCAGAGCCAGCGAGTCACCATCTTGCAAATCCAACAGGGTCTGACCGGTACCGCCATCAAAGGCAATGACGTTAACGATGATGCCCTCCCCCTCGCCTGCGGCCGCAATGACCTTGGCCACAACAAATGGCCTGGCATTCCTGTCGATTCGCCTCTCGGGGGAACCCAGTAATTTGCCAGCAATCAGTCCGTCAATCATGTGTCATTCGCTTCTCTGTTGGTTTTAGCTATTGCCACAATTCACCACTCGGCTGTTCGCACTCCTTCGGGTTGCCTTGCGTATCGAGCTCGTGTTGACCATGCTGGTCACCAATGGCTGCCTGATGCAGGCCCTTGACTCACCGGTACTCGCCACGTCTCCATTGGCCCAAGCGCTGATAGGTTAGACCGGTGCGTTTCACTCGTCGGACGTCGCTGCTGCTTCGGGATACAGATTCGGGAAAAGAATATTCAAGGCATCCAGCGGCAGCCCGATGCTCACCTCGCTACGGTGCGACTCACTCTTTAACAGGCCGTCCTTGAGCAACTGTGCCATTACCTTGCGCGCAGTGGAGGCCCCAAGGCCTGTCATCTGCGTGAATTCTGCACGAGTGACTGGCCCAATGCCGAAGATGTGCACCAATGGCAGGATAGCTTCTTCTCGATAGTCGCTACCAGGGCGCTCCGCCGCACGAACACGAATAAGTGCCGCGATTCGATTCTTCAGCGTATCGGGCTCGAGTAATTTGGTCATAACGTTGACCTGGTCCTGGCACACATCGATGAAAAACTCGCACCAGTTAACCAGCATCCTCTGACTGAGGTTGCCGCGGCCGTCCAGAGCGCCTTGCCGAGCCATGTCGGCTTCAGACAGTCGCATGTAGTAGTGGTCACGCTGGCGTGCGAGTCCTCGGTTAGCTGACCACAGCCCATCGGACAGCCCGTGCAAGATAGTGTGCAACTGAAGCCTACAAGCACGACCGTTTCCGTCGAGGAAGGGGTGTACCCAAATCAGGCGATGATGCGCGCAGGCCGCAGCGGTGATGAGCGTGTCCAGACCCCAAGGTCGATCGTACACTTCGTCCGCTCGGTGCAGGAACTGCGCAATGGAGGCAACTGCTGGCGGCTCATGCCGGTAGACGGCCACGCGCACCTGCCTCCATTGCCCCGGTATGACGACTTGGCCCTCATCGGTAATACGGTCGTCCGGTTGCAGGCGGCGGTAAAGGCTTTCGTGGGCATTGCGCAGAGTCTCACTTTTGAACGCCTCGGCCTCAAGGAGTTTCAGTCCCTCGAGTTCCTTCTCGGCTGCGATGTGAGCCACAGCGATTCGCTGGCGCTTGGCAATGCTTGGCGTAGCAGAGAAATCCTTGCGCAAGGCGCTCTC
>CAIYDK010000230.1 GCA_903924955.1 uncultured beta proteobacterium | reverse complement strand
GAGCAGGTTTTTAGACAGGTCTGCGAACACATGGGGGGCGCTCTGACTGAATCGGTCAAAGCGCTGCGCATCCATGGCAAAGGCCGTGCGCAAATCAAAACGGTTGGCACCAGCATCAAATGCCGCTTGCAGGGCGGCCCAGGCGGGGGTTCGGTCACAGCGGATCATGGGTCTAACCTAGCAAGAGTTGATCGAGCTTGACGGCATCGGCACAAAATGCGCGAATGCCTTCAGCCAGTTTTTCGGTGGCCATGGCGTCTTCGTTCATCGCCAGGCGGAAAGCGTTTTCATCGAAATGCACATGCTGCAGGTCCAGGGCCTGCGCTGCTGTGGCATCCAGCGCGCGATGCAGCGGGGCATCGCTGGCGGCCAGTGTGGCCAGCAGGTCAGGGCTGATGGTGAGCAGGTCACACCCGGCCAGCGCAGTGATTTGCCCTGCATTGCGAAAGCTGGCGCCCATCACTTCGGTGGCGATGCCAAACCGCTTGTAGTAGTTGTAAATTTGCGTGACCGATTGCACGCCGGGGTCGTGCGCCATGGCACGGTCGGCCTCAACCCAGGCCGCGCCCGCCGTTCTTTTGTACCAGTCATAAATGCGCCCCACAAACGGCGAAATGAGCTGCACCCTGGCCTGGCCACACGCGACCGCCTGGCAAAACGAGAACAGCAAGGTCAGGTTGGTGTGAATGCCACGGCGCTCCAGCTGCTCGGCCGCGCAGATTCCTTCCCAGGTGGCGGCCACTTTGATCAACACCCGGTCGCAGGCAATGCCGTGAGACTGGTACAGCTCGATCAACCGCTCCCCACGGGCCACGGTGGCATTCGTGTCGAAGCTTAGGCGCGCATCCACCTCGGTGGACACACGACCGGGGATGATGGACAAAATCTCGCAGCCAAAACGCACCAGCAAGCGATCCATCACTTCGTCGAGCGGTCGCCCGTGAAACTTCGCCACGGTGTCCTTGAGCAAGGGTGCGTAATCGGGCTTTTGCACGGCCTTGAGAATCAGCGAAGGATTGGTGGTGGCATCGGTTGGCTGAAAGGCAGCCATCTGCTTGAAGTCGCCCGTGTCGGCGACTACAGTGGTGAATTGTTTGAGGGCGTCGAGTTGATTCATGGCTTGAATTATCAATGAAACAAAGTTACAGTATCTCACCCCACTTCATGTAACCATCAAATGATACGCACCACAGTCTATCGCTGCGACACGCCATGCTAGACCGCATCCAGGCCGCGCTGCCATCGCTTGCACCTGCCGAGCAACGCGTTGGCAAGCTGTGCCTGGCTGACCCGCGGGCCTTTGCCAAATTACCAGTGACCCTACTCGCGGACCGCTCCCACGTGAGTAAGCCCACCGTGGTTCGTTTTTGCCGAAGCGTCGGCTACGATGGTCTTTCAGACTTCAAACGCAAGCTGGCCGGCACGGTCAATGAGGGCGTGCCCTTCATCCACCGCAACGTGGATGCAGATGACAAAACGTCCGACGTGATGGTGAAGGTCATCGACAACACAGTGGCCGCTTTCCTGAAGTATCGCAATGAAGCCAGCACCATCGCCATCGACAAGGCGATGACAGCGTTGATGGCGGCCTACGAAGGCAAGCACCGCATCCAATTCTTTGGGGTGGGCAACTCGGGCGTGGTGGCGCAGGATGCACAGCACAAGTTTTTCCGGCTCGGTGTTAACACCGTGGCCTACAGCGATGGGCACCTGCAGGT
>CAIYDK010000229.1 GCA_903924955.1 uncultured beta proteobacterium | reverse complement strand
TCTCTGAGGTCGCGTTTCAGTAACGGGCCTGTTTGTACTGAACGAACGCCCAAACTGGCGCTACTGTGCAGCCTTGATCAGGTCGGCTGCCTTTTCAGCAATCATGATGGTGGGCGCATTGGTATTGCCACTCACCACCTGCGGCATGATGGATGCGTCCACCACGCGCAGACCCCGAATGCCGTGCACCCGCAACTCGTGGTCAACGACATCCATCGTGCCTTTGCCCATGCGGCAGGTCCCTACCGGGTGGTAGACGGTGTCGGCATGGTTGCGGATGAATTGTTCGATCTGCAGATCACTTGTGGCCTGGGCCGAGTTGGCCGTCTCTTTGCCGCCTAGTTGGGTCAGAGCAGGTTGTTGCAGCAAGGTGCGCATCAACCGAAACCCACGGATGAGGCGCTGCATGTCGTCGCGGTGCCCCAAGAAGTTGGGGTCTATTACCGGTGCGTCGAACGGGTCTTTGCTGGCCAGCGTTACGCTGCCCCGGCTCAAAGGACGCAACAGGCAGACGTGGCAGGAGTAGCCGTGACCCAGGACGGTCTTGCGGCCGTGGTTCAGCAGCTTGGCAATGGCAAAGTGAAATTGCAGGTCCGGCGTTGCCTCGCTGGGCTGGCTTTTGACAAAACCGCCGGCTTCAGCAAAGTTGGTGGTCAGCATCCCGGTGCGGTGCTTGCGCCACTCGAATAGTCCCTTGACGGCGTTGACCATGCCGACCCATGAAACGCCAAATGTTTCTTTGAGCCTGGGCGCATTCACCACCTGCACCACGTCAATGTGGTCATGCAGGTTTTGCCCGACGCCGGGCAGGTCGTGTACGGTGGCAATGCCGTTTTCAACCAGGTGCTGGTGGGGGCCTATCCCGGAAAGCATCAAAATTTGGGGTGACTGCAGTGCGCCCGCGCACAACAAGACTTCACGCGATGCATGCAACTGTTTGGTTTCGCCCTCGTGTACAAACTCCACGCCCACGGCGCGCTTGTGCTCCACCAGAATGCGCGTCGTGTGAGCACCGGTAAATATCCACAAATTGGGGCGACGCCGGTTGGGAGTCAGGTAGGCCTTGGCGGCGCTGAAGCGCTCTCCATGTCGGTGCGTGACCTGATAGGGTCCAACGCCTTCCTGCTGCGCTGCATTGAAGTCGGGGTTCACCGCGTGCCCCGCCTGACGCCCGGCCTCTATAAATACAGGGCCCAGAGTGTTGGGACTGACCAGATCCATCACATGCAAGGGGCCTTCGACGCCGTGGAAGTCATCGGCACCGCGCCGATTGTCCTCAGCCTTCCTGAAGTAGGGCAACACGTCCACATACGACCAGCCCGAATTACCCTGGGCGGCCCAGGCATCGTAGTCCTGTCGTTGGCCCCGGATATAGACCATGGCGTTGATCGAACTGGAGCCGCCCAATACTTTACCCCTGGGCTGGTAGCCCCGCCTGCCATTCAGGCCGGGCTGCACGGTGGTCTCGAACTGCCAGTTGGCCTCGCCGTTTTTTGCCAGCACAGCCAAGCCTGCCGGGCAATGAATCAGCACGCTGTCATCACCGGGGCCGGCTTCCAGCAGTGCCACCTTGATATTCAGGTTTTCGGTCAGACGCGCCGCCAGCACACAACCCGCCGAGCCACCGCCAATGATGATGTAGTCAAACGTGCTTTCTGCCATTTCGCTAGCTCCTGTCGTAAGGGCGGGCGCCGTCACCTTGCGCCACCAGCGTGAACCATAGCTTAGCCACATGACATGGCAAACCCGGTTTACCCGGATGACGTGACTTTTGATTTTATATTGCACACAATTTAATTGTGTACTATAATTACCCCATGCCAAGCAAAATATCCAACGCCGCAGCCAACCCGGCCCAACTACTGGACAACCAGTTGTGCTTTTCGCTCTATGCCGCGTCACTGGCCATGACCAAACTTTACAAGCCACTGCTGGACGCGTTGTCGTTAACCTACCCGCAGTACCTGGTGATGCTGGTGTTGTGGGAGGGCGACGGCTTAACCGTGTCCGCCCTGGGCGAGCGCCTGTCGCTGGACTCAGGCACGCTGACGCCGCTGCTCAAGCGCATGGAAAGCGCTGGCTGGCTGGTGCGCCAGCGCTCCGTCGCGGATGAGCGCCGCGTGCATGTGGCTCTCACCCTTTCTGGCAAGCAGTTGCAACGACAGGCCGCCCACATTCCGGGCTGCGTGGTCGCACAAAGCGGCCTGCCGCTGGGTGATTTGTTTGCACTCAATCAGCAAATCAAGAAACTGCGTGCGGCCATGCAAGGCCCGGCCCATCAATCCACCAACCCCTGCGAACCTACCGTTTAAAAAGGCCCCTGTATGACACGTTTTACCTGGTCACAAAAAACACGCCACACGTTGCAATCACCGTTGCGACTGTTGGCCACCGCCATGGCACTCAGCCTGGGCATGGCCGCATTCAGCCAGGCGGCTGACATAGCCACTGCCATGGTCAAGGTGGACGATGCCAGCTTCAAGTGCATGCGCCAGATGACGCCGGTGCGCCACTTCTACGTCGATAACCTGTTGGGCGAAATCACCGCCACGCTGGCTGCGGCCAATGCCCCAAAGGGCGCGCCCTACCCCGCAGGGTCGGTGGTGCAACTGGTGCCCACCGAAGCCATGGTCAAGCGCGAGGCGGGCTTCAGTCCCGCCACCGGAGACTGGGAGTTCTTCGAGCTGAGCGTCAGTGAGCAAGGCTCAAAAATCGGCAAGCGCGGCTTTGCCGAAGTGAACAACCGCTTTGGAAAAAACTGCTTCGCCTGCCACGTCCCGGCGCGTGAGCCATGGGACTTTGTCTGCGAATCCGACCACGGCTGCGAAGCGATTCCTATCGACCACAAGATGACGGGGGCCCTGCAACGCTCGGATCCTCGCTGCGGAGCGGCCACACCCGAAAGCGGCGACACCATGGCGCTTCTCAAGCTGCGCGCCATGGTCACCCTGGGCGCCACCATTGGCTGGTTCAAGAGTCTGTTCTAAGCGCGACGGCGTTGCTGCCACGCCAGCAGCTCGCCCACAATGCCACGGCGGAAGGCAATGACACAGAACACAAAGATCGCGCCAATAATGACGGTCACCCAAGAGCCAACGCGGTCGGCCAGAAAGTTCTGCAAGCCCACGATGGTGAACGCACCAATGACGGGCCCGGCAAACGTACCCATGCCGCCCAACAACGTCATCAGCACGACTTCTCCCGAGAGCGACCAGTGCACATCGGACAGGGTGGCAAAGCCCAGAACCAGCGTCTTCAGGGCGCCGGCCAGCCCGGCCAGCGTCGTAGACAGAACAAAGGCCAGCAGCTTGTAGCGGTCCACGTCATAGCCCAGCGACACGGCGCGTGGTTCGTTCTCACGAATCGCCTTGAGCACCTGCCCGTAGGGCGAATGCACGATGCGCACAACGCCCAGGAACACGGCCACAAAAACAGCCAAAACCACAAAGTACATCACCAGATCATCGTCCAGTGGCAAGGCACCCAACAGCTTGCCCCGCGGCACACCCTGCAAGCCATCCTCACCGCCCGTAAATGGCGCCTGCAAGCAGATGAAATAGATCATCTGCGCCATGGCCAGTGTCACCATCGCAAAGTAAATGCCCTGGCGCCGAATGGCGACCAGCCCCACCAGAAGCCCCAATACTCCGGCCACCAGGGTGCCAGCGATCACGCCCAGTTCAGGCGTAAGACCACCGCTTCGCACCAGCCAGCCCGTCGCGTAAGCCGCCGAACCCATGAAGGCCGCGTGGCCGAACGACAGCAGGCCGGTGTAGCCCAACAGCAAGTTGAAGGCGCACGCAAAAATGGCAAAACACAATGCGTTCATCAGAAAGATCGGATACACGCCCAGAAATGGGGCGGCAACAAGCATCGCCAGAACCACCAGCCAGGTCACATGTCCCGCACGGTGCTGAGACACAGATGAAAGTGCGGTCAATTTACTTTTCCTTACCAAACAGTCCAACAGGACGCACCATCAACACAATCACCATCACCACAAAGACCACGATGCTCGATGCCTCGGGGTAAAACACCTTGGTGAGCCCCTCCAGCAGGCCCAGCATCACGCCGGTCAGGATGGAGCCCAGGATCGAACCCATACCGCCAATCACCACCACGGCAAACACCACAATGATCAGGTTAGAGCCCATCAGCGGTGTGATCTGAATGACCGGCGCCGCCAGCACCCCCGCAAACGCCGCCAGCGCAGAGCCGCCGGCATAGGTCAGGGTCACCATCATGGGTACATTGATGCCGAAGGCTTGCACCAATGTCGGGTTCTCGGTACTGGCCCTCAGCGTGGCCCCCAGGCTGGTTTTTTCAATCAGGAACCAGGTCCCCAGGCAGACCGACAGCGATGCGACCACCACCCAGGCCCGATAGTTGGGCAGCACCATAAAGCCCAAATTGGTAGCGCCCTGCAACAATTCCGGCACTGCGTATTGCTGGCCGGAAACGCCAAACTGGTCGCGAAAAACACCCTCGGCAATCAACGCCAGGCCGAAGGTCAGCAGCAAACCGTACAGGGGGTCGAGCTTGTAGAGGTGGCGCAAAAACAAACGTTCAATCAGCACCCCCAGTGCCCCAACCACCAACGGCGAAAGGACCAGTGCGACCCAGTAGTTCAGCCCGAATTTCTCCAGACTGAACCAGGCTACATAGGCGCCGATCATGTACAGCGCGCCGTGGGCAAAATTGACAATGCCCAGCAGCCCGAAGATCACCGCCAGCCCAAGACTGAGCATGGCGTAGAACGAGCCATTGACCAACCCCAGCAGCAATTGCCCCAGAAATGCCTGCAACGGAATGCCGAATATCTCCATGCCTCAAGCCTTCCTTTTTCCAGAAACACCGCAGAACCGGCTATGCCGGGCTGCTGGTGTTGCCCCCTGCAAGGGGGAAAGCGGCCACACGCAGTGGGCAAGCCGGGGGGTGTACCTCATTTCCAAAGTGCGCACTTGGACTCGGCCTTGGTCGTCCAGGCTTCCTCGCCCTTGAAGGTTTGCACCACGTTGTAATAGTCCCATGGCTCGGTAGCCTGGGCAGGTGTCTTCACTTGCATCAGGTAC
>CAIYDK010000228.1 GCA_903924955.1 uncultured beta proteobacterium | reverse complement strand
GCAATGAGCGGGAAGGTTTGCAGCAAGCCCAGGCCGCTTCGAATTCACAGTGCGATCACATATAAGTCGCGGCGCGGGTCCTGAATGGTCCTATTAACGGGAATACCAGTTTGCGGCCAACGAGACTCTGCTGTCGACAACTGACACCGACTGCCGCATTACCTATGCCAATGCAGCGTTTAGCCGTCAATGTGAGCGCCCGCCAGTTTCGCGAACCTGACTTCGTGGCCAAGGTGCAGGCGGTGATCGCTCAAACCGGTGCCAATCCGATGCGGCTCAAGCTGGAGTCGACCGAGAGCTTGCTGGTGGACAACGTGGAATACATCATTGCGAAAATGTTGACATTGAAGGCCAGCGGCATTGGCTATTTCTGCTTGTCCTATCTCAAACGCCTACCTCTGTGCCAGAGCCTGGGGTTGGGCGTCATCGCCGAGGCTCGGTCAGGATCAGACGGGCCGTTTGCAAGGTCATGATAAGTGTCATCGGCTGCACGGTTGACGCGACGAATCCCCGTGACAGATAGAAGCGCTTGGCGGGGTCGGACATCGCATGCACCAAGAGCGCAAACACCCCTGAGTCCATTGCAATGCTGAGGGACCGCAGCATTGCGTCACGTAACAATGCGCGCCCCAAGCCCTGGTTGTGGTAACGGCGGTCTATGGCCAAGCGGCCGAGCAGCAGCACAGGCAACGGGTCAGGCATATTGCGCCGCATCGCCTTGGGAGCGGATTCGTGACTTATGGCCCCGGCGGACAGACAGTAATAGCCCACAACCACTTGCTCGGCACACACTACAAAGCAACGTGAGACACCGATGCCCTGATTTTTCAGGGCACGCCTTTTGAGCCATTCGTCCAACACGGGCTCGCCACTGTCAAAGCCGTCCAAAGCATGCTCGGAAGACAGGGGGACGGGGGCAAGCAAAGAGGGCAGACTCATGGTTCCCAAGGGGCTTTGGTTTTCAGCAGGTTACGCAGCTTGTCGGTGGGTGGCAGCGGCTGGTCCAGCAAGACTTGCAATTTGGCAAACGTTCCGGCATCGACCGTGAAGAATGCCTGATCGAGCAAAACGTCCTGCGCTTCACGGCAGGCGACCTCCAGCATGAAATCGGAGCGGCTGCGGCCCAAGCGATCGGCGGCTTGGTCGATCAGATCACGCTGACGTGCCTTTGCACGAATATTGATAGCAACGGACTCGTTCGCCTGAATTTGAGACATGAGACACTCCCGGTGTGTAGCAAATTATTACACAAAGTGTGTGTAGATATCAATACAACGAGCAACAGAATGTGGCAGCCAGCGACTTTCAGCCTGCCGAGGTGGGTGCAGGTTACCCCGGTGCAACCTTGGGCACCTACCTACACGCGCTGGATTCTTTTGGCCTTGCGGTGCCCTGCGGCAATGAGCGGGGTCTCGATCAGCACCATGCTGGCAGTGGCACAGGCAAAAACTGCTGCCAGATTGAGCGGGAAGGTTTGCAGCAGGCCCAGGCCAGCCACACGGTCTTCTGACCAGACCAAAAACAACTGCTGCCATAGGTACAGGCTGTAGGACAGGCG
>CAIYDK010000227.1 GCA_903924955.1 uncultured beta proteobacterium | reverse complement strand
CTCACCAAGATCGAGTCCGGTCAGATCCCTTTGTCCAACGAACCCGTGTCGCTGGCCGAGATCATGTTCGAGTGCCAGAGCATGTTGGAAAATCAAGCGAAACAGCGTGATGTCAAGCTGCTGTTTCCCTCGGCGGGGGAACCTTGTTTTGTGATGGCTGACCAGACACGGCTCAAACAGGTGGTGATCAACCTGTTGAGCAATGCGATCAAGTACAACAAGAAGCAGGGTGAAGTGGAAGTGAGCTGCTCGCCCGGCACGCAAGGGCGTATCAGGGTCAGCGTGCGTGACACGGGCATGGGACTAAGTGACGATCAGATGTCCAAGCTGTTTCAAGCCTTTAACCGGCTGGGGCAGGAGTCAGGCGGCGTTGAGGGTACAGGTATTGGCCTGGTGGTAGCCAAGCAATTGGTCGAGCTGATGGGCGGCCGCATTGGCGTGGAAAGCCAAGTGGGGCTGGGCAGTGTTTTCTGGTTTGAAATGGCATCGGCGATGGAGCCCGCGGTCGCGTTTGGCAGCCTCACCACGACGAACCCAACGGTGGCATTGACCCACTCTGCGCGACTGCGCACCCTTCTTTATGTGGAGGACAACCCGGCCAATATGAATCTGGTGGAGCGGATCATCGAGCGCTACCCCAGCATAAGTTTGTTGACGGCCACCAATGGTTTAAGCGGGATCGAGTTGGCCCGGTCTAGCTTGCCGGATGTGATTCTTCTGGACATCAATCTGCCCGGTATTAATGGCTTTGAAGTGCTCAAACTACTGCGCCAAGACCCGCTGGCAGCCCACATCCCGGTGCTGGCCATTAGTGCCAATGCCATGCCAAGTGATATTAAAAAGGGACTGGATGCCGGGTTCAACAGCTACCTTACCAAACCCATCGTGGTGAGTGAATTCATCCTGGCACTGAATGACGCTCTGGATTTAGCCGAACATAACAAATCATGAAAAACATCCAAACACCCCAAATACCCCAAACACCCAAAGCGCCCTACATTCTGGTGGTCGATGACATGCCCGCGAATGTTCAGCTGCTGCTCAGAATGCTCACCGATCGTGGCTACAACCCACGCGCCGTGCTGAGCGGTGAACTGGCATTGGAGTCGGCTCGTGCCGACCCGCCCGAGCTGATTCTGCTGGACATCAATATGCCTCAAATGAACGGCTTCGAGGTGTGCCAGCAACTCAAGTCTGATCCTGCACTACGCGATATTCCGGTCATTTTCATCAGTGCAATGCATGAAGTGGATGAAAAAGTGAAAGCGTTTGCGGTCGGTGGTGTTGACTACGTGACAAAACCGTTTGAACTCAACGAAATCTCGGCGCGGGTCGAAGTCCACCTCAAGCTGCGCGCCTTGCAACGCGAGCTCAGCGAGCACAATGAACAGCTGGAGTTTCAGGTGGTTCAGCGCACCCGTGAGCTGACTAAGGCCTACGAACGGATGCACGAGTTAAACCGACTGAAAGACGATTTTTTCAGCATGATCTCGCACGAGATGCGCACCCCGGCCGGGGGTGTGCTGGGATTCGGCGAACTGCTGATCAGTCTGTGCCCCGAGTCTGACGATCGAACCCTTTTTGCCGACATGTTCACAAAAAGCGCAAAGCGCATGTTAAAGCTGCTGGACGACGTGGTGCTGCTGATTGACCTGGAGGCCAGAACGCCCCAGTCGGGTAAGCCCCTGCGCGTGGTTGACTTGCTGGTCCTGGTGCAGGGCGTGCTGCCCGAATTGACCATCACGGTCGACCAGTCGGCCGAACTGGACGCCAGCGTGATCCAGGGCCATGAGCCCCACCTGAAAAGCAGCCTGGCAACGCTGGTGCTTTTGGCAACTTTCTTTTCAAAAAATAGAGCTGCGGCGCACCTGGTGGGCACGGTTGATGCGACGCGCATTGGTCTGCGCATTGAACTTGACAACTTGCAAATGTCAAACGCGCAGGCCGATGACTATTTTGTGATCGGTTCCAGCGCACGGTCTTCATCGCGCGCCGAAACAATGGGCCTCGCTCCGGTGGTGGCGCACCAAATCATCACGGCAACCGGTGGTGAGTTGAAATTGGTGAAGCTAACCAGTTCAACCGGCTATCTGGAAGTCAGTTTTCCCAAACACACGGTGTCAGCCTTGTCGGCTGGCGTAAACGCGTGAAAATTTCAACCGACATTCTTGGTGGGAAAATTCTGATCGTGGATGATCAGGCCGTCAATGTCCTGTTGCTGGAGCGCGTGCTGGCCGGCGCTGGCTACACAGCGGTTGCGTCCATCACCGATCCGAAAGCGGTTTGCGCGCTGCACCGCCAGAACCACTATGACCTGATCCTGCTCGATCTTCAGATGCCCGAAATGGACGGATTTCAAGTGATGGAAGGCCTGCAGGAGATCGAGGCTGACGGCTACCTCCCGGTGCTGGTGATTACAGCTCAACCAGAGCACAAGCTGCGCGCCCTGCGCGCGGGGGCCAAAGACTTTATCTGCAAACCGTTTGACATGGTCGAGGTGCTGGCGCGGGTGCACAACATGTTGGAGGTGCGGCTGTTGCACCAGGCATTGCACAACTTCAACGACCAACTGGAGCAGCGTGTGCTGGAGCGTACTGCGGAATTGCATGATGGTTATGTAGAAACCATCATCACCATGACGCGTGCGGCAGAGCACAAGGACGAAGACACCGGTGCCCATGTGCGCCGCATCAGCTACTACTCACGCGACCTGGCCCGGGTACTCGAACTCGATGATGATTTTGTTGACAACATCTTCTTTGCCAGCCCGATGCATGACATCGGAAAAATCGGCATTCCCGACCACATCTTGCTCAAGCCTGCCGGCTTTACACCCGACGAGTGGGCCGTTATGCAGACCCATACGACGATGGGTGCCAAGATTCTTGGCAGCAGCAAATCGCCCTACCTGCAGATGGGTGCAGAAATTGCGCTGGACCACCATGAACGCTGGGACGGCGGCGGCTACCCGAATGGCAAGCGGGGGGAGGCCATATCGATGGCGGCGCGCATCATGAACATTTGTGACATCTACGATGCCCTGCGCAGCAAGCGGCCCTACAAGCCTGCCTTTGACCACCAGACGGCAGTAAACATCATCACGATCGGTGATGGTCGCACCCAGCCTGAGCACTTTGACCCCAAGGTGTTGGCCGCATTCAAACAGCACCACGCAAGTTTTGAGACGACGTTTGACACCTTTGCACAGTAGCACCGGGGGCTAGCTTTTCCTAACCCGCAGCAGCTCGTCCAGGATCAGGCAGATGGCGCCTAGCGTGATGGCGCTGTCGGCCACATTGAAGGCCGGGAAGTGCATGCCGTGCCAGTGGAAGTCCAGAAAATCAATCACATAGCCGTGCGCCATGCGGTCAATCACGTTGCCAATGGCGCCACCCAGAATGCAGGCCATGGCGAAGCTGAACAACCGTTGCCCGGCGTGTGAGCGCAGCATCCAGATGATGACCGCGGCCGCCACAAATCCCACGACCGTAAAAAACCACCGCTGCCAGCCCGAGGCACCCGCCAGAAACGAGAAAGCGGCGCCGCTGTTGTGGGCCCTAACCACGTTGAAGAAGCTGGTGACGTAGGTGCTGTCGCCCAGGTGGTAATAGCCCACGATCAACACCTTGGTGAACTGGTCCACCAGCAGAATGATGAAAGCCAGGCCCAGCCACTGCAGCATGCCGCTGCTGCCGGCCTTGGCGCTGCGGGCCATCAGGCGCAGGTGCGGGTTTCGCCCGCGCCGTACAGGTTGCTGGTGCAGCGGCCGCACAGGGTGGGGTGTGCAGCGTCTGCGCCCACATCGTCACGGTAGTGCCAGCAGCGCTCGCACTTCACGGCATTTGAGGTGCTAACCCCCGCAGATACTGCGTCACCAGCTACCAAAGTGATAGCGGATGTGATGAAGGCGAACTTCAAATCGTCGCCGAGACTGGACAGGATGGCATGGTCTGCGGCGGGTACCGTCAGCGTCACGTTGGCCTGCAGGGACGAGCCCACCTGACCGGCGGCACGCAGGGTTTCAATGTCCTTGTTCACCGCTTCGCGAATCTCGCGGATGCGGCTCCACTTGGCCAGCAGCGCGGCATCGGGTGCGTCAAAGCCAACGAAGCCGTCCATAAAAATGGAGGCCCGGTTATCGGCCGGTGTCTTGCCCTCGGTGCCCAGAACGGCCCAGGCCTCCTCGGCGGTGAAGCTCAGGAAAGGCGCCATCCAGCGCAGCATGGCCTGGGTGATCTGCCACAGCGCGGTTTGCGCCGAGCGGCGCGCCAGGCTGTTGGCGGCGGTGGTGTAGAGGCGGTCCTTCAGGATGTCGAGGTAGAACGCACCCAGGTCCTCACTGCAATAGATTTGCAGTTTGGAGACCACGGGGTGGAACTCATACACGTTGAAATGCGCCAGGATGTCGGCCTGCAATTGCGCCGCGCGGCTCAGGGCATAGCGGTCAATCTCTAGCAACTGGTCGGCCGCAACCGTGTCCTTGGCCGGGTCAAAGTCGCTCACGTTGGCCAGCAAAAACTTCAGCGTGTTGCGCACTCGGCGGTAGGTGTCGACCACGCGGGCCAGAATTTTGTCGTCAATGTTCAGGTCGCCCGAGTAGTCGGTCGCGGCCACCCACAGGCGCACGATTTCGGCGCCCATTTTGGTGGTGACGGTTTGCGGGTCCACCGTATTGCCCATGCTCTTGCTCATCTTGCGGCCCTGGCCGTCGGTGGCAAAGCCGTGGGTCAGCAAGCCGCGGTAGGGTGCGCGGTCATACAGGGCGCAGCCCAGCAGCAGCGAACTGTGGAACCAGCCGCGGTGCTGGTCGTGGCCTTCCAGATACAAATCTGCCTCGGGCCCTTCTGCGTGGAACGGTGGGCGCGCATACGCATCCTTGTGGCTGCCGCGCAGCACGTGCTGGAACGTGGAGCCCGAGTCAAACCACACCTCCAGAATGTCGGTGCTCTTGCTGTAATGCTCCGCATCCGTTGCACCCAGAATGTCCTGCGCCGTGACGCGGCTCCAGGCCTCGATGCCGCCTTTTTCCACAATATCGGCCGCCTGGTCCAGTATGGCCATAGTGTTGGGGTGCAGTTCGCCCGAATCCTTGTGCAGGAAAAAGGGTACCGGCACGCCCCAGCTGCGCTGGCGGCTGATGCACCAGTCGGGCCGGTTGGCAATCATGTCGCGCAAACGGGTCTTGCCGTTCTCAGGGTAAAACTGCGTCTGGTCGATCGCGTCCAGCGCAAGCTGGCGCAGGGTCTTGGGCGCCTTGTCCGTTGTGAACACACCCGGGCCATCGTCCATGCGGATGAACCATTGCGCGGCGGCGCGGTAGATCACCGGCGTCTTGTGGCGCCAGCAGTGCGGGTAGCTGTGGACGATGGGCTGCGTGGCCATCAGGCGGTCGCTCTGTGCCAGCACTTCGAGGATGCGTGGGCAGGCCTTCCAGATGTTCAGTCCACCAAACAGGGGCAGGTCGTCAGCGTAGCTGCCGTTGCCCTGCACCGGGTTCAGAATGTCGTCGTACTTCAGACCGTGGGCTACGCAGCTGTTGAAGTCATCCACGCCATAGGCGGGGGCCGAGTGCACGATACCCGTGCCGTCGACTGCGCTGACATAATCGGCCAGGTACACCGGCGCCAGGCGCTGGTAGCCCTCATGCACGTCGTACAGCGGGTGCTTGAAGTTCAGGCCACCGAGCTTCTCGCCCGCGGTGGTCGCCACCACAGTGCCTTGCACGCCGTAGCGCTCCAGACACTTTTCGACCAGACTCTCCGCCAGCACCAAAAGGCCGCGTGGCGTATCCACCAGGGCATAGACCAGCTCCGGGTGGGCGTTGAGCGCCTGGTTGGCGGGGATGGTCCAGGCGGTCGTCGTCCAGATCACGATAAAGGCAGATTTGGGGTTGCCCGGCAGCCCCGCCAGGCCAAAGGCTTGTGCCAGCGCCTGCTTGTCGGCGGCTTCAAAGGCCACGTCCAGTGTGTCGCTCTTCTTGTCGGCGTATTCGATCTCGAATTCGGCCAGGCTGGAGCCGCAGTCAAAGCACCAGTACACGGGTTTCAGGCCCCGGTAGACAAAGCCGCGCTCAATGACGCGCTTGAAGGCGCGGATCTGCCCGCCCTCGTTGGCCGGGTCCATGGTGCGGTAGGGGCGTTCCCAGTCGCCCAGCACGCCCAGGCGTTTGAAGTCTTCGCGCTGCTGGTTGATCTGCTCTGTGGCAAAGGCACGGCTCTTGGCCTGCATGTCGTCACGGCTCAGGTTGCGGCCATGCAATTTTTCGATGGCGTTCTCGATGGGCAGGCCGTGGCAGTCCCAGCCGGGGATGTATTGCGCGTCAAAACCAGCCAGCTGCTTGCTCTTGACGATCATGTCCTTCAGGACCTTGTTCAGTGCGTGTCCGATGTGCAGCTTGCCGTTGGCATAGGGCGGGCCATCGTGCAGCACAAACAAAGGGGCACCCTTGCGGTGCTCGCGCAGCTTTTTGTACAGGCCGTGCTCGTTCCAGTCTTTCACCCAGTTGGGCTCACGCTTGGGCAGGTCGCCGCGCATGGGGAAGGGGGTATCGGGCAGGTTCAGGGTGCCGCGGTAGTCGACGGAAGGCGTGTTATCGGTCATAGTGAGGCTGGTTGGCAAAGTACGTCTGGGCATCAAGGCAATCCTTTTTGATGCCGGCGGTCAGGGCTTCGAGCCCGTCGTACTTCAGCTCGTCGTGCAGTTTGTGGAGGAGTTCCACCCGGATGATTTTACCGTAGGCCCCCTCTGGCCCCAGTTCGGCTGGCCAATCCAGGCAATGGGTCTCCAGCAGCACCCG
>CAIYDK010000226.1 GCA_903924955.1 uncultured beta proteobacterium | reverse complement strand
GAGCTGGAGGTGGCGCCCTGGGTGTGGCGTGTGCAGTCAGACTTCAGTGTGCAATCCCATACAGGCCACAGCACCACGTGCCTGGCATGCTTGATGGATGAACATGGCTGGCTCTATTTGGAGACCCCCCTGGGCTTGGGGCTGGTTCACACACTGGACGTTGGGTTGGCCGCTCAGGCGCTGGATGACGGCGTCTGGGAGGTGCTCCCGGTGCTGCGGTGTGACCTTGCGCCACGCTACCACTTCATGCTGAGCCCGTCCCAAACTGAACAACGCTATTAAATCTGCAGCGGTTCACGCAGCATTGACGGGGGCTGGAGCGTTAATTCGATAAAAATAAGTCGCAAAAAAGCCGGCATGGCTAGCCGGCTTCATGTTGCGGTTCAAACTACTTGGCCGGCGCGACTGTTTTGACCGGTTCAGCAAATTTTCCACCACCGGCGTTGGCCATGTAGACCACCGCACGTGCGATTTCAAAGTTGTCAAAATCGCCACCACCCTGAGGTCCCATGGCATTCTTGCCTTTCAGGGCCGAATTCAAAAGTGACTCAAATCCGGTCTTGATGCGGGGTCCCCACGCTGCAGCGTCACCAAACTTGGGCGCGCCAACCACACCAGCCGTGTGGCAAGCGGTGCATTGCACATCGAACACTTGCTTTCCGGTCTTCATTTCACGGTTGGCATCACGAATTTCCACTTTGCCAACTTTTTGGATGCGGGCAGTCACGGACTGCTCCAAGTCAGCCGACCCAGCCAGTGGTTTATTGGCCGATGTCACAAAGTACACCAGGCCAATGATCACAAAGATCGGTACGATAAAAGAATAAAGCACCGCCATCAGCAATTGCTTGGGAGTTTTGATCGGACCGGAGTGGTCCTCTTCGTGCGCCGTTGTGGGGTTGGAGTTGCTCATGGTGTCCTCGGGTGGTCTGTTGCGATCTGGGGTGGCCGCTGAAATGACGGGCGATTATAGGGGGCTGACCCATTTCTGCAGTATGTAGGGGCATCGAGCCCAAAGCCTGGGTGCGACAATTGGTAACAGGTTTAAGGATCCGAGTTGATTACAATCAACTTTCTTGAATCACCCCAGAAGGGCGCAACTTTTGTCGGAAGAGCGTCCCCATCTAAATTGACTTCCATTTTCGTTTCATGTTGAGTGCACATGGGTTGACTTGCGTGCGCGGCGACCGGCGCCTGTTCGTTGGGCTCGATCTTTCGGTCGATGCGGGCGAGTGGTTGCACGTGCGAGGCGAGAATGGCGCGGGGAAAACCAGCCTGTTGCGCTTGCTGGCAGGCCTGTCGCAGCCCGCTGCGGGGGAAATCCGCTGGTGCGGGCAGCCCATTCGGGACAGTGATTCAACCTATCGACAAAACCTTCTATTCTTTGGCCACCATGGGGCGCTAAAGGAAGACTTGACCGCTTTGGAAAATTTAGCTTTTGCCGCCGCTATGGACGGCGTCGAACTGCAAGAGTCAAGTGCCATGCAATCACTGTACCGTTTTGGACTGAAGGGTCGCGAAGAGTTACCCGTGCGCGTGCTTTCGGCCGGGCAGAAGCGGCGGGTCATGCTGGCGAGGCTTGCCACGCGCAATGCGAAATTGTGGGTACTCGACGAGCCCTTCACTGCGCTGGACGTCAAGGCGGTTGAATTGCTGTCTGTTCTGATTTCGGAACATGTAGCCGGTGGTGGCATGGCGGTGCTGACCAGCCACCAAACCATGCCCATACCCGGCGGACGGGTGGTGCAGTTATGAACGCCATGCTGGCCATTATTCGGCGCGACCTGTTGATGGTCATGCGGCGCAAGAGCGAAGTACTGACCGCGCTGTTCTTCTTTGTCATTGTCAGCAGCCTGTTTCCGCTGGGCATTGGCCCCGAGCCCGCGTTGTTACGCAAGATTGCGCCCGGCGTGCTGTGGGTTGGCGCGTTGCTAGCCACCATGCTGGGCCTACAGCGCATGTTCGCAGCGGACCATGCCGATGGCACGCTGGAGCAGATGGCCATTTCGCCAACGCCGCTGGTGCTGTTGGTACTGGGGAAAATTGTGGCGCACTGGCTGGTCAGCGGTCTGCCGCTGGTACTGATGGCACCGGTGCTCGGCATTCAGTTTGATCTGGACACGGGTGCGCTAGGGGTGCTGATGCTGGCGCTGTTGTTGGGCACGCCACTGCTGTCGCTGATCGGCGCCATTGGAGCGGCACTCACGCTGGGCGTTCGCGGCGGTGGTGTGCTGTTGAGTCTGCTGGTCTTGCCGCTGTATGTGCCAGCCCTGATTTTTGGTGCGGGTGCCGTGGAGTCCCACATTGCCGGGCTGGGCGCTGGCGGGCATTTGTCATTGTTGGCGGCCATTTTGGTAATGGCTGCTTTTTTTGCTCCGTGGGCTGCCACGGCTGCTTTGAGGATTGCATTGGAATGAATAACCGACTGATCAACTGGTTCAAGTTCGCCAGCCCCCATACCTTCTACCCGCTTGCGGGCAAGATGATTCCGATCTTTTGGGTACTTGCAGCACTGTTCGGCGGGGCAGGCCTTTGGCTGAGCTTTTTTGTGGCGCCAACCGACGCCACGCAAGGCGAGGGCTACCGCATCATCTTCATCCATGTCCCTACCTCCTGGATGTCCATGTTTATCTATATGGTCATGGCGGGATGGGCCGCCATGGGGCTGTCGCTCAATGCGCGCCTGTCGAGCATGATGGCGCAGGCCCTGGCCCCCACGGGCGCGCTGATGGCATTTTTGTCCCTGTGGACCGGCGCCTTTTGGGGCAAGCCGATGTGGGGCACCTGGTGGGTCTGGGATGCCCGGTTGACGTCCGAGTTGATATTGTTCTTTTTGTACCTGGGGTTCATGTCGCTACAGGCCTCCATTGATGACCCCCGCCGCGCCGACAAGGCAGGTGCCATTGTGGCGCTGGTGGGCGTGGTCAACGTGCCCATCATCTATTTCTCGGTCAAGTGGTGGAATACCCTTCACCAGGGCGCTTCGGTATCGATCAACAAGTCACCGTCAATGGCTATGACCATGCTGTGGGGCATGTTGTTAATGGCCTTGTGTTTGTGGATGTATTCGATCGCGGTGGCGTTAACCCGGGTGCGTGCGATTATTCTCGAACGAGAATCCCATACCGAATGGGTCAAGCAGTTGAAGGAGATCAAAGCATGATCTGGAATTCTGTGGGCGACTTTTTCGCCATGGGCGGCTATGGCCTTTATGTGTGGGGCAGTTTTGGCGTCTGTGCGTTGGCATTTTTAGCGGAACCTTTACTCATCCGCATGCGTCATAGTGAGATTGTCGGAACTTTGCGTCGCCAGGCAGTGGCTGAAAAACTGGAAATGGAAAACAAGTGAAACGCTGGAAAAAACGTGCAGCCATCATTGGTGGCGGACTAGCTGTCATCGGCATCGCCGCCGCTCTGGTACTGAATGCCCTTAATAGCAATATTGCCTTGTATGTCACGCCCAGCGATGTGTTTGCTGGCAAGGCGCCCAAGCTGCAGGCTTTTCGCATTGGCGGGTTGGTCAAGGAAGGGTCCGTGCGCAGAGAAAACGTCACCGTACACTTCGTCATGACCGACCTGGTGAAAGACATTCCTGTCGCCTACACCGGCATATTGCCCGATCTATTCAAAGAGGGCAAAGGTGCTGTCGTACAAGTCAAGCCGGGCAACGGCGGTGAGTACATCGCCACTGAAGTGCTGGCAAAGCACGATGAAAACTATATGCCGCCCGAGGCAAAAGATGCACTCGAAAAAGCTCAAAAAATGAAAGGCGCAAGCGCACCATGATCCCTGAACTTGGCCATTTCGCATTAATTCTTGCCCTGTGTATTTGCTTGGTGCAAGGCGCCCTTCCAATTTTTGGCGCTCACTATGGTCGCCGTGAGTGGACCGCGCTGGCGCGCCCGGCCGCTCAAGCGTCTTTCCTGATGCTGGCTGCGTCGTTTGTTTCGCTGGCCTGGAGCTTTTACGTCAACGACTTCTCGGTGCAGTACGTGGCAGCGCATTCCAACTCCCAGTTGCCAACCCTTTACCGTTTTGGCGCCGTATGGGGTGGCCATGAAGGCTCCTTGCTGTTGTGGGTTTTTCTGCTGTCGGGCTGGACGGTGGCCGTAGCCCAGTTCTCTCGCACGCTCGATGACACCATGGTGGCACGGGTGATTGGCGTGTTGGGGCTGGTCACTTCGGGCTTGTTGCTGTTCATACTGTTTACATCCAACCCGTTTGATCGCCTGTTGCCTGCGGCCGAGAACGGACGCGACCTCAATCCCCTGTTGCAGGACCCGGGTCTGGTGTTTCACCCCCCCATGCTGTACATGGGTTATGTGGGTTTTGCGGTGGCCTTTTCCTTCGCAATTGCTGCCTTGCTGTCGGGTCGGCTCGATGCGGCCTGGGCGCGTTGGTCGCGGCCTTGGACCACCGCTGCGTGGGTATTCCTGACACTGGGTATTGCGCTGGGATCGTGGTGGGCCTATTACGAACTGGGGTGGGGCGGTTGGTGGTTCTGGGACCCGGTTGAAAACGCGTCCTTCATGCCGTGGTTGATTGGTACCGCACTCATACATTCTCTGGCGGTGACCGAAAAGCGTGGCACCTTCAAGAGCTGGACGGTGCTGTTGGCTATTGGCGCTTTTTCGCTGTCCTTGCTGGGGACTTTCTTGGTGCGTTCAGGCGTGTTGACCTCGGTACACGCCTTTGCGACCGACCCCCGGCGCGGTATTTTTATCTTGGTGCTGCTGTTTTTGGTGGTGGGCTCATCACTCGTTTTGTTCGCCTGGCGTGCGCCCAAGGTCGCACTGGGCGGGTCTTTTGCGTTGATGTCGCGCGAGTCGCTACTGCTGACGGGCAACGTGCTCCTGGTGGTCGCCTGTGCATCGGTCCTGCTGGGCACCCTGTATCCGCTGTTCATTGATGCACTGAAGCTGGGCAAAATTTCGGTGGGTGCGCCGTATTTCAATGCGGTGTTTGTGCCCCTCATGGCACCCGTGATGTTTTTGCTGGCGGCGGTGCCTTTGGCCCGCTGGAAGAATACCGATGTCAAAGAGATCGCCATGCGGATGTGGATTCCCGGTGTCCTGGCCCTGGTGGCTGGTGCACTCGTCCCACACCTGATGGGCGGCTGGACCGTGATGACAGGCTTGGGTGTGGCGTTGTCAGTCTGGATCGCCTCATCGGGTGTGATTCAGGTTGCCCGTCGACTCAAGAGCAGCATTCCGCCCGCGTCGTATTGGGGCATGCATCTGGGCCACTTCGGTATTGCCGTTTTTGCCTTTGGTGTGACCATGGTGGGGGGCTTCCAGGAAGAGCAGGACGTGCGCATGGAGCCAGGCGACACGGTGTTGGTGGGCGGCTACCAGTTCAAGATGATTGGCGTGAAAGACGTGCCAGGCCCCAACTACAGTGCAGCACGCGGCGAGTTTGAAGTGACCCGTAACGGCGGCGCACCCACCATGCTCCAACCCGAGAAGCGCAACTATTTTTCGTCCACCATGCCCATGACCGAAGCGGCAATCGATGCCGGCTTTACCCGTGACGTCTATGTCTCGCTGGGCGAACCCCTTGAAGGCAAAGCGTGGGCGGTGCGCGTATATTTCAAACCGTTTGTGGACTGGATCTGGGGCGGTTGCCTGCTGATGGCGCTGGGTGGATTGTTTGCCATGTCGGACCGGCGCTACCGGTTGCGGGTTAAAGAGGCCGCTGTTGAGGCCCAAGCGATGCCGGTGGCTGGCAAGCTGAAGGGTGCGACATCATGAAAGCAAAATTTCTGATTCCATTGGCACTATTCGGCGTGCTGGTCGTTTTCCTGGCGGCGGGCCTGCGACTTGATCCGCACGAGGTGCCATCGCCGTTGGTGAACAAGCCGGCGCCAGCGTTCAAGGTCCCGCAACTGGAGCAACCCGGCCTGCAATTTGCAGCGGAAGACTTGAAAGGCAAGGTCTGGTTGTTCAATGTGTGGGCCTCGTGGTGCGTAGCCTGCAGGCAAGAGCACCCGGTGCTGATGCAGTTTGCCCGCCAGCAAATGATCCCCATCATTGGCCTGGACTACAAGGACCAGCGCAAGGATGCAATGGGTGTTCTCCAGCGCAGCGGCAACCCCTATGACGTCATCGCATTTGATGGCGACGGACGTGTGGGCATCGACTACGGTGTGTACGGCGTACCCGAGAGTTATTTGATCGACAAGGCGGGCGTCATCCGCTACAAGCACATTGGTCCGATCACGACCGAGGCGCTGGAAAAGACCATCATTCCCCTCATCAACGAGCTCAAGAAATCGTGAAAATTATTTACGCACTGATGCTGGCCTTGCTCGCTTGTGGCGGCGCAATGGCCAAGGAAGCCCCCCAGTTGGCCGAGGACCCGGTGGTCGAGCAGCGCCTGATTGTCATCTCCGAGGAAATGCGCTGCCTGGTGTGCCAGAACGAGTCCCTTGCGGGCTCTCGTTCGGATCTGGCAAACGATCTGCGCCGTGAGTTGCGCACATTGATCAAACAGGGCAAGACCGATGCAGAAATTCGGGAATTCATGGTCAGCCGCTACGGCGATTTCGTGCTCTATCGGCCGCCCGTCAAGCCCAGCACCTGGCTACTTTGGGCAGGCCCGTTTGGACTGATGATTCTTGGCGTGGTGGCCCTGTTTGTTTACTTGCGTCGGCGTAGCACCGACGTTGGCACCGACGTATTGACTGATGACGAACGCAAGCGCGCTGAGGCGATGCTCCAGGAAGGCGAAAAATGATTGGATTTTGGGTTGCCGGGGCTCTGGCGGTTGTGCTGGTGCTGGCTCTGCTGTTCAGGCCCTTCTTATTGAAGTCTTCCAATGTCAATGTATCGCGGCGTCAATTGAACGCAGCGATTTACCGCGACCAGCTTGCACGCCTGGATCGGGACCGCGCAGAAAATACCCTGGCAGAGGCGGACTACGAACAAGCCCGCGCTGAATTGCAGCGGCGCGTGATTGACGACACCGCCGAGGCAGACGCAACGTCTACGCTGAAAGCGCCCAAGAGGACCATGCTGGCGGTCGGTCTGGTTTTGCCTATTGCGGCCATCGGGCTCTATGTGCTGCTGGGCAGTCCGGCCACACTGCAGCCCAATGGGCCGCAACACGCAGTGTCCGCACAGGACATGGACCGCCTGACCGAAGGGCTTGCCAAGAAACTGGAAAAAGAACCCGACAACCTGCAAGGCTGGGCCATGCTGGCGCGCTCGTACAAGATGCTGGGGCGCAACGTGGAAGCCGAGCATGCCTTTGTGCGTGCCGGGGCCTTCCTGGACAACGACGCCCAGTTGCTCGCCATTTACGCTGACCTGGCGGCCACCAACGCCAATGGCAATTTCGCGGGCAAACCCACGCAACTGATTGAAAAGGCCCTGAAGGTCGACCCCGAGAATGCTATGGCCCTGTGGCTTGCCGGAACAGCGGCCTTCCGAGGGAACCAGTTTGAATCGGCCATCCGCATCTGGGAGAAGTTGATTCAGCAGGTGGAACCCGACTCCGAAGACGGCCGCATGCTGCAAGAATCCATTGATGCCGCTTACACGGCGATTGGCAAAACAGCGCCCAAGGCAGCTCTCAAAGCGCCAGCCAAAGGACCTGTGAAGTCCGCCGCAAACTCTGGCGGCACGCCAGCAAAGGCCAGTGCCGGTGCAAGCGTCAGTGGTCAAGTGGAACTGGACGCTGCACTCAAAGCCAAGGCGGGGCCGAATGACACCGTGATGGTGATTGCCCGTGGGCCGGGTTCGCGCATGCCGGTGGCGGTGGTGCGTGCCAATGTATCTGAGCTGCCGCTGAAGTTCACGTTGGACGATTCGCTGGCCATGAGCCCGCAGGCGCGCATTTCCATGTCTGCACAGGTCGAGGTCGAAGCACGCATCTCCAAATCCGGCATGGCGCAGCCAGAATCGGGCGATTTGATGTCTGCGGTGCAGACGGTCAAGCTCGGTGCCAGCGGCATCAAGCTCCAGGTCAACAAAGTCAGGCCTTAGGCCGGGGTCGCGAGCGAGGTTGTACCAACGCCATGCTGCTTCACCTGCAAAAAGCCTTGGCCGTGCTGGGTCTGCTGCTGGCGGCCTCGTGCCAGTTGGCGCAGGCCGGCACGCCGGGAGAAGTGGCAGTCGGCAGCGTACTGCGCGAAGCATCCATGCAGGGAATCTCAACACCGTCCCGCCGGTTGTCTGATTTTCGTGGCAAGCCCCTGGTCATCAATGTGTGGGCCAGTTGGTGCGGCCCCTGCCGCCAGGAGATGGGCTCACTGGAGCGTCTGTCGCGCCGCTTTGGCGGAAAGCAGCTGAACGTCATTGGCATCTCCACCGACGACTACCGGGACCGGGCGCAGGCCTTCGTCAAGCAGTTCAACATTACCTTCAGCAATTTCATTGACCACGAACTGTTTCTGGAAAACATGCTGGGCGCGGACCACCTGCCGCTGACCCTGCTGGTCGATGCACAGGGCAAGGTGCTGGGCAAGTACTATGGCGCCCAGGAGTGGGACAGCCCTCAGTCGCTGGCCATGATTTCCAAGACCTAGAAAGTCAAGCTGTAGCAATTCGTTGCGTGTTTGGTATCCAGGACACACTTGACTGTCTCCTTTGAGGCAGCAATCAAAGCGCAGACTCCTGCTACTGAGCTATAAGTTCAAAACCTCATTAGCAACAATAGGATCGAAACCGCCATGGAATTTTCTCAACTGATCAAAGCACGCAAGAGTATTCGGGGATACCAACAAAAGCCGGTCCCCCGCGCAGTGATCGAGGAGATTCTCGAAGTTGCGAAGTGGGCCCCATCCTCCATGAATACGCAGCCCTGGCACGTACACGTCATCACTGGTGAGCCATTGGATCGCATACGCCAAGGCAACACGGAAAACATGGTGGCAGGTATCCCCCCCAAACGCGACTTTCCCATGAAGGAGTCGTATGAAGGAGTCCACCGCAAACGCCAGGTCGATATTGCGGTGCAACTCTTCGACGTTATGGGAATTGCACGTGATGACAAGGAGCGGCGAATGGACTGGGTCATGCGGGGTTTTCGCCAATTCGACGCGCCGGTATCACTTGTACTGACTTACGACAAATACCTGGAGCCTGCTGCTATCAGTCAATTTGACCTCGGCGCCCTTTCCCATGCAATCGTGCTGGGCGCGTGGGAACGTGGTTTGGGTTGCGTCATCAATGGTCAGGGAATCATGCAGTCCAGCGTGGTTCGAGAACATGCGGGCATCCCCGATGATCAGAACATCATGATCTGCATCGCAATGGGCTATCCGGACAATGACTTCATTGCAAACAGTGTGAAATCCGTGAGGGAAGACAACAAGAATTTCGTCACCTATGTCGGCTTTGATTCGCCTGCGCAGGCCGAAGGGACGGTCGCAGGTTGAATTGTCACGACCATCAATGGTAGTGAGCGTCGCACGATTGGAATCGCACCTGCCAGGTCAAATCTGAGACCTGCAAAACCCCCACGGCACGAATGGCTTGCATATAAAAATGCGGGACGCCGCGGCTCTTGTCCTGCGGGTCAAGTCTTGGGGTGGCTGCCTGGCGAGCCCTGCTTGGTCTGGGCGGCCAATTGGCGCAGTTCAGGTTTAAAAATCTTGCCCACCAGCGTCATTGGCATGGTTGGCAGCACAGTAACCGACCTGGGGCGCGCGGGCGGTTCGTCGACGCGCTCGCACACATAGGCCAGCAGTTCAGCTTCATTGGCCTGTGCACCTGGCTTGAGCGTGACAAATACCACTGGCAGTTCGCCGGCATAGGCATCGGGCTCGCCAACGGCCGCGCAATGCTGTACAGCGGGATGACTGGCCATGGCATCCTCGATGACCTTGGGGTCGATGTTATGCCCGCTGCGAATGATCAGGTCTTTGGATCGGCCACTCAGGTTCAAGCGCTCGTGATCATCCAACCAGCCCAGGTCACCGGTGGCTAACCAACCATCAGCGGTAAAGGCGTGCTGGTTGTCGTTGGGATCCACGAAACCCGAGAACAGATTGGGCGATTTGAAGATGACCATGCCTTGCTCCCCGATTGGCATGTCGCGGTCCGTGGGGTTGCCGCTATCGTCCAGTGCCACCACGCGCATCTGTGTGTGCGGCAGGCGAAACCCGACACAACCGACCGGGGCATTAACGCCAGGCGGGGTGATGGTTGATATGCCAGCCATTTCGGTCATGCCCAGGCTCTCATGCACGTGAATTCCAAATTGGGCCTCAAAGCGCGTCGCCAGGTCCGGGCTCAGCGGTGCCGCCCCGGTGCGGCAATAGCGCAAAGTGGAGATGTCCGCATCACCCACCGGCACATTAGCCAGCGCCGCCAGCACGGTCGGAACGGCAGACACGGCAGTGGCGCGATAACGCTCCACCAGGCGCCAGTAGTTTGCGATGACCTCGCGGTTGCGGAACAGTGCCGTGGTCGGCATGACTACCTCGGACCCCGCTGCAAACGACGTCAGTGACCCAGGCAGCACGCCCGCGACGTGAAACAGAGGGTAGCCATTGATCACCACATCGTCGGCACGCGTGCCTTGTAGCTGCACGCAGACCCAGGCGGTGAACACCTGTGCACCATGGCTGTGGCGCGCCAGCTTGGGCGCACCGGTGGTGCCGCCGGTGTGAAAGTAGGCCGCAATGTCGTTGGGCGCAATGGCGCGGTCACTGAGGAGCCTATCGCTGCGCTCTGCCCTGCGCTCAGCATCAAAGTCCAGAACGCCGGTAGGCAATGACTGGGGAGGTGTCTCATTCAATGGTGCAACACGCAGCACGTGCGTCAAAGTGGGGACCTGTGTGCGTATCCGCAAGGCCTTGGACCAGATGCCAGCATCGTCGTCAGAACCCCAGGCAAACAGCACTTTGGCTTTACCGGCGTTGAGCAGGGACACCAACTTCTCCTCGCTGAGAAGCGGGTTCAGCGGCTGCACGATGCCGGCGGCCTCGCCACCCCAGAGTGCCAGATGGTATTCCAAACAGCCCGGCAACAACACGCCTATGGCATCACCCGACTGCACGCCAATGCGGTGTAGCAGATTGGCAGTCTGGTGGATGCCGGCCAGCAATTCCGCATACGACCAACGAACAGGTTCTTCATCCGGATTGGCGGTGCGCAAAAAGGTCAGCGCTGTCTTATCGCCAAAGGCCTGGGCCGAGCTTTGGAAGATCTCGTAGGTGCTGCGCAACGTCAGCGCCTGCGCAAGCGGTGTGTCTTCCAGGCGGCGAATGTCGGCCACGTTGCGGATTGGGAATTGGGCAATAAAGGGCATGCTCCATGGTACTGGTGCCAGGCCCGGGCTGGTGTTGCGCAGGTGTCAATCAGCTGCTGTGGGTCAACCGGCCGCAATCGCCGCTTACAATGGCGGGGTTGCGACCGTGGTGAAACGGATATCATTAAGGCCTCCGAAGCCTTCGTTTCAGGTTCGATTCCTGACGGTCGCACCAATTTGTTTTTGGTCCAGATTTGATCCAAAAATTAGGGGTGCAATCCCCGTCAGCGTCGTGGAGCGTCAGTGTAGCGAGCGCCTGCACGATTTCAATCCTGATCAGTTGACCAACGGTCATGTCTGCGTTCAGACTTCACCTCAATGGAGTGCAACTTGGGATCCGACCACCATTCGATCACCAGAGATGATGACCGGCACAGTCACATCGGAATAAGACTGCACTGCCGCATGGATGGCAAATGGGAGCGCGTTGAAGCGCTCGCATGGAATGTTGCAGGATTCAACTTTCTTCACCCCTTCGAATTGGATGCTTCGCTGCTGGAACTCAAGCGAGGCCTGACGCGTTTCGAGGGAAAGATTGTGTGGAGATCACCCAACCCGAGCGACGCAGTGTTGGTTGAGGCAATTGCCAACGAGTTGATATTCAAGCGAGCGAAAGCTGACACGGCCGAACTGCGTGGACGCCTTCTCAAATTGATCCGTGTCTCTGGAATGGGCGAACAAAAGATGAAAGTGCTTGCCTCGCTCGGGGTGGCTATAACGGACGACATGATGGCCAGTTTGCTGGCCAAGCGCAAGCGGGAGCAACCGATGTTCCACTATGGCGTTCAAGTCCAATCAGAAGCTTGGAGTGCAATTGTCGACAGCGCGATCAGTATTTCGTCGGTGATCCTGTCCATGCAGAAATGGTCAGACGCCCTTATCAAACCCTAGGGCTGCGCCACTAATCGCCACGATTTTGCTTTTGAAACAAGCACAACTCAGAGATTCGACCGATAATTGCTGCACTGCAACATTTTTTCAAAAGGTCCACCATGTTCAAGAACACTCCATTCGAAGCCATCGCAAAATCCATGTCGGAATCTGCTCCCAAGTTCAACCCTGCTGCTGTGCAAGACGCAATCAAGCCAGCCCAGGACAACCTGAAAGCATGGGCTGATATGGCTCAGAGCCAAGCCAAAGAAGCGCAAGCTGTTTTGACTGAAACCGTCGAGTCCATCAAGGGCATCAAAGACCCACAAGCTGCCTTTGAAATCATGAAGGCTTCGGCTGAAGCGGGTATGGCCATGTTTGCCAAGAACCTCAAGGAAGCGACTTCGCTGAGCGTTGGCCAGTTCCACAGCACGGTTGATGCGATGGAAAAGGCTCACCCCGCACCTGAAGCGTTTGCTTCTGTGGGCAAGAACCTGAAAGCTGCTGCCTCCACCGCAGAAAGCGCACTCGACTCAGCCCTGGAAAAAGGCGCCTCGATGGCTAACTCCATGACACCCGCGTCCAAGTCTAAAAAGACTCGCTAAAAGTCTGCGCCCTATGCGCGACCGCAGCGTCGCGTGAAACGAAAACAACCCCACTTCGGGGTTGTTTTCGTTTGTGGATGCAAACCATGCTTCTAGCCCCCGTAAAATATGGATTCAATGCTATTTTATTTATAGCGCTAATTGAAACTTAAAGCGCGAGGTGGAACGTGGTCAATGCAACCGATAAGAATGTGGATGCTGTGCTGAAAGGTGATTCGCGATCAACCTCGCAAAGCCTGGCAGGCAAAGTCGTGCTGATCACGGGTGCCAATACCGGCATCGGCCGTGTTACCGCCACCGACCTGGCACTGCAGGGGGCACACGTTTTTCTGGCCTGCCGTTCACACGACAAGACCCAACCCGTTCTGGATGACATCGCCCGCCGTTCAGGCGGTCAGGCCAGGGCTGAGTTTTTACCGCTGGATTTGGGCGACCTTACTTCGGTGCGCCAATGTGCAGCCACTTTTCTTGCGCGCGACCTGCCGTTGCACCTGCTGGTGAATAACGCCGGACTGGCAGGGCAAAAGGGCTTGACTCCATCAGGCTTTGAATTGATGTTTGGCGTGTGCCATGTGGGCCATTTCTTGCTGACACAACTCCTGCTGGAGCGGCTGAAAGCATCGGCCCCAGCGCGCATCGTAGTCGTTGCCAGCAGGGCGCACCGCCATGCCAAGTCCTTTGACATTGAGGCTGTTCAACGGCCCACCAGCAGTTTTGGCGGTTTGCGTGAGTATGGCGAGGCCAAGTTGGCCAACATTCTGTTTGCGTCGGAGCTGGCGCGGCGTCTGGCGGGCACGGGCGTCACAACCTATTCTTTGCATCCCGGGGTGGTGGCGTCAGACGTCTGGCGCGCGCTGCCCTGGCCCATTGCGCCACTGATCAAGCGCTTCATGCTCACGCCAGTGCAGGGTGCTGCGACTTCGCTGTATTGCGCCACCTCACCGGCCTGCGCGGCCGAATCTGGCTTGTATTACGACGAATGCCGGGTGGCGCGCCCTAGCTTTCTTGCGCGGGATACGGCCCTGGCTGAAGGCCTGTGGCAGGCCAGTGAGCGCTGGGTGCAAGCATGAGCCCCACGCAAACCCCGTTGGAGCAACTGCTCCGCCTCTTTACCCTCGACACCGTAGCGCCCGACCACTTCATAGGGCAAAGTCTGGATTTGGGATTTCGCAATCTCTTTGGCGGTCACATTCTGGGGCAGGCACTGGTGGCCGCGGGCAACACCTGTGAGGACCGCAGCGCCCACTCTTTGCATGCGTACTTCATCCGGGGTGGCGACCCGCTGGCGCCCATTCACTACCATGTGGACCGCATCCGTGACGGCAAAACTTTCGGCGTGCGCAGGGTCGTTGCGTCCCAAGGCGATAAACCCATACTCATACTGTCATCCTCATTCCAGGCGGAGGAAGAAGGCTTCGAACACCAGACCGCCATGCCCGACGTGCCCCCGCCCGAGTTGCTGGCCCCTGCGGTCAAGAGCGAACGCCCGGTCCCCGAATTGATACGTACGCAGACCGAGGTTCGCAGCATGCCTGATCTGGCAATCGAGATGCGCCCTGTTGACCCGGTCGACCACCACCATCCCGACAAGAAGGAGCCATTCCAATATGTTTGGTTTCGCGCAGCGGGGGAGGTCAGTGCCAACCAGGCGCTACACCGTTGCCTGCTGGCCTACGCGTCGGACTTTGGCCTGTTGGGTACCTGCCTGCGACCCCATGGCGTTACCTACTATCAGCCGGCCATGGTGACAGCAAGTCTGGACCACGCCATGTGGTTTTACCGGGATTTCCGCATTGACGACTGGCTGCTCTACGCCTGTGAAAGCCCCGTTGCGGGGCATGCACGCGGCCTGAACCACGGCAACATCTTCAGCCGTGATGGACAACTGGTCGCGTGCGTAACGCAGGAAGGCTTGATCCGCCGCCTACAGAAAAGCTGAGTGGCGGGTGCTCAACCCTGTGCCCGCAAGCGGGCCAGGTTGATATACCAATCCAGGCAGCCCGGGTTGGCCATGGCTTCGCGGTTCACCACTTTGTCGATAGGCTGTCCCAGCAGCAGCTTCTTGATCGGCAGCTCCTGCTTCTTGCCCGACAGGGTACGCGGAACCTCCGCCACCTGAAAAATTTCATTGGGCACAAAGCGCGGGCTTAAAGCGGTCTTGATGGCTTCCACAATCTTCGTGTGCACCTCTGCGTCCAGCACCACGCCGTCGCGCAGCACCACAAACAACGGCATATAGCTCTCACGGCCCAAATACTCGAGGTCAACCACCAACGAGTCCAGCACCTCGGGCAGGGCTTCGACTGCGCTGTACAACTCGCTGGTGCCCATGCGCAGGCCGTGTCGGTTGATGGTGGCGTCGCTGCGGCCATAGATGATGCAACTGCCGTCCGCCCCAACCTTGAGCCAGTCGCCGTGGCGCCAGACGTTGGGATAGGTGTCAAAGTAGCTCGACAGGTAGCGTTGATTGCCCGTGTCGCCCCAAAAGTAGAGCGGCATGCTGGGGATGGGCTGGCTGCAAACCAGTTCGCCCACCTCGTCAATGACCGGCTGGCCTTGTTCGTTCCAGGCCTCCACCGCGCAGCCCAGCGCCCGGCACTG
>CAIYDK010000225.1 GCA_903924955.1 uncultured beta proteobacterium | reverse complement strand
TTAAGAGTCCGCTGCTCTACCAACTGAGCTAAGTTCCCATTCGGAGAATTTTGGTGAATCGGACGGGGGTCGATCCCGTTTTTCACCAGCGGGGATTCTAGCAGGTCTTCGGAGTCATTCTGCGGGGTTACTACGATGCACCGAGTGCAAGTTCTGAAGGGTTCGGCATGGAGGTCAGGGGACCAGGTGAGTTGCTTCGCCCGGTGGTATCGTCAAAGTCATGAGTGCTGTTTCGGACATCGACGAGATCAAAACCACGGCAACCAAGGCATGTACAACAGCAGGGGCGATTAATGGCCGTGTGAGCACCCCTGCCATCGGCGTCCAGCACGTCGTTGATACGCAGCGCAGCAACTTCACCAACACGCATTCCTGACAAGTGCGTCATCAGCAGCATCGCTCTATTGCGTGCGGCGTGTTTGCGTGTTGCCACGTAGTCCAGCACCCGGCGCAGTTCCTGTGGGGTCAGTGTTTTTGCTTGGCTCACGTTGCTCTCTCCGGAATCAAAGTTAAACAGAGCTGCAGTGTGTTTTCTTTGGTTCGGTCTGAGCAACCTCTTTAAATCGTCCTGGCAAAGTGGACGGTTTCTATATGGATCAACTGCTTACAGCGCAGACCAAAGCTTCTGCACATTTCCTTTGGTCTTGTTGGTGCCTGTCGGTGGTCGCGGAAAAGCAACGGTTGTGGTTTCGTTCGGCGTTCGCTTATTCGGTGGTGCCGCTATTTGGGTGCTTGAGTTGCCGAGATCTTGGGTTGTAACGGGTTTTAGCGGTACTTCTGCATAGAGCTTGCGCCAGATCAAAGAAACGTCGAAGAGATTCGGCATCCCCCAAATGGGGGATAGACAGTCGCCATCGTTAGGCACATGATCTCCACTGTGATAAGTTTTGCCGAAACGAGAAACGGTCAATCCACGCCCTAACGGTTTGGGAAGCAGTGATATCGCCCCCGGCGGACAGCGTCCTCGCCGAGCTCCAACTTGGCCAAGGGGGATGAAGTGGAAATGCAGCCTCAAGCATCGTATGCGTTCTTAGTGAAGCTTGATATGTCTGCCGCCTTGAAGGAAGAAGTTTTCTACTAGACACGGAGACACGAAGAGTGAAATACAAATATCTCATCCTGGCAGTCGCTATGTCGTCTCTACTGAGCGCATGCGACCAGTTCCGCTCGGATATGGCGGACTTTATATCGCCTCCTTCAGAGACACAGGTTGCAGCCCGAATGGTTGATCTCTTAAATGCGGGTAAGAGCAGTGAAGCGATTGCCATGGGTGAGAAATACCTGGCCAAGAGCCGCAGTGAAGGGCCCAGTGTGCACGCGAAGTTGGCGGAACTGTATTTGGAGCAAGGCGACGCGGGAAGTGCACTGAAGCACCTGGAACAAAGCACTCTCGCTCGCACACCCCAGTCCTCTGGCGCTACGCACAGTGCAACGGAGGAAACTGTCAAAGTTCCCGCTCCCCAACCTCCGAATTCACCTGAAGCAACTGCACGGATTGGTCCAGATGGCGTCGAAGCGCGCGCTGGAAGCGCTCGTGCGAGTGTCAAGCCGTGATGATGCCGTGGGCCATCGACTCAATTTCAATTTGGAACAGGATACCAAATGTTTTTCAAAAAATCACTAATTGCTGCCACTCTAGTAGGTGTACTTGGTTCTGTCACTGTGCCGTTGGTTCAAGCGCAGGCCGTTCAAGCCACTGGGCGGGCTGAGGTCGACCTTAAGAAATTCAAAGATCAAATCGCTGCCCGAGCGGCTGTCCGCAAGATCGCTGAGCGCGATGCTATTAAATCGGCCCTGAAGTTGAAGCTCAATATTTCTGCTACTACTCCCGAGGCCGAGGCAGCCATCGATGATTTTGTCAAGAACTTGGCCGACAATCTCAAGTCCACCTTCCGCACAGAAGGCGATGTTCTCACCGCGACATCACAACTCACCGTCGACTCAGCCGAACTGACGGATATGGCCAGATCTCTTGGCCTGCAAGACAAAAATGTCATGGAGGCGTCCTCCATCCTTTTCATCATTGACGAGTATTGGGGCATTGCCACGAATCTTGATCCGTCGAAACCGATGGTGAGCGAGGTCGAAGTGTTTCAAGACAAGAGCTCTTTCTCCGATACTAGCGCCAAGGCCTCTGGTAGCTCGTACTCCGATACCAGCGCCAAAGGTTCGGCCAGTGCAAGCAATGCCAGTTCACTGGCCGCCTCGTCTAAGGAGTCCTCGTCCTTGGCCGCTTCCTCAAAGCAATCGTCCTCCATGGCTGCGTCCGACAAAACATCCATTGATGCAAGTCGATCTTCCTCGTTCCAGGGAAGAGATAGCGGCGCGTTGGCAGCAAGCGGATCAGGCGGTTCCGTGGCAGCGGCACGAGATACACAGGTCAGTGGGGCACAGCGCCAGTCGTTGTCCGGTAGCTCGTCCAGCAGCTTGGCGGCGAGCAGCAACTCCGACAATCGGCTGGCGGCAAGTAGCAGTTCGGACAACCGAATGGCGGCATCCTCTCAATCAGCCAGTGCATCTTCGTTTGACAAGAAGAATGTCAAGGCACAGTCATCGTCATCTGACGTCAAGAACGTGCAGCGACAAACTGATGTCACCGTAGTCAAGACAAAAACAGTTTTTCCTGAAGTGAACAATGCAAAGCCTTCGGACTCGCAGGCGGCGCTCATCTCACAGCGACTAGCGCAGGTGACCAAGCAGTATGGATTGGAATACACGCCCGAGCGAGACCTGCGTGAAACCGGCAAGGGCCGCATGCTTATCGTGGATATTGAGAGTCAGCGGCGTTGGGACGAGTACACGGCAAAAGCCGGAAAGAACCCGTACAACGCGAAGTTCGTAGTGTTTGGTACGTCGGTCATGAATGCCGAGGGGCGGTCAGCGAGTGGTCAGACACTTTGCTCAGGCATGCTGAAGCTGGAGTCCTTTAGTGTTGATACAGGGCGTGGTTTGGTCGCAGGCACTCTAAATAAAGGCGCACAAGGCAGTTCAGACCAGGATTGCCGCAGCAATTTGTCTACTGCGCTGGCCACCGAACTTGCACAAACTGTCGGTAATGCGGCCACGCGCCAGTTGCAACTGGTCGCGACCCAGGGACAGTCCTATACGATTACTCTATTCAGCACCACATCAATCTCGCGTCGCGTTGGCGGACCTTTTGAGGATGCATTGCGCGCCATGGCCAACGGCAATATCCGCGAAGATAAGCGCACCGAAGCAGCACGCGTCTACACAGTGTCCTACAAAGGCGGAGATTTTGGTCGACGCATCGAGAAGTTGCTCGACGAGCTAGGTGAAGTGATGAAGGCGGGTGAAGTTGCGTCACGCGGAAACCGGTTTGTTGTATGCGTCGAAGGCAAGTGCCCTAGCGAATATTGAGTGCCGCGATCTCATGAATGCAATTGTGAAGATTCGGGTCTTGCTAATGTTTTTGGCATTCATCTGGAGTACATGCTCAGGTGCATCTCAGTTCTACGTTTTTCCTGTAAATGAAATCGAAGGCGTCAGTCTCAATGTTGCACCCGAAAAGCGCCCACTGATTGACGCGAGGGTTCGCGCGCTGTTCACGGAACCAGTGCAAAGTGCAATTTTGGCGGCCTTTGACAAAGAGATAGTTCGCGCATTTCCTGAAAGCAGTGTTCACGCGCGCCAAGTTAGAGATGCCACGAAGGGGAAGTACCAGTACATTGAGTCGCCTGTTTGTGGTGAGGGATACACAACGCCAGTCGAGCGCAGCTACGCCGCCGTAATAGGTTTGACACGCGCATCCTGGTACCAGGTGGAACGTGACGGAGGCCGCATCGAAATACTGGTTCCCATTACTTTGAACCTTCAACTTGTCAAACCTGACTTATCGAAGGTGGTCTACACAATTAGCGAAACACTGTACTCGCCCTTCATCTTTGGCAAAGAGGAAGTAGGGAATTCGGCCATGGCCAGCAAAGTCGCCGACCTGGTGATCAAAGGAGTAAACAGTCAGATCACAAGCCTCGTCGAAACTCTGAAAAGCAACTTCAAACCAAAGGACATTCCGATCAATTTGGTTGGGCGAGAGCAAGGTGTACTGATCGCAGATCATGGATTCGAGGTTGGTTTCAAACTCGATGATGAACTACAAGGGACCAATGCAAAAAGTGGCGCCCAGGCCCTATTCAGGGTAGTGAGCGTTGATTCGGGGTACGCGGCGCTCAAATTGATTGATGGTTCGGCTGACAATGGCGACTCCTTCGTTTTCACATTTGAATCGTCGGCTGATGACAGTCGCAAACCGCGTGTTATGCCGGTCGTCAATATGAG
>CAIYDK010000224.1 GCA_903924955.1 uncultured beta proteobacterium | reverse complement strand
GGCACGAGCGCCGGCGTCTTGCGGTCTTTGGCATGCGCAAGACTGAACACCACAGGGACAAAAAGCAGGGTGGCTATGGTTGCAAAAATCAGACCTCCAATCACCGCACGACCGAGTGGCGCATTTTGTTCGCCGCCTTCGCCCAGCCCCAGGGCCATGGGCAACATGCCGATGATCATGGCCAGCGCGGTCATCAGTACCGGGCGAAACCGAACAAAGCCGGCGTCCAGCGCGGCTGCTGTTGCGTTGCCAATGGCATCCAGGCGCTCGCGCGCGAAGCTGATCACCAGCACGCTGTTGGCGGTGGCCACTCCCATGCACATGATGGCCCCGGTCAGCGCCGGAACAGACAATGTCGTGCGGGTGGCAAACAGCATCCAGACAATGCCGGCCATCGCAGCTGGCAGGGCGGTGATGATCACAAACGGATCGCGCCAGGACTGGAAGTTGATGACAATCAGGAAGTAAATCAACACGATCGCGCCGAGGAGCCCGAACAGCAAGCCCGAGAATGCGCTGTCCATGGTGCGCACCTGCCCGACCAGGGCTACGCTGGAGCCCTTGGGTACATCGGCAGCGGTATCGGCAATCAACTGGCGAATATCACTGGCCACGGAGCCCAGATCGCGGTCCTGTGTCGTTGCGTTGATTTGAATCATCGTCTGGATGTCGTACTGGCTCACTACCGCATTACCCATGCGTCGGGTGAAGTCGGCCATACCACCCAGCACTTGCGCATTTCCGTTGGCCGTGGTCGCGCCGCTGATCGGCAGGTTGGCCAGTGCCGCCAGCGAGTCCAGGTTGTATTGCGGCACCTGCATTACGATGGGGTAGGACACCCCGTTGGCCGGGTTCAGCCAGAAGGTCGGTGCAACCTGACTGCTGCCGGCCAGGTTAACGACCAGACTGTTGGTTACATCGCGCGCAGTGATGCCAACTTCCTGGGCCCGGGTTCGGTCCAATTTGATATCAAACACCGGACTTTTCAGGGACTGCTGGATGCGCGCGTCAGCCACGCCGGGAATCCGGCGGATGCGGGCCAACAACTTATTGACGTACTCATAGTTGCCGGCCAGGTCGCTGCCGCGGACTTGCAAGTCGATTGGGGCGGGTGCCCCAAAATTCAGGATCTGGCTGACAATGTCTGCGGGTGGGAATGAGAAGGTGGTGTCCGGAAAAGTACGGGGCAAAATTTCGCGCAGTTTTCGCACATATTCGGCCGTGGGCCGGTGTTCCTTGCGCAACGCGATTTGTATATCGCCGTCCTGCGTGCCGATCACGCCGGTGCTGTTGTAGGTGAGGTTGATCGAGCTAGGCGGCAAGCCAATGTTGTCCACCAGCGTGACAATTTCCTCGGCCGGAATGACCCTGCCAATGGCTTCTTCAATCGCCGCGAACCGCGCTGCGCTGTCCTCCACCCGGGTGCCTGTAGGAACGCGCGCGTGCATCAGTATCTGGCCGCCATCGACTGAAGGGAAGAAGTTGCGTCCCAGAAACGGCGTGAGCGCGAACGACGCCACCACCACTACCATGAAGCCGGTCACGAACGAACCGCGGTTCAGAAGGGCGAGTTGCAGCACGCCCTTGTAGCCGTCGCGAAAAGCCTCGAAACGGGCCTCAAAACCACGTTGAAATCGCACCAGGGGGTTGCGACTTGGTGGCAGGGCGCTGGCGTTGCCGTGCATGTCGGTGTGTGGCGCGTGCGGTTTGAGCAGGTACATGGACATGGTTGGCACCAGCGTGCGCGACAGCAGGAAGGAGCAGGCCATGGCGAACATCACCGCCTCAGCCATGGGCACAAACAGGTAGCGTGCAACGCCCTGCAGAAAAAACATCGGCACAAACACAATGCAAATGCACAGCAGAGAAACCAACGCTGGAGTCACGATCTGGCGCGCGCCGTCCATGATGGCGGTCTCTACGTCCTTGCCTTGTTCCAGGTGCCAGTTGATGTTTTCAATGGTCACCGTGGCGTCGTCAACCAGAATGCCCACCGCCAGCGCCAGACCACCCAGGGTCATGATGTTGAGCGTCTCGCCAATCGCTGCAAGCCCAATCAGCGAACCCATGATGGACAGGGGGATAGACACGGCGATGATTACCGTGGAGCGCCAGCTACCCAGGAACAACAGGATCATCAGACTGGTCAGTGCCGCGGCAATGATGCCTTCCACCGCGACGGCGCTGATGGCGGCGCGAACAAAGATGGACTGGTCGTTGATCGGCGTGACCAACAGGTTGGGCGGTAGCGAGGCGCTGATTTGGGCCAGTTTTGCGCGCACACCATCAACAATGGCCAGTGTCGAGGTAGCGCCGTTTTTCAACACCGACATCAGCACCGATCGTCCGCCATCCACGTGCACGATATTGGTTTGCGGAGAACTGCCGTCATGCACATTTGCCACGTCACGGATGTAGACCATCGCGCCATTGATCACTTTGATCGGCAGGTTGCCCAGGTCTGCAATGGCCGAGGGCGCATTGTTGAGTTGTAGCGTGTATTCCAGGCTGCCGATTTTTTGGTTGCCAATGGGTACGATCAGGTTTTGTACCGCCAAGGCATTGGCAACGTCCTGCGCCGACAATCCGCGTGCCTGCAGCGCACCGGAGTTCAGGTCAATTTGCACCAACCGCTGGCGCCCGCCGTACGGATAGGGAATGGCAGCACCCGCTACGGTAACCAAGGGTGGGCGGACCTCATTGACGCCCAAGTCGAACAGATTCTGTTCTGACAGCCCTTTGCCCGACAGCGCCAGTTGCAAGATAGGCACGGTCGAGGCGTTGTAGTTCAGGATCAGGGGGGGAGTGATGCCAGGTGGCATTTGCTTAACCACAACCTGCGAAATGGCGGTGACCTGGGCGTTCGCCACCGCGATATTGACGCCTGGTTGGAAGAAGATCTTGACGATGCCCACACCGGCGTAGGAGTTGGCTTCGATGTGCTCAATGTCGTTGACCGTGGTGGTCAGGCTGCGCTGAAACAGCGTGGTAATGCGGCCAGCCATCTGGTCGGGTGGCAGACCGGTGTACTGCCAGGCCACGGCGATCACAGGGATCCGTATTTCCGGGAAAATGTCGGTTGGGGTGCGTAGCGCAACCAGCGGACCAATGATCAGCAGCAGCAGCGCCAGGACGATAAAGGTATACGGTTTGCGCAGCGCGACGCGAACGATATCTACCAGCATGTCGCGTCCATGAGCAGCGGGAGAAGTAGGGGATTCATGATGACATTCTGGTAATACGCCAGCGTTGAACGGCGGGTTTGTGGCAGGCGATGCAGTCGCTCGCCAATGCGCGCTTTCTGGGAACCCAATTTCCTTCCATTCTCATAAGGCGGACCGGCGGTTCAACCGCGTTGCAGGACACGCTAAGGCGCTCGAGATTACCTCAACAAACATCGCATCGCATCGCACTCTCGAATGCCTCGTGGTTATGTCAAAAAAATTGAGCGTCTCACTTCTGTTTTTTCGGGTCGCAGGATTTAACTTCTTTTCCGCTCGCGTTAGTCAGGTATTGAATTTTTGCGGAAAAAGTAAAACGTTCGCTGTCAGGCAACCATGTCTGTGTCTGCCAGTTGCTGCACCCATTTTTATCCCTGCCTGAAACGGCTCGATAGTCATCAAAGCCGTCTCCGTTGAAATCGCCGACCTGCCACATCGTTGAATCAAGGAGATCGGCATCGACAGCCTCCAGACGACCCCTGAAAAGTTGGCGACCGTGTTTGCGGGTTTGGTGGACCACGACAGTTGTCGCGTAAATATTCAGCTTGAGAGTCGTGCCGGCCCAAGGCTTCGATTCGGTCAGTGCAGCGTAAATATCAAACTGCGCACCGCTAGCCACCTTCGTACCATTGGGCGTCGAAGGTGTTTTTTTCGCTGTTGCCGGCAAAGAATAGGAGAGCAAGCCCGCAAAGCAAGCAATAAACAAAATCTTGTAACGCATTTCATGTTTCCTTGTATCTGGCGCAGGCGATGACCCGTTGTGTCGCCGTGCTCGGGCATGCATCAGTTGATTCATCAACTGGGAGTCGAGTTGATTGCACTCTACAGCGGAACCTTGAAAATCCGATGCCTGTTCTTGAATGGAGTAGCCGAACGGAATCATTTTCCAAGGTTATACCCGCAAGGAGTAAACTTTCTCCAGGGCGACCTAGAGTCGGACTGAAGTGTCGCGTCACAACTTCTTTTTGGGACCTTATGAACAACTCACGCGGCGTTGTACTGTGTCGCTCGAGACGCAGTGCCTTGACGGCATTGCTCGCGGCTTGGGCGTGTACCCTGCCCGCCTGCTCCAAGCGTGCGCCGCTTCGGATTTCGGGACATCCCTGGCCGGGCTACGAACCTATATTCTTCGCCGAGTCACAGAAGCAGCTCACCGATGCGGTGCTGCTGCAGCACTTTCCAACGATTAAGGATTCAATCGACGCATTGAGGGGCGGCGCGGTAGATGCCGCCATGCTGACGTTGGACGAGGCTTTGGCGCTGCAAGCGCAAGGCATGACCCTGCAGGTCATTTTGGTGATGGACGTTTCCAAGGGCGCCGACGCCTTGGTGGCCCCCAAACAATATCAAACGGTGACACAACTGCGTGGCAAGCGCTTCGGACTGGAGCCCAGCACATTGGGCGAGTTGATGTTGTCCATGGTTCTGGACAAGGCAGGACTGAAGCGTGCAGAAATCAAACCGGTTTTTTTGACATTTGAGGAGCAGGAGGCCGCCTATACAGCAAACAAAATTGATGCACTCATCACATACGAGCCTGTAGTTGGGCGCCTGGTCGCCAAAGGGGCGAACAAGTTGCTGTCCACGCGTGACTTGCCGGAATCCATCTTTGATGTGCTGGTGGTCAAGACGGATGTTGCCAGAGACTACGCGCAGGCATTGGAACAAACCCTGCAGGGGCACTTTTGGGCACTGGAGCAGTTACAGCGCAACCCCTGGGACACGGCCTACCGGATGGTTCCGCACGCTGGTGTTTCCGCCGAAGAGCTGATCGAGTCTTTTCGGGGGCTTGAACTGCCGGACCTTGTTGCCAACCGTCGCTACCTGAGTCGGGACAGCGGCCAACTGACGGGCATTGTTGAAAAGCTCTCCGCCATCATGCTGGCTTCCGGCAACATCAAGAAGCCTGCCAACGCAGCCGACCTGTTCACGGACGCCTATCTTCCGAGGAACCACGGGTGAGGTTGTTTGGCTTGCTTCTGTGGTTCATGGCTGGTCCCCTGTTGGCCGGAGAATCTCTCAATGTGGGCGTGCTGGCGTTTCGCGATGAAGCGCAGACCACGCTGCAGTGGAAGCCACTGGAAACCTACCTCAATACGACGGTGCCGGGGTTCACGTTTACCGTGAAAGCGCTGACTCTCAAGAACCTGCGTGAGGCCATCAGCCGCAGGCAGGTGGATCTGGTCATCACCCAGCCGGCGGAATATGTGCGACTGACCCACGAAAACGGGCTCTCAGCCCCGTTGGCGACCCTGCTCAATAGCGACGAGGGCAAGCCGGTGCGGGTTTTCGGAGGCACTATCGTCGCACGGGCGGACGCGGTCAACATCAATTCCATCAATGATCTGAAGGGCAAAAAAGCGGTCACCGCCTCAAAAGAAAATTTCGCCGCCTACCAGCTACAAGCATTCAGCCTCAGGAAAGCCAATATTGCGCTGGGCTCAGTGGTAGAAACCGGGCTTGCGCAGGATGCAGCCATTGATGCAATGCGCCAGGGCAAGGCCGATGTTGCCTTTGTTCGTTCAGGTTTGGTGGAAACCATGATTCGGGAGGGCAAGCTTCAGGCTGGCGACATCAAGATCGTGAACCAGCAGTCGTTTCCGGGGTACCCGTTTGCTGTTTCCACGGCGCTGCATCCGGAATGGCCGGTGGTCGCCTTGCCGCATGTGCGCGAAGAAATGGCTGCGCGGGTCGCTGGTGCCTTGCTGTTACTGCCCCACAACAGCGCAATACCGCGGCAAATTGGCATTTACGGCTTCTCGATCCCTTCGGACTATGAATCGGTGCGCACCGTGATGCGGACCATGAAGATTCCCCCCTTTGACGTGCAAAGCCGTGTTTCCCTGGTTGATGTGTGGGATGAGTACCGCGCGCTGATTGTGATCGCACTGGGCTCGGTGATTGCCATTGCCGTACTGGCCGTCAAATCCACCCTGCTGAGTCGGCGGTTCCGGGACTTGAATGAAACACTGGAAACACGCATTTCCGAGCGGACGGCAGAACTTGCACATCGCAATACGGACCTGGCAAAAACGCTCGACGAGTTGAACCAGACCCGTGACGAGTTGGTCGAATCGGCCAAACTGGCGGCACTGGGCTCCATGGTGGCCGGTATTGCCCATGAACTCAATACGCCCATTGGAAACGGGCTGACCGTTGCGACCACTCTGGAAGGGCGAACCAACGACTTCAAGAAGGAAATAGCCGCCGGACTAAAGCGCTCGACGCTGGACGCCTATGTTGCAGACGCTGCCTTTGCAAGTGATATTCTGGTACGCAGCCTGGACAAGGCTGCCACACTGGTTTCGAGTTTCAAGCAGGTCGCAGTGGATCAGACCAGTTCCCAGCGGAGAAAATTCATGTTGCATGACACCCTCTGCGAGGTTCTCTTGACGATGGGGCCGAGCCTCAAACGCACCGGCTGCCAAGTACTGCTGACCGAACCGCCGGACGACTTTGAACTGGACAGTTATCCCGGACCCCTGGGGCAGGTCATCACCAACCTCATCACTAACAGCGTATTGCACGGCTACGAAGACCGCGAGTCGGGGGAGATTCGAATTGTGGTATCGCGCGCCGATGATGATCACGCGACCATCGCAGTATCCGATGATGGCGCAGGCGTTCCAGAGGGCAACCTGTCGCGGATTTTTGAGCCATTTTTTACCACACGCATGGGTAAAGGAGGCTCCGGGCTGGGTCTGAGTATTGCTCGCAACATCGTGGTCGGGACGCTCGGCGGGAAACTCAGCCTCAAGAGCACGCTGGGCCGTGGCGCCACGTTCACGATTTGGATCCCCCGAAGTGCGCCTTCCTCTACCGGCTGAACACGGATAGGCGGGAATTACTAAGCCGAAAAAATTACCCGGTTTCGCCCGGACTGCTTGGCTTCATACATGGCCGTATCAGCACGCTTCAGCACATATTGATGGTCCGGGTGGCCGTCATATAAGGCCACGCCTATGCTGGCAGTCACGTTCATCGTGCGACCTTGGCCAAGCTGGAACGGGGTCGATTCGAACTTGGAGCGAATGAGCTCGGCCACCCGCATGGCGGACTCTTTGCTGACCTCTACGAGCATTACCAGAAGCTCTTCGCCGCCGTAGCGAAACACAAAGTCGCCGTTGCGCACGCATGACATTAGCAAGGTGGCTGCCTGCTGCAGCACCTGGTCGCCGACGTCGTGCCCGTAACCGTCGTTGACCCGCTTGAAGTGATCCAGGTCGAGCAACATTAAGGCAAATCCGCTATTTCGGGTTTGCGCGACGTGAATCTCGCGGCTGATAACTGCCGGTAGAAACCGGCGATTGAACAAACGGGTCAATACGTCACGGCCGTTTTCAGCTTCCTGATGGCGCTCAAAGAGGTTGTTGAGCAAAAACTTCAGGTTGTCGATTTCATACTGCAGTTCGGCCACTCGATCATCACTTGCAAAGGGTCGTCCGTCGCGCGGGGTGATCAGTGGCAACACAGTGGTATCAATCCGTTCGATGATGTCGAGAATCTGATCGACCGCGGCGTCTCCTTCAAACATGGCGACTGCCTTGTGGTTGAACCACATACCAAACTCAGACTGACGCAAAGTCGGTAAAGTCACGTTCCCAATGGCGCGGTGCAAGGTCATCATCACCTCATGGGCCCATTCCATCAACACTGCGCGTTGGCGCTCGCGTTCAACCCCGACGTTCTGTCCAATCGAAAAAAGGCGGTAGGCCTCGTCGGTACGCGCTTCGCGCTGACTACTGCGCTCGTACGACACACTCATCAATTCAAGTGATAAATCGATCAGGCGGTCAGCAAAAGATATGGCCTGTGCCAGCAAAACAGGATCATCGAACTTTGGTGACAAGCCGGCGCGGACATCGTTTTTGATCAGGCGTGCTCCACGCGACACCAGATGAAGAGGCAGCTGAATACGCGCGTGCACTTCACCCACATAGCGCTGGTGCGCAACAATGGTGGCCGGTTCTTGTGGCGGATGTTGGAAAATTTCGTTGAGCCATCGCCCCATGGATGCATGCAGGCGCTGGTTTACCACCTCGGCGGTCAAAAATACTTTGGCCTGCGGGTGGCCCAGCATATGGCTGTAAAACTTGTCAGCCAGCGTGTTGGCCTGCTCAGCCATCAGCTGCGCCAGCGCTGCTCGGCAAACTGCAGGGGCAGCTTGCACAATGTCACGCCACTCGTTCTCAGCAGACAGTTCGGGGTGAAATGCGGGGTTCATCAGGTTTGTACCTTCTACTCGTTATTTTTCCGCCATGCTTGCACGGTCACCGAGCGAAAAAGAGAAGCGGTCCCGGTTGTTTGAATAGTATTCTCCGACATTTAAGCGGACTCCGGGCGAATCGCAAAAGATGCAGGTTTATGGGAGACAGAATCTTGTGAGCCACCAGCGCGGAAAATCAAGCGAACGGGTTTTACTATGCTGGTGGCCCAGCGTCCCGTGAAACCCAATGTGGGCGTGGCGTTGGCTCCCATGATTTAATAAACGTTTTAGACTCATTGCGGGTCCTCGCCACAGTGGGCTTACCGGCGTTCCAGTTCAACATCCTAATTTAACGAGCCTACCAAGTCATGCCCGGCAATTCAGTGAGAGGAGTCTTCCGGGCCTTCACGCACCATTTCGTAATCAGAGCTGCGAAGACCACGCAGCAGCGTGTCAGTCTCGTCGCTGGTAATGCCCAGCGCCTCCAGACTTTGGGCTGCTAATCGTAAACTAGCCTCCAATGCCTCCGGAAATGTATGCGCTACACCCACGCGCTGCAGTGCGTCACAAGTCACAAGATTTCCAGCGCGTGCCACGATGGTGATGTGTGGAGCCAGTGAGCGAATCAAGGAAGCCGCACGCACTGCTGCATCGCCATCGTCAATGGTCAGGACGACCAATTCAACCGACTGCAGCGCAGAACTGCCGAGCAACTCCGGGTTGCAGATGTCGCCGTAAAACACGGGGTGGCCCTCGGTACGCCATTTATCCACTAGAGCGGCATCGGAGTCGAATGCAATGTAGGGGATGCCGCTGCTTCCAAGGATAGTTCCCACGGTATGGCCCACACGACCGTAGCCTGCGATCACGGCGCGAATGGCATCAGCTCCAGACTGGTCATGATGACCGTACGTCGATGCCGTACCGATTGCGTCGGGAGCATAACGCTGAGCCAGCCAGCCGCCTAGTTTGATCAGGATCGGAGTGAGCAACATGCTGAAAGAAATAACGGCAATTGCGGTGACAAAAATCTGGTCGTCGATCAATCCCAATGCCTTGCAGGCGCCAAACACAACGAAGCCGAACTCTCCCCCCTGGGATAGAAGGAAAGCAACACGTAAAGCTGTCCTACGACCGGTTCCAAAGGCCAGGCAAAGTCCGAAAAGAATAGCAACCTTGATAGTGACGATTGCAAGTACGTGTGCGGAAAACACTAAAGGGTTGCTGGCCAACGCCTGCACATCGACCGACATGCCAACCGCCACGAAGAACAGACTCATGAGCAGGCCCTTGTGGGGTTCCATGGTCGCTTCAATCTGCAGGCTGTAGCGCGAGGTTGACAACATCATTCCCATCAAAAAGGCGCCAAGAGCCATCGACATCCCGGCGCGGTCCATGGCTAGGGCTGCAATGAACATGGCCGCTAGTGCGGTCAGAAAAAAAGCCTCCCGGTGGTTGCGGCGGGCCAAATAGTCCAATGCCCAGGGAACAGCGTAGCGTCCTATAACAATAACCATTGACACCATGGCCGCTGCAACG
>CAIYDK010000223.1 GCA_903924955.1 uncultured beta proteobacterium | reverse complement strand
GTTTTGCGTCACGTCCTCGCCGGTCTCACCATCGCCTCGGGTAGCCGCCTGCACCAGCACACCGTGCTCATATCGCAGATTCATGGCCAGGCCGTCAAACTTGAGTTCGGCAACATACTCCACGGGCGGATCAGTGTCAGTCAAACCCAGTTCCTTGCGTACGCGGGTGTCAAAATTCTGCGCACCACTGGCTTCGGTATCCGTTTCGGTGCGAATACTCAGCATAGGCACGGCATGTCGCACCGAGGCAAACTGCTCCAGCGGCTTGCCACCGACCCGTTGCGTTGGTGAATCTGGCGTCACCCAGTCCGGGTGGGAACTTTCCAGTGCCTGCAACTCCTGAAACAAGCGGTCGTATTCAACATCGGGTACTTGTGGGGTGTCCAGCACATAGTACTGGTGGGCGTAGGTGTGAAGCAGTTGATGCAGCACATGCATGCGAGCGCGGTCTGCTTTCACCGCGGTCTGCGCAACCACCGAAACAGGCCCGTCAGGTGACTCTGCAAATAAGTCAAGGTTGGCCATGCTGTGACCGCGCCGGCTTCAGGCAAACAAGCGCCGGGCGAGCATGGAGCCTGCGGCCAGATCGCGTTGCTCCAGCGTGTCGTAAAGGGTTTGAAGTTCGGTTCCAATGACGTCCATGGTCTGGGCGGTGAGCAACTGGCCGTTGTCATCAGTCACCAGCCCATCCATGCTTTGCGCCAACGAGATGGCCACCTCCCGCATACGCTCAAACGGGTTTTCGCCACGGTCCACCTGTGCAACGTCCAGGTGCAGGGCAATGTCGCGGATAGCGGACTGGGCGGGATCTTCGGCCAGCGCCGCCTGCGAATCAAAACTGAGCACCAATACCGGCGCCACCCCTTCGTGGCTCGCGGGCAAAACCATACGCCCCGGTATGACACCCGCCACAAAGTTGAGTCGTGCCGCATTCTGCTGCACATAGCCGGGACTCCAGGAAGCATTGCGGGCGCGAATAGTGAAGCCCAGTTGGGCATCGTGCGCACTCGCAAACTGGTCGAGCTCACGGGCGCGCGCGACTTCCTCCAGCATTTCAGGAAATTCGGGCGTGGCGTTGATGGCATCGGCAAACGCCTGCGTTTTAACCACAAACTCGGAGTATTCGATTTCATTCAGGGCACCAGAGCGGTTTGCCATCTGAACACCAGCCTGAAAACCGCCATAACGATTGCCGGGGGCGGGAACCTCCCATGTCTGGCTGTTAAGGTTATAGCCTTCAATAGCGAAGGGCTTGGTTCCGGCGCGACGGGTGGACGGCATGGCTGCGATCGCGGCTTCGCCAGAGACCTGCATATTCGGACCGTCCAGCGCAATGGTTGCGATGACGTCGATCAGCGAATCCATGGCCGAGCGCCGAGCGACCGGGGGCAGCGTCATGGGCTGGGTATCGTGCTCGGGGTCATCGCCCATCACGGGTTCGCGTTGCTCCGTAGCGGCTTGGTCACCAGATGCTTCCGGCAACGCCTGACGGGGCGCATTTCGGCGCGAACTCCAGGCACTATGCGCCACCACAGCAGCCAGCACGATGCCACCCGCTATTGCCAATCCAATCTGTAAATTGCTCATAGTTTTTTCAGGTCAGGCCAGCTCAGCCAGAGTAATGGCGGACTCCATGTCCACGGCCACAATGCGCGAAACGCCTTGCTCCTGCATGGTCACGCCAATGAGTTGCTCAGCCATTTCCATAGCGATCTTGTTGTGGCTGAT
>CAIYDK010000222.1 GCA_903924955.1 uncultured beta proteobacterium | reverse complement strand
GGGTCCATATTCCCATCGAACGCGTTGCAGAGGCTACATTCTAACCAATATCGAACGATTACTAAAAGTTAGCAAGCGCACACATTTAATTTGACGAGGCAACAATTGCAAAAAAATAATTGGGCCCGCATCAAAAATAACCCAGAAACCCGAAAAGTTTCTGGGTTATTTGAAGAAAATTGACCTCAGCGCGCCGGCTTGATCAGCACGTACTGGGCGAGTTCCCCTCGGCGCACAAGCACCAATAATGGTTTGGATTTGTCATGTTTGCTCAAGGCCGCCTCAAACTCCTTCACCGATAGCACCTCTGCATTGGCCAGCGTCAGAATAATGTCGCCTTCACGCAAACCTGCGCGGGCTGCAGCCTCTACAGCTGCGTCCACCCGCACGCCGCCCTTGATCTTGAACTCCTTCTTTTGCGCATCAGATAACTCACTCACAGCCAGTCCAACAGACTGGCCAGCCGCAGACGATTTGGGCTTTTCGTCGCGCCCGGACGTCTTGACAGCCGGCTTATCAGCCTCGACCTCCGCAATGACGATACTCAGATCCTTGGTAGTCCCACGACGAAACACTGTGATTGTGCTTTTGCTGCCAGGCTTGGTTCCACCGACGATACGCGGCAAATCACTGGATTTCTCGATCGGCTTTCCATCAAAACGCGTGATGATGTCGCCCCCTTCTATGCCCGCTTTGTCGGCAGGAGCACCTGGCTCGACACTGCGCACCAATGCACCGCTGGGCTTGCCAAGTCCGATGGACTCAGCAACCTCTTTGCTGACTTGCTCGATTTGCACGCCAATACGCCCCCGAGACACGCGCCCCGAACTGCGTAACTGATCGCTCACGCGAACTGCCTCATCCATGGGGATCGCAAACGAGATACCCATAAAACCACCAGAACGGGAGTAAATCTGGCTGTTAATACCCACGACCTCGCCGCGCATATTAATGAGCGGGCCGCCCGAGTTGCCAGGGTTGATGGCCACGTCAGTCTGGATAAATGGAAGAAAGTCACCGGTGTCTCGCTGCTTGGCGCTCACAATGCCGGCCGTTACCGAGTTTTCCAGGCCGAACGGCGACCCGATGGCCATTACCCACTCCCCAACCCGCAAGCGACTGACATCGCCGACTTTGACTGCAGGTAAACCGGTAGCCTCAATCTTCACAACAGCTACATCACTGCGCTTGTCGGCGCCGATGATCTTGGCCTTGAACTCGCGCTTGTCGGTCAGCGTCACCAACACCTCGTCTGCCCCGTCAACGACATGGGCATTGGTCATGATGAAACCGTCTGCAGTAAGAATAAAGCCTGACCCTACACCGCGGGGCTGTTCTTCCTCTTGCTGCGGGCGATTTTGGCGGGGCGCTTGCTTCGGATTTCCAGGTATATTGGGCATAGGAAGGCCAAAGCGCCGAAAAAACTCCAGCATGTCTTCGTCTCCCTGCCCACCTTGGGCCGACCGTAAGCTGACCTTTTCCATGGTACGGATATTCACCACCGAAGGCCCCACCTGATCCACCAAATCGGTGAAATCTGGCAGGGCACGTGCTTGAGCCATGGCGGGTTGCAAGGGCGAAACAGCAATGAAAGCAGTTGCGGCCATAGTGAGTGCCAGAAAAACTGCGCGCGTGGGTTTGAGCAACCAATGTTTCATCTTCATTCTTCCGTTTAAACAAACAATCCTGTCATTGATCCAGATTGGCTAACAGGGTTCCAAATAAGGGCTTATTTTTTGCGTTCAAGTGCTTGGGCAAACGCATGCAAGGTGGCGGGAGGCACCTCGCCGACCGCGGTGACCCACCAGTCGTGGATTCGGTGTGTCAGCGTGTGGGTTGCTCCGCCCATGTCAGTCAAGCCTTCCCGCGCGTGCCGTTGACGGTCATAGGGCTCCACAAACAGGGAAACCGTTGCCACTCCATCAGAAAACATCCATTGCAGCGTAGTCTGACTACCGCCTGCTGAACCTGCGGCCGTGGAGACCGCTGATCGCTGGTAACAGGCCATGGGTTTGAAACCGTCTACGTCCTTCTGCAGCGCCCAGCCTTGCGCATCCGCCGCGGTCTTCTGCAAATCAGGGCGGAGAACCCGGTAGCCTTCGGTAGTGCCCATGCGGGAAAGTTTGTTGGCGTTCACCGCAGCGTCGAGTTGCAACTCCGAGAACGCTGCCTGCTCCAGAACCTTGCCATCCAGACCCAGCGTCTGCAACTGAATAATCAGTCCAGCTTTCTTTTCACTCCAGACGCGGTATCCGTAACGCAAGCCGTCGGTCGGCACAAGCTGGAACACGTCCGCATCAAAGCCCGCAATACGATCACTGCCAATCGCTTTCAAACGATAAAAATCACCGATAGCCGAGTTGCTGGACTTAAGCAGACTGGGAAACAAACCCAGAGACTCACGGACTTCGGCAATAGCAATTCTGGACTGCGGGAAAAACGTCACCACCTGATCATTTCGCCGATAGATAGCCCGCGGCGTGCCGCTTAGCGATTCAACCCTCTCCAGTTGCTGGCTGCCGTCGCAAACATGCCAGATGCGGGCACTTGCCATTGCCCCTCCCGCTGACACCACAAAAGTACCGGTATAGACACTTTGCCGCGCGGCCTGATGCACCCGCATCAACCAGGCATTCAGGGGCAGTTCTGTCGCAACCGGCTGGGCCCAAGCAGTGCTGTGCAAGGCGCACCAACACCACACAATGAACGGAACCTGCCACTGGCCCAGTGTGCGGGTCACCGAGCAGCCCCTTCGTAAGTGGCGTTGCGTAGAAAGCCAGCCGGTACCTGTAGTGCAGAATGACCACCGAGTTGGCGATGCGCAGCCATCAACTCATCGAGGCGGGGGTCACGCAACATGGATCCCACAGGCGTTTCCATGACGACGACCGCTGCGGCCGGTTGAACTGAAGCCAGCTCCTGGCTGCTTTGCGAGTGGGTTTGAGTCCATAAACCGGAACCCACAACCGACACCAATGCCGTGCAGGCTACGCCCGCCAGAACTTTCCAGCGAAACACGGATTCATTGGCGACCGGTTTGTCGATGCTCGCAATTGCGACCACCGGAACTTCCTCCACCGTAGACCGATCACTATTGATCACGGTGTGGGGCCGAGCAGGTTCTTGCGCCAGGCGTTGCTCAAGCTTCTCCCAGAACGCCATGTCACCTCGCGCAGGAGCCAATTCAGGGCTACGCAATACGTCGCCAACCACCTGGTAGATATGCCATGTTTCTAGGGTTTGCGTATCTACCAGCATACGGTCCAAAATCTGCGCACACTCACCCGAGTCCAAGTCACCATCTACCAAAGCCGATATGCGTTCATTGGAAAATGAATTCAGGTCACCCATTTGTAAACCTCACCATCTTTTGCCCGTTTGTTTGTCCAGCAGCGGGCGCACCCGCTGTGAAATAGCCTCGCGAGCCCGAAAAATACGTGACCGGACTGTCCCAACGGGGCAATCCATCGCGATGGCAATTTCTTCATAACTCAAGCCCTCAATTTCCCGCAATACGACTGCCTCACGCAAATCAACTGGCAGCTCGTTCATCGCCGCATTCACCACCGCCGCTATTTCTTTCGCTGCCAGAATCGATTCAGGTCCCTCATCCGTGGTTGGTTCACTTTTCCTCCAGGAAGTTTCATCGTCTTCGCCATTTGCACGGATATTCTCGGAAATGGTCGGGTCGTGCTTGAGTTCCAGCAGAAACTTCTTGGCGGTATTGACCGCAAT
>CAIYDK010000221.1 GCA_903924955.1 uncultured beta proteobacterium | reverse complement strand
GGACCCTAATAGAATGGTGGGCGAGTGCGGGGTCTGCCGGTGATGGCGCAATGCCTCGATCTATTGGCGTTGGGGTCGTTTGCGAAGGATGGTTGAATGTCAGTGGAGAGTGGTTTGACCTATTGGCTGACGGTGGGCACGTTGGGTGTTGTCGGGTTGGTCGTACTTGTGCTGCCCTTGCTGTTGCGCTTGAGAAGGCGGGCACGCAATGCCGAAAAGGCCATTGACAGTACCAACGACGGCTACTGGGTGTTCAATGTCGACGGGCGATTTGTCGATGTCAACCCGGGCTACTGCCGCATGATCGGCTACCGTCGCGATGAAATATTGGCCATGAACATTGCCGATTTTGAAGCCGTGGCCGTCATGCCGCAAATTCAGGCGCAACTTGTGCGCATCATCCAGCGCGGGCATGAGCGCTTCGAGACCCGACACCGGCACCGTGACGGGAATTGGATTGACCTTGAGATTACCGTGACCGGCGTGGACCAGCGCTACCTGGTTGCATTTTTGCGTGACATTTCCGCTCGCAAGGCGGCCGACCTGGCATTGCGTGAGCTGACCCGCGCAGCGGAAGCTGCCAACCAGGCCAAGAGCGATTTTGTGGCCAACATGGGTCACGAATTACGCACGCCCATGAACGGTGTCATTGGCTTGACCGACGTACTCCTGGAAACGCCGCTTGATGGCGAGCAGCGTGAGTACCTCACACTGGTCAAAAACTCGGCAGAATCGCTGATGGCAATTCTGAACGACATACTCGATTTTTCCAAAATGGAGGCCGGCAGATTAAACATTGAGTCGGCCGAGTTTTCGCCGGCTGAGGTGATTGCGGAGGTGGTCCGTTCCGTCTCCACAGGGGCCGAGAAGAAAGGCCTGTCGCTGGTGTGCCATATCGATCCCGAAACGCCAGCAGGGGTGTGCGGCGACCCCGGGCGTCTGAGCCAGGTTTTGCGCAACCTGTGCGACAACGCGATCAAGTTCACCAGTAGCGGCAGCGTCACGGTGCGTGCGCGGGTCACCGCGGTGGAATGGGGGGCGCATGAGTTGCACCTGTCGGTCAATGACACGGGGATGGGCATTGCGCCAGACAAGCAGCAAGGCATATTTCAGGCGTTCAGTCAGGTCGACACTTCCAGAACACGTCAGTTTGGCGGCACCGGTCTGGGCCTGGCGATTTGTGAGAAATTGGTTGCCCTGATGGGCGGGCGCATCTGGGTTTCTAGCGAACCCGGTCAGGGCAGCACGTTCTACTTTACCGTGCGCGTCAAATCGATACCCGCTTCCACGCCCCCTGCGCAATGGACAGCAACCGCACAAAAGGAATAGGCTTGGCCAGCACCTCGACACCGGGTGGTACGCCGCCGCGGGCTGTGATCTCTTGTGCATCCAGTCCGCTCACAACAACCATCAGGGTTTGAGCCAATTCAGGTGATTTGTCAAGCACCCGCAGCATGGCAAACCCATCCATGCCGGGCATGTGCAGGTCGGAAATGAGCAGGTCTGGACCACCACGGCCCATGTGAAGCAGCGCCGAAATGGCGTTGTCGATGAGCGTGACCTCGGTCGGCATGGGCCAGTGGGCTATCTGCGTTTCGTACAGCCGCAGCAGGCTGGGGTCATCTTCCACCACCAGGATGCGCAACCGCCGTGGGCCGGGCACCACCTCTGCGGGGTGTGCTGGAGGAGCAGGTTTCTTGTGTAGCAGGCTCTCAACCGAGTCACGCAGCACCCGGCGGTGGCCACCAGCGGTCTTCCACGCCTGCAGCAGACCGCTTTCTACCCACAACTGAACGGTGCCCACTGAAATCCCTAAAAGAAGTGCCGCTTCACGGGTAGTGCAGAAAGACTTTTCAATGACGATCGGTGGCATGGTCGAGATTTTCCTCAGTGTCGTTATCTGGTATCAATAATAGTCATATCTTATTGCTTGCTAATACATTCTGGCAAATCATTCTCGCGACTCGCTCCATGGCTTCCCACCCGTGGCCTGGTTCTCGCGCTGGACATTGGTGATCGAAGTGGCCCCTGCACATCGCGCACACACGCACGCCAGTCGGCGCGCTGCTGTGGGGATGCGCTCTAGCAAGGCCGTATCAAACGCAGTCGTAGTGCACCAGCAGGGCCCCTGTGTCACACCGGTTTCGCGCTCCACTTCATTGGCGCATTGGTTGGATTGTCCACACAGGGGGCAAAGGCGCGGGTCAATAGCGGGTGGCGTTGGGGCGGGCATGGGTAGCGAATGTGGCGTGCTGTCAGATGCAGCAGTTTAGACTGCGGGGAGTCGTCAATTTTGATTTTGTTTTTTCATTGTTTTTGCGCTCCACCTCCGCTTTGATCGCCACTCCCTTGAATATCCGTATCCTGCTTGTCGTGGTCTGTGTGCTGCACGTTGTGTTGGGCGCAAGCCTGGGCCTTTCGGTGGACGAGGCGCACTACGCGCTGTACGCCGCTCACCTGGATTGGAGCTACTTTGACCATCCGCCGCTCGTAGGCTGGGCACAATGGCCGCTGGTGACCCTGGGCGCGCCCACCTGGGTGCTGCGTTGGGTGCCAGAGTTGCTGTGGCTGGGGACGGCTTTTCTGGTGTACAGATTGGCTGGGCGACTGGAGTCCGTGCGTGCCGGACAGGCGGGCTTCTGGGCGGTGCTGACCCTGGCATTGGCGCCGCTATTGCATGTGTTGGGCATTGGCCTGCTGCCCGACACCTTGCTGGTGTTTTTTACCGCAGCCCTGATGGGGTTCACGCTGGATTTGATGGACACCACCGCAGTGCAGCGACCTGTGCCATGGCTGGTATGGGGGCTGACACTGGGCCTGGCGGGCCTGAGCAAGTACACGGCCATTCTGGCTGTCCCTGGCGTGGCCGTGTGTCTGTTCATGGCCCACGGCTGGCGTGTGCTGGCCAATCGCTGGATGTGGCTGGCGCTGACGGTGGCGCTGGTGCTGGTGTTGCCCGTGGTCTATTGGAACCAGGCCAACCACTGGATATCGTTTACTTATCAGGCCAAGCACGGTACCGGCGGTGGCTGGGAGGGCGGGCAGGTGCTGAAGTTTCTGGTGGTGCAGATGCTGGTGTACGGGCCCTTGCTGCTGTGGGGTCTTGCGGGTGCGCGCCAGGCTTGTGCAAAACCATTTCGCGCGCTGTTGGCGTTCTTTTTAGTGCCCTTTTCGGTGCTGGCGGCTTTATCGGGCGGTGGTACCAGTTTGCCGCACTGGACAGCGCCCGCGTGGGTGGCCTTGGCCCCGTTTGCAGGCATCGCGTTGGCGCGTGCGTGGGCTGATGGACGCCGGCGCGTGGTTGCCGTTATCGCTGTGGCGCAAGGCCTGGTGTGTGCAGCGTTGCTGGGTCTGATGCTCACGGGTGGCTACCCCGTAGTGACCAACGCCACGGGGCAGGGCAACGCCGTAGCGCCCTCCAATCCATTTGCCGACCTGCATGGCTGGCACGAGGCGGGCGACCGTGCCCGCGTATTGGTGGCAGAGCACGGTCTGCACAGCGTGGCGGTGCAAAACTGGACCCTGGCCAGCCGCCTGGGCTGGTATGCCCGCCCGCTCCCCGTGCATGTGCTGGAAGATCGGTTCGACCAGTTTGACCTGTGGGCGGGGGACTTGCCAGCGGGTGGCGACACGTTGCTGGTGGATTGGTCCCAGTTGGGCTATACCGTGCCGACAGGGGAGCATGGTTTTGCCGATTGCAGGCTGCTCGATACGCAGCCTGTGCAGCGCCTGGGCCGGGTCATTGCCAGCTTCCGATTCTTTGCGTGTTACGGCTGGTCGGGCCAGCCGCAGCCCCATCTTGCCGGAGTTCCGTGATGCCGGTTGCGCCTATTGCCCTGCGCTGGTGGCTGTTGCCCCTGGTGTCGTTTGCCGTCAGCGCACCACTGTGGCTGCACCGCTTTGAGCCGGCCACCTTCGTCTACCTCAACACCCTTTGTGCGCCGATGGCCGCGCCGGTGTGGACGGGTTTGTCGCTTTTGGGCAATGCGTGGGGTATCTTGGGGGTAACCGCGCCGCTGCTGGTGCTTGCGCCCCGGTTGATGTGGGCGTGGATGTGCGCTGCGCCGTTCGCCATCGTCTTTGCCCGCGTGGGCAAGGGCTTGATCGTGAGCCCGCGCCCGGCCGCCGAGGTGGACAACGCCCAGATGCGTATCGTGGGCGAGACGCTGCACAACGTCTCCATGCCATCGGGCCATACGCTGACCGCGTTTGCCGTGGCATCGGCCATTTACTTCGCGCTGCCCGAAAAGGGTCGTGCCCGTCACCTATGGCTATTTGTGCTGGCGGCAGGCACGGGCTTGTCGCGCATTGCCGTCGGTGCGCACTGGCCGGGTGACGTGGCCGTAGGCGCCTGCCTGGGCCTGCTGGCGGGTATGCTGGGTGCGAGGCTGCTGGGGCATATGGGCACGCAGCACCTGCGACCAACTGCCTGGAGTTTGCGGCTGGTGGCGCTGCTCTTGGCGGGCACGGCCTACACCTTGCTGACCGAGACACAAGACTTTGCCGAAAACCAGCCCATGCAGCTTGTACTGGCAGGGGTGGTTGTGGTTTCGCTATTCGCCTTTGTGGTGCAGAACGTCAAATCGCGCCAGTGACGCAGGTCGGGTGCTCAGCGAAACTCCAGTAGCAGATCCTTGGCTTGAATCACGGTGCCGGGACGCACATGAATCGCATGGACGGTGGCGTCGCGTTCGGCGCTGAGCTGGGTTTCCATCTTCATCGCCTCCATTGACAACAATGGGTCACCCTTGCTGACCTTTTGCCCCACCTTGACCGCCACGGTCACCACCATGCCCGGCATCGGCGCGCCGACGTGGTTGGGGTTGCCTTCTTCGGCTTTGGGTTTGGCGTGGCCGGTTCCGGTGAGCCCCGCCTTGGGAACCCGCACCGTGCGCGGCTGGCCGTTGAGTTCAAAGAATACCTTGATCTTGCCTTCTTCATCCACCGTGTCGGAGCGCCCGGTCTGGCGCACCACCAGCGTCTTGCCTTTGTCGATGTCAATGGAAATTTCCTCGCGGTCCAACAGACCATAAAAGAAGGGCGAAGTCGGCAGCAAGGATACGTCGCTGAAATCGCGGCGGTGCTCGGCGTAGTCCTTGAACACTTTGGGGTACATCAGGTAGGAGGCCAGATCGGTGTCGCTCACCTTGCGGCCAATGGCGTGCTCGGCCTCGAGCCGCTTGGCTTCCAGGTCGACCGGTGGCAGGTGGTCACCCGCACGGCCCTGCATGGGGGCCTCGCCACGCAGCACTTTGGCTTCCAGGGCTTTGGGAAAACCGTCCGGCGGAAAGCCCAGTTCGCCCTTGAACAGCGAAACCACCGATTCGGGGAACGCAATCTCGCGCGCCGGGTTGCTCACATCTTGCGGTTTCAGGTCGTTGGCGACCATGAACAACGCCATGTCGCCCACCACCTTGGAGGTGGGTGTGACTTTGACAATGTCGCCGAACAGAATATTCACATCGGCATAGGCTTTCGACACCTCTGGCCAGCGATGCGCCAAGCCCATGGCGCGGCCTTGCTCGCGCAGGTTGGTGTACTGGCCGCCGGGCATTTCGTGGTTGTAGACGTCCGACGTGCCGGAGCGCATATCGGCCTCAAACGGCACATAGGCACGGCGCACGCCTTCCCAGTAATGCGACAGCGCCTGCATGGCAGCCAGATCAAGGCCGGGGTCGCGTGCCGAGCCAATGAGGGCGGCAGCAATCGAGCCCAGATTCGGTTGTGAGGTCAGACCGCTCATGGCGTCCAGCGCGCCATCCACTGCATCGCAGCCCGCATCAATCGCCGCCAGCACCGAGGCCGCCGAGATGCCACTGGTGTCGTGGGTGTGAAAGTGGATCGGCAAGCCCACTTCTTGTTTCAGTACGCGCACCAGTTCTGCCGCAGCACGTGGCTTGCACACGCCCGCCATGTCCTTGATACCGAGGATGTGCGCGCCAGCCTTTTCCAGTTGCCTGGCCAGATTGACGTAGTACTTGAGGTCGTACTTGCTGCGCCTGGCGTCGAACAGGTCGCCGGTGTAGCACAGGGTGCCTTCGCACAGCGCGCCGGTCTCAATGACTGCGTCCATCGCAACACGCATGTTGTCGACCCAGTTCAACGAGTCAAAAACGCGGAACACATCGACGCCATTCTTGGCCGCCTGCTGCACAAAGTAGCGCACCACGTTGTCGGAGTAGTTGGTGTAGCCCACCGCGTTGGAGGCGCGCAGCAGCATCTGGAACAGGATGTTGGGCGTGGCTTCGCGCAGGCGCGCCAGGCGCTCCCACGGGTCTTCCTTCAAGAAGCGCAGCGCTACGTCGAAGGTCGCACCGCCCCAGCATTCCATGGAGAACAGCTGTGGCAGCATGCGCGCGTAGTGCGGCGCAATTTCGACCATGTCGTTAGAGCGCATGCGGGTGGCAAACAGCGACTGGTGCGCGTCGCGCATGGTGGTGTCGGTCAGCAGCACTTGCGGCTGCGCCTTCATCCAGTCTGCAAATTTATTTGCTCCTAGTTCTTTCAGCAAATCGCGCGTGCCTTTGGGGATGGGGGCGGTCAAATCGCACTGCGGCTTGATGGGCGCGGCCAGCGGCAGTTGCGGCAGGGTGCGCCCTTTCATCTCCGGGTTGCCGTTGATCGCCACTTCGCCCAAAAACTTCAGCAGGCGGGTCGCGCGGTCGCGCCGTTTCTGGAAGTTGAACAGCTCGGGCGTGGTGTCGATGAAACGCGTAGTGCATTCGCCGCTGCGAAACAGCGGGTGTGCGATCACGTTCTCCAGGAATTGCAAATTGGTGGACAAACCCCGCACGCGAAATTCGCGCAAAGCCCGGTCCATGCGGGCGGCTGCTTCGTCAGGCGTGTGCCCCCAAGCCGTTACCTTGACCAATAGCGAGTCGTAATACGGCGTGATGACGGCACCCGCGTAGGCGGTACCGGCGTCCAGACGGATGCCAAAGCCGGCAGCGCTGCGGTACACCGCAATCTTGCCGTAGTCGGGCGTGAAGTTGTTTTCCGGGTCTTCGGTGGTAACACGGCATTGCAGGGCGTGCCCGCGCAAGGTGATGTCGCTTTGGTGCGGGATAAATGAGTCGTCATCGCCAACCTTGGCGCCTTCGGTGACGCGAATTTGCGCCTTCACAATATCCACCCCGGTCACCACTTCGGTCACGGTGTGCTCGACCTGAATGCGCGGGTTGACCTCGATGAAGTAGTACTTGCCAGTGTCCACATCGAATAAATATTCGACGGTGCCGGCGTGGCTGTAATTCGCTTCACGGGCCAGGCGCAGGGCAGAGGCACACAGCTCCTGGCGGGTGACTTCATCCATGTAGGGCGCAGGGGCGCGCTCCACTACCTTCTGGTTGCGGCGCTGCACCGAGCAATCGCGCTCGAATAGGTGGACCAGGTTGCCGTGTCGGTCGCCCAGGATTTGCACCTCCACGTGGCGCGCGCGGCGCACCAGCTTTTCCAGATAAACCTCGTCGTTGCCGAACGCGGCCAGCGCCTCGCGCTTGGCCAGTTCCATCATCGGTGCCAGGTCGGCTTCAGTTTCGATCACGCGCATGCCGCGACCACCGCCGCCCCAGCTGGCTTTGAGCATCAGCGGGTAACCAACGGTCAGTGCCATGGCTTTGGCGCTTTCAATGTCGTTTGGCAATGCACCGGTTGCTGGCACGACCGGCACATTGGCCTTGACCGCCACGGCACGCGCCGCCACCTTGTTGCCCAGCGTGCGCATCACATCGCCGTTGGGACCGATGAAAGCAATCCCCGTCGCCACACAGGCATCCGCAAAGTCCGGGTTCTCGGACAGGAATCCGTAGCCGGGATGAATGGCATCCACATTCGCCTCCAGGGCGATGCGGATGATGTCGTCGATATCCAGGTAGGCCTGAATGGGCTTCTTGCCCGCACCGACCAGGTACGACTCGTCGGCCTTGAAACGGTGCAGGGCAAAGCGGTCTTCATTGGAGAAGATTGCCACCGTGCGGATGCCCATCTCGGAGGCGGCTCGAAGCACGCGAATGGCAATCTCACTTCGGTTGGCAACCAGAATGCTTCTAATTTTTTTCATGATGATGGCGATGGGCAGTTGAGAAATGGGAACTCTGTGTGCAAAAAAGTCTTGCCCCCGCATTGTCGGGCGTGACTCTGGCCGAAGTTGACCACATGCTGACCATTCGCATTTCATGCGCGCCCGTGTAGGGCAGACCCAGGGCACCCCGGATGGCAATTCAGGCGTGCGACTTACTCCTGAATTGCTAGCGGCTTACGCTTGCCCCATAAGGGTTAGAGGGCAAAAAGACTATTCAGGCTGCGCCCCAAGGTACACCGTGCGTGGAAAATATCTTGGCCAATCGGTCATCCTTGGCCATTTCATTTACGGTGGTTTGAAGTGCCCGCGCCAAATCTGTTGCATTGCGCTTTACCGCCATACCCACCGCCCATCCATTGCGTGGAGCGCGAGGCATTGGCATGGGCACGATTCTGAATAGCTTGTTCCCACCCAACACGCTGTGAAGCTCTGATGCGTTTCCAGCGGCCATCGCAACTTCGCCGGAGAGCAGCAGGCGGGCAGCGGTGACGCCATCGTCCATACGCGTCATCAACTGCCCACTGTGGGCGCCGCCGTCAGACCCAATCAGCAGCCAACCTGCCAGCGTTTGACCCGCGACCGCGACCTTGAAATCCTTCAGGTCCTCCAGGCTCTCAAGCTTGGGAACACGGTCCACCTGGTAGGCCATCGCAACTGTTTCCTTGTAATAGGGTGCAAAGATCAAAGTCTGCTTCTGGCTGTCCATCAGTGGCTTGTCAACGGGAACATGCAAAAGAACATCCGCCGGGCCAAAACCCAGATAGTGTCCTTTCCAAACCATGTTGCGCAGGTCGTCTTCCATGCTCTCACCCGCATTGAATGGCATCAGGTTGAGTTTGACTCCCAGTGCAAGCGCCAACTGCTCGGCAACCTTTACATCAATACCGACACCATCGACATGAAAGGGAGGCATGGTGTTGTACACCGCGACAGTCAAGCTGCCGCGTTTGCGAATCCGCTCGAGCGCATCGGCTTCCTGCCCCTGCGCCCAACCGGCCGTGCCTGCCACGGGGAGCAGGGCACCCGCTTGCAGAAGTCGACGGCGACTAAGTGTGCTGGATCCGGTTTTGTGAGACATGCGTGCCTTAGTCAAATCAAGTTGCAATGTTGCCTGGCCCATTGTGAGCCCGAATTACTTGGCGGCAAGCAAGGGTTTTTCCCGACGTGTTTCCAGGTAACTCTTGATGGACCAAGCAGCTTCCTGGTTGAGAATTCCTTCAAACGGGGGCATGTAAACGGCCCCGTTGCGGGTAACACCACGGCGAAATTTACCTACGAAAAATTCGTCAACTTCGCGCACGCACAGGGTTTGTTTTTTGGTGTCCTTCAGCGTGGCGCACTCGTTGTCGAGGCGGCGCAGGTCGGGCGCTATGCCGCCAGAGATCGCTTCCAGGCCATGGCAGCGAGCGCAATTTTGATTAAATGCGGACGATCCGATTTTGATGGCCGCAGCGTTATCGCGGAAAGGGTTATCCGTTTTCCAGGTGGCTCCCAGTGCTGGCAATGTTGAGGTGTCAACCGCTTGCGGCGTCACATCGCCATGGGCCCATGCAGTGCCCGAAAGCGACAGTATCAATGCCGCAAAAAGGCCGGACGAACGCGAGAAAAGGTTGGATAAAGTATTCATGGTTACGAATCGGTTGAGTTGACACACCGTGAGAAGAAAAGCAACTACTGTGCCAAACACTTCCATTGGCGAAAATACCGATGGCGTACAGAGGCTACAGTCCGTACACTCCTTGGAAATTGGTGTCGTTGCCTGATGTGAACTAATGGGAAACCAGCATATTGGGTTCACATGGAACGCTTCGCTGATTCATTTCGGCACAAGGCGAAGCAGTTGGCCATCAAAGTAATACGGGATTACCCTGACAGGAGATGGATTCATGACCAGGACATTTGAAAACGCCACATTTGGCAGACCTTCGATGCCTGCAGCCTATTGGGATTTAGGGTTGGACGCGCGTTCGGGTGTGCCCAATCCGCTCATTACTGAATCGCACGCCCGTTGCGAGTATTTGGGATTGAAACCCACTGATCCTTGCGATTTTTCAGCGCAAATTCTTGCAGATTTCCGCGTGACTCTGGAGCGTAACGCCCGTCTGATTGCGCAGGCCACTTCGGTGGTGGAAATGCTTGGAAAATGTGTTGGTAACTTTGGCAGCATGATTGTCTTGACGGATGGCGCTGGGACAATTTTGCGAACCCGATGCCAGAGCACGTTTATCGAACATGCCGAGAAAGTTGCGTTACGACCGGGTGTCAGTTGGGCAGAGTCTTCAAAAGGTACCAATGCCGTAGGCACGGCCCTGATTTTGGAAACAGACATGTTTGTGCATGGCGACGAGCACTATGCGCATTCCAATCGGATACTCACCTGTGCTGCCTCTCCCATCATGGACCATGCGGGAAATGTGATTGGCGTTCTGGATGTTTCGGGGGATCGGCGATCGTTTCACCCCCATACGATGATGCTGGTGGAGATGTGCGCGCGAACCATTGAAAATCATTGGTTCAGGGATAAATTCCGGCACTCAATGCAATTGCAGTTTCACACGCAGGTCGAAGCGATTGGCACAGCTGAGGAAGGCATTATTGCAGTTGGCGAGGAGGGAAAGGTGCTCGGTACGAACCGGGCGGCGCTGAAACTACTCGAAATCAGTGCGTCTGCCTTGCGTATCCAGGGCTTGCGCATGCTCTTCGGATTGGGTTTCGGGGAACTCATGGATCGATTGCGACTGGCTTCGTTTTCTCCCTTGAAAATGCGCCTGTCGGGTAACAAGGAAATTTACGTTCGCGTCTGCTGGAGTGAAGCCACGATTACCGCAAACCCCAGCAATCTGGCAACGCCAATTGTGTATGCGCCGACCACGATCACCACCCCGAATGGCTCGGCACTGTCAAAGAAAGCATCCTACCAACTCGATGAACTTGATCTTGGCGACGAACAGGTGCGATCGGTAACCCAAAAAGTTCGCCACGTCATCGACAAAGATATTTCGATCCTTATTCTTGGCGAAACCGGTACCGGAAAGGAGCTATTGGCCAATGCCATCCATCAGTACAGTCTGCGTAGAGATCGGCCCTTTGTTGCGATCAATTGCGCATCGATTCCGGAGCAGTTGGTCGAGTCAGAATTGTTTGGCTATGAAGAGGGTGCCTTCACCGGAGCCAAGCGCAAAGGCTCCATTGGGAAGCTGTTGCAAGCCAATGGAGGAACCTTGTTTCTGGATGAAATTGGCGACATGCCACTTTCGTTGCAGGCCCGCCTGCTGAGGGTCATTCAGGAGCGCAAAGTAGTGCCACTGGGCGGTCATCGCTCCATGGATGTGGATATCAATCTGATTTGTGCGACGCACTGCAATTTGCGTGAGTCTATTGATCAGAAGCGTTTTCGCGAAGACCTTTACTACCGTATCAACGGGTTGTCGGTCAGATTGCCTCGCTTGCGCGATCGCACGGATCTTGCGGCGTTGTGCCAGAAGATCCTGCGTGACTTGGCTCCAGGGCGTGTACTGAGCGTTCAACCCGTGCTGATGGAGGCGTTTTTGCGGTATGCATGGCCGGGCAATTTGCGGCAGTTGAATAACGTACTGAAAACTGCCGCGGTCATGGCGTGCGATACCCACGAAATAACCGCTCACCATCTGGCCGACGACTTCCTGGACGAGCTTGCTCCTTTGATCGCCGACGCTTCCGTGCAGCGGACAGACCGAACCCCTGTCACTTCGGATTTGAATGGTAATTGGGGGGGGGCAAAAGCGCCGGCATTTGCAAGTACGGACAACCTGGAGCAGTTGGAGTTGTCCACAATTCAGCGCGTATTAGAGGCATGTGGGGGCAACGTATCTTCGGCCTCCAAACAATTGAAAATCAGCCGAAATACGATTTACCGAAAGCTCAGCAAGCAGGATTGACCCGAATTGGCGATCTGCTTCACAGTCGACGAGGTGTCCCCAGACTCAAATGGCACGAAAAGTGCAGTTCACATCGCATCTATGGGATCTGAACCGAAGCCTAAAAATGTGCTCCAAATCGCAACACACCGAATACTGGTTTACCCCCGGTTGAGACATGCTGTCGATTAAACGCATCAGTAAGCGGTATGGCAAACAAGTCGCTTTGAGTGAGTTGTCTCTGGACATTCAGCCCGGGCAGTTCTATGCCCTGCTGGGTCCGAATGGGGCAGGAAAGTCAACACTTTTTCAGGTGCTCACGGGACTTTTTTCTCCGGATGCAGGCGATGTGGAGTTGTTCGGGGTGTCGCTGCGCCAACAACCGCAAAAGGTATTGGCCAGCATCGGCGTCGTGTTTCAGCAGCAGGCCCTGGACATGGATTTGTCCGTCAAGCGCAATCTGGCGTTCCACGCGCAATTGCATGGCCTGCGATGGCCCGAGGTGCAGGCAGATGCCGTGGCGTTGCTAACGCGAATGGGCTTGCCGGACGCTCTGGAGCGCCCAGTGCGGGAGTTGTCGGGTGGCAATCGGCGCAAGGTGGAACTGGTGCGGGCGCTCTTGCATCGGCCTGGCTTGATTTTGATGGATGAGCCCACCGTAGGGCTGGACCCCAAGTCGCGTCGCGATCTCATTCAGGCGGTAAAGCAACAGGTGCGCGAGCACCAATGCATGGTGCTCTGGGCAACGCATCTGGTGGACGAGGCGGAGCAGGCGGATCAGGTTCTGGTACTTAGCCACGGAAAACTGGTGGCATGCGGCTCGCCGCAAGACGTGACGCAGCAACTCGGCGCGGCGACCCTGGAGCAGGGTTTTATTCAAATTTCAAAACCGAATGGAATGAAAGAGACCTCTTAATGAAAAGAATTGCACTGGCTCGGGCTCTTTTACTCTCGCTATTCTGTCTGGCGGCGGCGGTGCAGGCCCAAACCACCGCCTGGGTGAGTAGTGAGAAAGACAATGCCATTACCCTCGTCGATCTGGCTCAGGGAAAGGTCACTGGCACCGTGCCAACCTGCAAACGGCCTCGCCACATGCAACTCGCCCCGGATCGCAAGCAAATGCTGGTGGCGTGCAGTGACTCCAATGCCGCCGATGTGATTGACCTGGTTACACGCAAGTCGGTGCGTCGCGTGCCCATGGGTGACAGTCCTGAAATTTTCGATGTTTCGGCAGACGGCAAGACCTTTTTTGCCTCGAATGAAGATGATGCGGAATTGACCTTTATCGACGCGGCCACGGGGAAGAAGACGGGACAGGTCAAGGTCGGCAAAGAGCCCGAAGGGGTAAAAGTGTCACCGGACGGAAAAACGGTGTTCGTCACCTCTGAGGTGGCCAGCATGGTCCATGTGATCGATATTGCCAGCCAAACCATCAAGAAGAACATCACGGTGGGCAAGCGCCCACGACGGTTCGCCATCACCCCCGACGGGCAGGAGTTGTGGGTCACGAACGAGTTGGGCGCCAGTGTGAGTGTGATTTCACTCAAGGACTACAGCGTGGCCGCGACCATTGCCTTGCAACTCAAGGGCGCGCGTTCGTCTGACATTACCCCAATCGGACTGGTCATGTCGCGAGACGGCAAACGCGCTTATGTGACGATGGGGCGCGCCAACCATGTGGCTTTTATTGATGTGGCGAGTCGGAAAATAACCGAGCAGGTGCTGGTGGGCAAACGTCCCTGGAGTGTTGCGCTCAGCACTGACGAATCGAAGTTATATGTGGTCAACGGGTTGTCCGACGACATCACTGTGGTTGATACGGCCAAGGCCAAGGCAATGGTCAGCATCCCTGTGGGGCGCGTCCCGCACACCGTGGTGCTGACGAATTGATGCCCCAACTTGACATGCGGGTGTGCCGCGTTCTGGCCATCGTATTGCTGAGCACGGTCAGTTCGCTCGCCCAAGCCGCCAACTGGAATGTGCTGGTGCTGGAGGAGCAAAATTCTCCGGAACTTGAACGCGCACGATTGGATCGCGCATACCTGGGACACCCGGGTGGCCCGGCTACCGATGGTTGGGGGCAAGCTCTGGAGGACGTCAAGTTTGAACTTGAAGCGGCGCACACCCAAATCACCTGGAAGGCCCAAAGCGTCTCCAGTCCGGAGGCTGCCCGCTTGGCTGCACAGCAGGCTGAAAAGGATGGCCAACACGCTTTGATAGTCAACCTGCCCGCCAGTTGGGTGGCGTCGTTGGCAGCAGCCGTCAAGATTGCGGTGATCAACGTGGGCTCCGGGGCTGACAGTCTGCGCGAGGCGCAATGCCAGCGCAATTTGTTGCACACCCTGCCGAGCGAGCGCATGCGTTCTGACGCCATGGCGCAAACCCTGATTTCCAAAAAATGGTCGCAGGTCCTGCTCTTGCGCGGCGTTTCGGACGAAGATAGCGTCAGGGCCGCCACAGCGCAAGCCAGCCTGCGTCGCTATGGGCTTAAATTGGTGGCGGATCGCCCCTTCAAGTTGTCTGCGGATCCCCGCGAGCGTGAAATGGCCAACCCCAAGCTACTCACCAGCGGTGTGAGTTACGACGCCGTCTGGGTGGTGGATGGCGATGGAGAGTTTGCCCGCACCTTGCCTTACAACATCCAATCTGCCAGGCCTGTGGTTGGCGACGCGGGTATGGTGGCGCTGGGCTGGCACGCACAATACGAGCGTTATGGAGCGCCCCAAGTTTCACGCCGGTTTGCGAAAACCTACAAGCGGGCCATGACACAGCAAGACTGGGCCAGCTGGATGGCGGGCAAAGCCATCAGCCTGGCTGCGGTGAGCCTGACCAAAGTGGGTTCGTCCGCGTTGCTGGCGGCATTGAACCAGGTGACTCTGGATGGCTCCAAAGGCGTGTCCATGCAGTTCAGGCCCTGGGACGGTCAATTACAGCAGACCCTGTTGCTCAGCGATGGCCAGGGCGTTGTGGGCATCGCTCCGGTCGAAGGAGTGCTTCATCCCCGAAATGTGCTCGATACCCTAGGGGCGGATAGCACTGAAAAACGGTGCCCGAACCGATCATGAGCACCAACCCTGAGTCACGGTTAACCGCCGTTGCCGCCTCTGGCTGGCAACATGCTTTGCTGGCCTTGCACGCGATTGTCGGGCGAGAGTTGTTCAAGTTTTCGCGCCAATACGGGCGCCTGTTGTCCGCGCTGGTTCGACCCCTGCTATGGCTGGTGGTGTTTGCTGCCGGGTTTCGCAATGTGTTTGGCGTTTCGGTGGTGGACCCCTACGACACCTACATCACCTATGACGAGTACATTGCCCCGGGACTGATCGGTATGGTGTTGTTGTTCAACGGCATGCAGTCTTCTCTGGCCATGGTGTATGACCGCGAGATGGGGCTGATGCGACTGCTGCTGACTGCACCGCTACCGCGCTGGTGGGTACTGGCCTGCAAATTGATTGCCACCACCGTGCTTTCGCTGATTCAGGTATTGATGTTTTTGGCGGTGGCCGCTTTGCTGGGAACTCAGTTGCCGCTCCTGGGGCCGCAACTTGTCCAATTTTTGTTCGCGTTGATCTGCGGCGCGCTGATGCTCGGCTCGATTGGCTTGCTGTTAAGCGTTCATATCCGCCAGCTTGAAAACTTTGCGGGAACCATGAATTTTGTGATTTTCCCCATGTACTTCATCTCCACGGCTTTGTACCCGCTGTGGAAATTGCAGGAGTCCGGAGCCGAGTGGGTATACCAACTGGCCAGCCTGAATCCCTTTACCTTTGCCGTGGAATGGATGCGATTTGCACTTTATGGCAAAGACCCGGGCAGCGCGCCTTGGGTGGTGTTGGTTACCTTGGCGGTCTGCTTTGGCCTGGCCTGTTGGGGGTATGACCCGCAACGTGGTTTCGGTGCCCTGACCAAGCGTGGCGGGGGCGGTGGATGACGCGTCGCACCGAAATCGAGCCATTGTGGTTTGAATGGCTCGCGCTGAGTAGCTTGCTGGTGTTTGGCACCTGGCTGATGGGCGTGCGCGGCGTCTGGGCGCTGTTGCTCACGTCTGACCCGACCGGGCTGACATTGGTCATCATCGTGGTGTTTGTGATTTCTACCCTGTGGTCCGGCAGTCGCTCGCGGGAGTTGACGCGCCAACGCCGATGGCTGTCGGATGCCCGCACCGACGTACCTTTGGCCGCCGTGCCGGGATGGGTGGGCGAATATCTGCGGGCATTGGCCAGTGCCCCGCGGGACACGCACACTCCGCTTGATTTGTTGCTTGAGAATACCCATGGTCCGCACCAGACTGCGTGGTGGGTCAACGGCATTCAGCTCAAACTGGGTCTGCTGGGCAAGGTGATCGGATTTTCGGTGCTGGCGCTGCACATTGGGCAGTTACAGAATTTTGACCCCACCCAATCGCAAGATCTTTTGAAAAGTCTGACATCAGGCTTGGGCATTGCTTTGCTCACGACCATGGTGGGGCTGGTGGGCAATATTCTGTTGGGCATCCAGCTCACCCGGCTGGACCGGTTTGCTGACACGTTGGTTGCTGACTGCCAGCGTGAGGGGCTGCGCCGCTTCTCGCAGGCGGTTTGAGTCGCCATGCCCAGTCGACGCCATACGCGTGAGCCCGAAGTTGATCCGTTCTACGACATGTTGTTCAACATGCTGATCGCCTTTGTGTTTTGCTTCATTATTGCCCTGCTGGCAATGAATCCGAAAGCGCTGAAGACGGGCGACATTCCAGCGAAGGCCGAGTTCATCATCACCGTGTCCTGGCCCGACATGAATCCGAATGACATCGACACGTGGGTGCAAGACCCATCAGACCGGCTGGTGTGGTTTCGTAACCGTGAGGCAGGGCTTATGCACCTCGACCGGGACGACCGTGGCCTGACCAATGACACCATTGTTGTCAACGGCAAGCAAGTAACCAACCCACTGAACCAGGAGGTGGTGACCCTGCGCGGCATT
>CAIYDK010000220.1 GCA_903924955.1 uncultured beta proteobacterium | reverse complement strand
GGCAAGCCCTGCGTTGCAATGGCTGTGGCACTCTGTGTGAGCCGCCCCTGGCCGAGCTGGCCATAGCTGTCGTTGCCCCAGGCCCAGAGCGTGCCGTCGGAGCGCAGCGCGACCGTATGCTCTACACCGCCAACCACCGCAGGCGTCGCGGCTAGCACCGTCCCATGGAAGCTCCAAAGCAATGTCAGCTGCAGCGCCACTACAGCCCATCGAACTAGCCAGCCAGACATATTGCCTCCTCGCATTTTGAAACATCGTACGCGATCTTATTCGCTATGAAAATAGTAGCTGCCAACGAACGTTCTACGGGCGCTGCAGCCTCTTTCTATTCCTAATCTGTGCGCCTCAGGGCCGCCTCACCCAAAATCCGGTTCCATTGCCCAAGGTCTTACTGGTCCTGCCAAAGTCCCGGTAACCGTTGTCCTGAACATACTGCGCCAGTGCGCCCGCTTCGAGACTCGGCGCATAGAAATACCACTGCGATTGTGCGCTGTCCCAGGCCCACAAACTCGTCACATTCACCGGCACCTGCCCTGCGGTCGGTGGCGTCGTGCTCAGACTCAGATTGAAGTCCTGCGGTGTGATGGCGCTGGCCGTGGAGACCAGATTCCAGCCAGTGGAGAGGCTGCTTTGGCGCAGGTTGATGGCCGCGCCCGACAAGGTGCCCAGGTCGGCCTGCGTCTTGGCGTTCACCCAAAACCCGTCGCCCGCCTGAATCTCGCTGAGCACCGTGTAACCCTGGCTGGTGGCATAACCCTGCAACTCTGCTGTGCTCATGCCCGGTGCGTAGAACTGCCACTTGGCTGCAACGCTGTCCCACTTCCAGACCGAGTTCACCTTGGCTGCATCGCCCAACTTGGCAGCCACCGCAATGCTCTGGTTCACCGGGTTGCCCAGCAGGTTCCACCCTGGCACCACGCTCAAGGTCACGCTCACGCTGCCGCCGACCACGCACGATGTGGAGGTCGTCGCCCCCGGAATGGTGGCCACCGAACGGATGTTGCCATTGCTCAGCATGTCCTGTGCGCTGGCGCCATAGCCCACACAGAACTCTGCCCCCTTGAGGGTGCTGGTGTCGGTGCTGTTGAGGATGGTTTGCGCTGCCAGCTGGTCTCCCAGAACGCCACTCGCGTAAGGCAGCAACTGGCCATTGGTGACGGTTTGCCAGCCCGTGGGTGTGAGCTGCAGCAGCGTGAAGGTATCAGGCGTTGCGGCAGCCGCCTTGTTGGGGTGGGGGCCGCTGGATGCGCTTGCGCTCTTGGCACTCTGGGCCAGGGAAGAGCCGGCGGGTACGCTGGCGGTGATGTAGACCGCGCCGCTCTTGCCTTTATCGGACGGGTTGAATTGGGTGGTGGTGGCGACGCTGGCGCTGGTGCTGGTGATGCCGCCAGTTGCGCTGACGTAGAACGGAACGGTGAGCGACGGCGCCACTTTGCCGGCAACGCCGGAGCCCAGATTCAGGAATCCATCGGCACCGCTGTTGACCACCAGGCCGAGATGGGGTCGCGATGCAAAGGTGCCATCGCCCAGCTGACCGACAGAGTTTTTCCCGCCCATGACGACCCGCCCATCGTCTTGGATGAAGGCGCTGACGCCATCGCCGGCAGCAATGTGCTGTATGCCGCTGAGTTCGGGGATGGGCGCTGCCTTCGGCGCTGTTCCGCCCGAAACGCTGCCGAGTTCTCCGGAATCTTCACTCCAGTTCCAGCCCCAAATCGCGCCATCGCTCTTTCGGACGAGCACGTGTTGCAGTCCGGCTGCAATATCGACGACAGCCGACAACCCGGCAACTGCCACCGGTGCGGTACGCGTTTCGGTGGTGCCATCCCCCAACTGCCCATACTGGTTGGCTCCCCAGGCCAAGACAGTACCGTCTTGTCGCACGGCATAGCTGCTGTTGTCCGCCGCCGCGATCAGCTTGATCCCGGATAGGCCGGGCACGATGCGGGGACGCATCTGGTCCACGGTGGTGCCATCGCCCAATTGGTGCTCTTTGTTGTCACCCCAGGACCAGACCGTGCCATCGCTTTTGAGCGCAAGGCCGTAGTCGGGTCCTGCTGCGATGGCCGTGACGTTTTCCAGTAACCGGTTAGGCAGAGCAGGGGCGTCGAACTGGCTGGTCACCATGCTGCCCCATTGCCAGAGCGTGCCGTCGCGCTGCAATGCCAGTGTGTACCAGGCGCCTGCTGCGACTGCATGCACCGCCGCGATAGAGTCCAAGCGAACGGGCTTTGAGCTACTCAAATACTCACCGTTGCCAAACTGGCCATTGCCGTTGTCGCCCCAGGCCCAGACATTGCCGTCGCTGTCGACCGCATGGGTGTGAAATGCGCCTGCGTCGAGCTGAACAATATTGGTTAAACCCGCAACCTCACCGGGAACCGAGCGGCCCAGGATCCTGCCGCTACCCAACTGACCTGAGGTGTCCATCCCCCAACTCCAGACTTTTCCATTGGTATCCAGCGCCAGGCCGTGCCATTGGC
>CAIYDK010000219.1 GCA_903924955.1 uncultured beta proteobacterium | reverse complement strand
TACCGTGGGGGATGTGAGCTACGCGCTGGGCTCAGCACCGACCAAGCCCGTGTTTGATCTGTTAAACGGTGACTTCAAAGCGTTTGGTGAAGGTCTGCCGGGCATGGCCGCGATGGGTATGGGGATGGTGCGGGGGGTGGGGCCTGGGCTTAGGCTGGGTGCTACAGAAGGCCTCTCCGTGGATCGCGTGTCACTCGGTCTGCAAACACTTGATCCAACCACGACCAGCTTCACACAGAGTTGGGTTTCGTATCAGAAAGCTGGTGCAAATTACAACCTAGACAGTTTGGTAACAAGCATGAAAAACGATGGCTGGATCGGCAAACCGGTGGACGTTGTTCGGATGCCGGACGGCACTATAGCCAGCATTGACAACACCCGCATATTGGCAGCGAGACGAGCTGGTATTGAGTACCAAGGCAACGTCAGAGGCTTTGATGAGGTGATTACTGATCTGAAGCGACAAAGCTCGCTGACGGAAAACGGCGTCGTACCGAACACCTGGGGGGACGCAGCGCAGTTGCGTATCCTTAAGCCGACTCAGAATCAAGCCTTCCCAACTTGGTCGCCAAGTTGGTCTCAGCGGTTCCCCTACGGATCAATCTACGATCCTTTGGTGAAGTAAGGAGCGGTTTCATGTCAACGTCATTTCGCCCTTACCCTATTGATCAATTGCCTGTTGGATTTGAATACCCATCGGCACTACTAAAGATTGCTGCGACCGGAGACTATCCGAACATATACCCGTGGTGGTTTGTTGATGCCGACACCAAAGCAGGAGCGTTGTTTCACAGTACGAGGCTGTCGGATGGGCGTAACCTAGTGCCATTTGCAAAAGTTGATGATGGTCGGGGAGACATCGCCTGCTTCGACGGCAACGACACCACAGGTAACCCGGCTGTGTTCATGCTGATTCTGGACGACTCTGAACGCAGCTATTCGTATGTTGACTTTGCCGATTGGCTAAGAGCAGCACAGGCTGACGCTGTGCGTTGGCAGGAGTAGAAGATGGATCAGGAGGCGATGCACCCGTGTGGCACGCCTGCCGTCAACCAAACCCCATTCTCCGCCTGAAAGAACTTGAACCCCTGGACATGCATAGCCTTGGCATCAACCGTCAGCACCACCGGCTTGCCGTAGCGCTGCCCAACGGCGGTGGCAGTGTTCACGTCTTCCGACAGATGCACGTACTGGCGCGCGCCAGGCTTGAGCCCTTCCTTGCGGATTGACTCTAAAAACCGTTGTGCCGTGCCGTGATACAGCACGGCAGGCGGCACCTTCTCCGCAAAGCTGATCGCCACGCTGCTGGTCGAATGCCCCTGCACGGCCCGAATGCAAGCGCCATCAGCCGACAGCGCAAAACGCTTCTTCTCGCTGGTGGCCACCACCTGCTCGATCAATGCCCAATCCAGCGCGCGCCCGTGCTGTGCGGCGGCGCCAATCAATGCATCCACATCGGCCCAGCCCTCGCTGTCCAGGGTAAGCCCAATGGCCTGCGGCTCATGGCGCAGCACAAAGCTAAGAAATTTGCTGGTCTCGGTGAGTAGTTTGCTGTTCATTCCGTCTCGTCTCTCAATGTTGTTGTGAATAAAATAGGCAGCAAGCAAGCCCCCATAGCTTCTAAAGAATAAAAGGCCACCGGCCACCCCAGCCAGCCGCTAAAGCTGAGGGGTTGTCGGTGGCTTCTTCTTTAGCCGCTAAAGAGGTGGCGTGCTAGGTCTTCTTGCCTTGCCCCAGCTTGAGAGACTTTGCCGCCTTGGCGCTGCCCTTGGGTTTATCGTTGTCCAGCGGCAAGAACCCGATGGGCCGCTTGGGCTGTGGTGGCGGCTCGGGTGGTGTCATCAACTCGCGCAGCGCATCAAACACCTGCTTGAGTTGCGCACGGGTATTGCGGCTAAAGGTGTCATGCGACATCGCCAGCGATTCAGTCTTGTCTTGTAACTCGGCCAACTGTTTGGCCAGGTCCTGGTGCGTGGCGGCCATGGCGCGCACCTGCACAAAGGCGCGCATGATCTCGATATTGATGGCAATGGCGCGTGGGCTATTGAGTACCGACGACAACATGGCCACACCCTGCTCGGTGAATGCATACGGCGCATAGCGACGACCACCGTAGCCAGAACTTGAGGTCACAAACTGTGACCTCAAGTTTGCGAACTCCTCGGCTGTGAGCTGGAACATGAAATCCGCCGGAAACCGTTCGATGTTGCGCTTGATGGCCTGCACCAGCACCTTGGTCTCCACCCCGTACAGCGCGGCCAGCTCAGCGTCCAGCATCACGCGCTGGTCACGCAGCGACAGGATATGGCGGGCAATGTGGGGTTGCAGCGCGGGCAATGTTGGCGTGGTGCTCACGCTGTGGCACTCCCGGCCAGCAGACCATCGAGCATCTGCATGACCACTTGCTGCTTGGCGCGCGGCAGCGTGGCAATCTGCTCAATCTGCTGCTGCCACTTCGGTGCTGGGCCGCGCTTGGCCGCTGTTGTGCCGGGCGCATTGAACAACTCATCAAGCGAGACCTCCAAATGCTGCGCCACAGCGGGCATGGCCGACACCGGCACACGCCTGCGTCCGCACTCGTAAGACTGCAAAGTTTGCTGCGAAATATCGAGCTTCTGGGCCAGTTGCACCTGGGTGATGTTGTGTCCTGTCCGCATACTGAATTTACTTTCCCATCACGCCAAAGAGGCGTTTCTGTCGAATTATCACAGCTGAAACATGCTCTCCAAGCGCGCTGCGGCCCGAATTAACAGACTCGCTCAAGTTGAAAACCTCTC
>CAIYDK010000218.1 GCA_903924955.1 uncultured beta proteobacterium | reverse complement strand
TACCAAAGTCGGCATCGCGCAGGCCCTGAATGCCCGCCGCAATGCGCGGGTAGCGGTTGATGACGTCTTGCGGCACATCGGGCAGGCACAGGCCTTCGCTGATGACGCGGAACTTGGCGTAGCGCTCAAAAATTTCGGACAGGGCCTGGGTGCGCGCCTCGGGCGCTGTGTTGCCGGCCGACATGCCGTTGCTCACATACAGGTTGCCAATGACATTGACCGGAAAGAAAGCAGTCTTGCCATCGCGCTCGCGCACATAGGGAATGGCGCAAATGCCGCGCTCCTGGTTGCCGGAGTTGAAATCCACCAGCGTGTTGGCATCAATCGTGCCGCGAGGGTTGTAAAACACCTGCAGCTCGGGCGTCAGCAGCTCGGCAGGCCAGGCGCCGTCGTCGCCGGGTTGAAACCATTGCTCCTGCGGGTAATGCACAAAGGCGCGACCATCGCCCTCGGCATAGTCACGGCCCAGGTAGTAGTGGTTCCAGAAATAGTTGCATGACAGGCGCTCAAAAAATTCACCTAACGCGCTGGCCAGGCAGGCCAGTTTGGAGGCGCCCTTGCCGTTGGTGAACATCAGGGGGCAATCGCGGTCGCGCACATGCACCGACCAGATGCCGTCTATGGGGTTGAGCCAGGAGCGCTCCTCAACATGAAAACCCAGTGCCGCGAGCTTGGCCTGCAATGTGGCGATGGTGCTTTCGAGTGAGGCATCCTTGCCGATGATGAAGCTTTGTGTTTGCATGGGGGAGTCCTGTGCGTGCCGGAAGTGAACCGTTCGGATGACGCGCCAATAAGGCGGGGCTGCGATTATCGTGCATGGCTGCGTGTGTCGAGAAAACGATAGGATGCGCCATAACCATGGCAAGTCTCATAATTACATGGTTGTGTGATAGTTAGTCGAGCAGGAGAAGGTTTACCTACGAAGCGATTTGTGGACTTTTGTCAACCGCAATTGGCTTGGAATGACCGCCCCATCTTTTCACTGAGAGAAAAATGAGAATGCGCCCATGTCACTCGTAATTCGCGTCGTTTTGCTGTTGCTTGCAGGCGCAACACTTCAAATTCCCCCCGCCTTTTGCGCGGAGCCGGTAAAAATTGGTGTTCTCGCGTTCCGTCCAAAACCCCAAACCCTGGCTCAATGGCAGCCGTTGGCTGTCGCACTCAAGCAGGCGATACCGGATAGAGACTTCGTTATCGAGGCGCTCGCCTATCAAGAGCTCAATGAAGCTGTGGCGTCCAAGCAATTGGACTTTGTTCTCACTAATCCTGCCCACTATGTCCTGCTGTCCAAACGGGTTGGATTGAACTCGCCACTTGCAACATTGGCAATTGTTGACCAAGGACGGCCGAGCACAGTTTTTGGGGGGGTGATCTTTACCCATTCAGAAAGGGCTGACATTAACACTTTGCGTGATCTCAAGGGGAAAACGATTGCCGCAGTGAACGCTGATTCGCTTGGTGGTTATCAAATGCAAGCGTACGAACTCAGCCTTCAGGATATAAATCTGACCAAGGATATTCGGTTGATCACCACCGGAATGCCGCATGACAGTGTGCTTAATGAGGTAATTTCTGGCAAGGTTGATGCGGGTTTTGTCCGCACCGGGTTGCTGGAGTCGGTGGCTCAGGAAGGTAAATTGGATCTGACCAAAATCAAGATCATTAATCCCCGCAAGTCCACATCATTTCCGTTATTGCTATCGACGCGGCTGTATCCGGAATGGCCATTTGTGTCACTGGTTTCAACGGATGAAAAACTGGCTCGAAGGGTGGCTGCCGCACTATTTACGTTAGATCAGAATAGTGCCGTAACCAAAGCAATTGATATATACGGGTTCGAAGTCCCTTCAGATTACACCTCGGTAGCAGAGCTTTTAAAAGAGCTGCGCATGCCCCCATTTGATGTGGCACCCAAATTCACATTAATTGATATTTGGGAGCGATATCTTCTGCTCATTGTCGCTGGCGTAAGTGGGTTTTTAATCATAGCGTTGCTTGCAATATGGCTCCTGTTTACCAAGAGAAATTTGGCATTGCAGAATGGATTGGTGAATGAAGCCAATGCAAAAATAAGCTCCATATTAAATTCCTTGACCGAGGGTGCGTACGGCGTTGACAAAAGCGGCAACTGTACTTTTGTTAATCAATCGTTTTTAAAAATCCTTGGATATACCGACCCAAGTGAAATAATCGGCAAACACGTTCATGAAATCATTCATCATTCTTACCCTGACGGGAGTCACTATCCCAGCCTGCATTGCAAGATGTACGCGGCACTTTCGGACGGCAAGTCAATAAGCTGCGCGACAGAGGTTTTTTGGCACAAGGATGGGGCACCAATTCCGGTGGAATACTGGACGCATCCCATTTTGGTCGATGGTGTGATTTCGGGTGCGGTGGCATCATTCGTCGATATTACGGAGCGGAAATTGGCTGAGGCGGCGTTGACGCAGGCGCGTGAAGAGGCGATTTCAGCAAACCTCGCAAAGTCGGCCTTTTTGGCCAATATGAGTCATGAAATTCGCACCCCAATGAATGCGATTCTTGGCCTGGCAAACATTCTTCAGCGCAAAGCTTCAGATCCTGCGCAGTCGGAAAAACTCGAGAAAATCACCGCTGCGGGTGAACACTTGCTGGGAATCATCAATGACATTCTTGATTTGACGAAAATTGATGCGGGCAAACTGACGCTTGAAGAGTCGCCGCTTGATGTGCAATCAATCATCGGCCGTGTCGTCATCATGTTGCAAGAGCGCGCCTTGGAGAAAGACATCAAACTATTTTCAGAGCCGCTTTCATTGCCCTCTGGTTTGCTTGGTGATCAAACGCGTTTGCAGCAAGCATTGCTCAATTACACAACCAATGCCATTAAATTTACCAACCGGGGCACTGTCACGATTCGGGGAGTTTTGCTGGAGGAGAGCCTCGACAGTGTTCTTGTGCGTTTCGAGGTTAGTGATACAGGAATTGGCATCGCGCCAGAAGTTCTTAAAAATTTGTTCAGTCGATTCGAGCAGGCAGATAGTTCTACCACGCGAAAATACGGGGGCACGGGTCTTGGGCTTGCTATAACCAAAGAAATTGCGCACTTGATGGGTGGGAATACCGGGGCCACAAGCACACTCGGTGTTGGTAGGACATTCTGGTTTGCGGTTCGCCTGCGAAAGGGCCAAGACGTAGTTACTCCAGAACCCATCGGCATTGAAATTGATGTTGAGGGAGTTTTGAAACGAGACTATGTGGGGTCGCGTGTTCTGGTTGTTGATGATGAACCGGTCAATAAAGATATCGCAATGATCATGTTGGAGGACATTGGCCTAGTTGTGGAAACTGCTGCCGATGGCATAGAGGCAGTCGAACTGGCTAAAAGTCAAACCTTTCAACTCATTTTGATGGATATGCAAATGCCCAGGATGAATGGGTTGGATGCAACGCGCGCAATACGACAACTACCCGGCTACGCGACTGTCCCAATTATTGCAATGACAGCCAATGCATTCAGTGAGGACAGTGAAAGATGTTTTGCCGCAGGGATGAATGGATTTATTACCAAGCCTACTCCCAGAGAACAACTCTATAGAGCTTTGGTGCGTGGGTTTCAAGCGGGCACCCAACTACACCGGCAATAGGGGCGTTCTGCCATTTACAAGATCCGGAAATGAAACGTTGGCTCGGCTTTCCATTGGTTCAGATTGCGCTGTGCACGGCGTGCTATGGGCTGGTGGGATACTGGTTGGGTAAATACATGATGGTATTTACCGCTCCGGCATATGGTGCGGCCATTGCACGGCCACTGATTAATCTGGTTGCTAATTTTCGCCATGGCGTACGCGCGCATGTGTGGATGCCGGTACACGGAACCCACTATGTGTTTAAAGATACCACCATCCATGTGCTGGATGATGAAAACAGTTGGCGCTGGGTGCCGCTGTCTGACGTTGAGCGGGTGCTGGGGCGCAAGCTCAATGCTCGCTTGCTCGGCATCACCTACACGGACCGATTGGTGCTGGCAGGCAAGCCCACGCGCATGCACCTGCGCGATGATGCTCTGATTGATCACTTATCCAAACTGAGCGACCCTGTGGCGTTGCGGTTCAGAACCTGGGTGGAGCGCAACGTCGCGTTGCCCGCACGGCGCGTTCGCCAGCGCGCGGCAGGGCAGGCCGTTGACTCATTCTGAGGATCAGTCAACCGCACCCCTCCCAATAGTTAGGGTGTTGAGCAACTTGCTTTTGGGCTACGCGCGGATGGCAGTTTCCAGGCGACGAATAGCTTCACCTACTTCATTGGAGGAGTGGGCCAGTTGCGTATCGTTGCTGAGGTAGGCTTCCGCCAAGTCGTACTGTTTTTGGTTGATGACTTCTGCCACCGCGCCGGTCAGCAAGTGGAATTCCTTGTGGTGCAACAACAGACTTTGAAATTCCGGTTTACCCCAGAGGGGTCTCTGGCCGTCGGCGTATAGCCATCTGCCCAAGTCACAACAGTCATCCCTTGCAATGACTGTTGTGTCGATCGCCGCCTGTGCCTTGACGGCCCTGCTCAAATTCTCTTTCCATATCTGGTGCGAATCGTAAGCATTTTTAAGGGTGATCGCGCTGGAAGTTGCATCTTGGTGTTGCGTCATGGGGTAATACTAGTACTATTCTTTGCGACTTGATTCAATATTCATCATGTCCCCATCAAAAATACTGCTATTCCCCGTGGGGCATGCGTGTCTAGCTATCAATAATGTAGCATTACTCGGCAGCGGTTTTTGACGCATGACAAGCCCAGCGTCAGGAAAAACGAGAACAATGTCGGTCAACCCCCTCATCACCTGTACCCACACATGACACCACAACAGTTGTACCAGCAAAAACGTCTGGCCCCCGCAGACGCGGTGCGCCTCGTCCGCAACGGCGACACCATCATCGTGCCCACCGGCGTAGGGGAGCCCCCCACCCTGTTGACGGCATTATCAGCGCAGCGACGCGACTTCTCGGATGTCAAGGTTTCGCAGATATTGGCCATGCGCAAGTACGACTACCTCGACCCGCAAACCGTTGACCATATTCGCCATGTTGCCTTCTTTTTTGGTGGTGCTACGCGTGCCGGCGGACAGGAAGGCTGGATTGATTTTCTCCCCAACTATTTTTCAGAAATTCCGCATCAGATCGAACGCGGTCAAATCGCCTCGGATGTGGTCTTTTCAATGGCGTCGCCCATGGATGCACATGGTTTCTTTGCGGTCAGTCTGGGCGCGGACTACACCATGGCCGCCATTGCCAAGGCCCGTGCTGTGGTGCTGGAGGTCAATCCCAACGTTCCCTTCGCCTTTGGCAACTGCCATATTCATATCTCCCAGGTGGCGGCGTTGGTGGAAAGCGACCAGCCGGTGCTGGAAGTGGGTTTGCCAAAAATAGGACCGGTCCAGGAAGCTATCGGCAAATATGTCGCCGACATGATTGATGACGGCTCCACTCTGCAAATTGGCTATGGCGGAATCCCGGACGCGGTGGTGATGCAACTCACCAGCAAGAACGACCTGGGCATTCACACCGAAATGATTGGCGATGGCATTCTGACCCTGGTGGAGAGCGGTGCTATTACCAACCGGCGCAAGAATTATTTGCCCGGAAAAATGGTCGCCACGTTTGCGCTGGGTTCGCAAAAACTGTACCGCTACATGGACCGCAACCCGGGGCTGGAGATCCATCCGGTCAGCTTCACCAACGACCCCTATCTTGCTGGATTGAATGACAACCTGGTTGCCATCAATGCCACGCTGCAGATCGACTTTCAGGGCCAGTGCGGGTCCGAGAGCCTGGGCTTCTCGCCCTATTCGGGTACCGGGGGTCAGTCAGACTTTGTGCGGGCAGCCAATCGGTCGCGTGGCGGCAAGGCCTTCATCGTGGTGCCGTCCACTGCAAAGAACGACACGATTTCACGCATCGTCCCGACCTTAACGCCCGGAACCCATGTCAGCACCAGCAAGAACGATATCAACTACGTCGTTACCGAGTACGGTGTGGCACAGTTGCGGGGCAAGTCGATGAAGCAACGCACGCAGGAGTTGATCGGCATTGCGCACCCGAATTTCCGTGCGGAACTGACCGAACAGGCCAAGCGGATGAGCATTCTTTGACGCCTTACCAGGCGTACCCAATGGTGATGGGCGCGTGGTCGGAAAACTTCGCACCTTTGTAGATATCCACCGATTGGGCACCCGCCGCCATCGCCGGCGTCGCCAAGTGGTAGTCCAGACGCCACCCTACGTTGTTGGCATAGGCCTGCCCGCGGTTGCTCCACCAGGTGTAGCAAGCGTCGGTGGCATCGGGTTCCAGTTGGCGGTAAACGTCCACAATGCCTCCCTCGCCCGTAAGCTTGGTCATCCAGGCGCGCTCCTCGGGCGTGAAGCCACTGTTCTTCTGGTTGCTGCGCCAGTTCTTCAAGTCAGCTTCGCGGTGGGCGATGTTGATATCGCCGCACAAAATAAAATCACGTTGTGCTTTGAGCCGCTGCAGGTGCGGGTACATCGCATCCAAAAACCGGAATTTGGCCTGCTGGCGCTCCTCACCTGAGGATCCGCTGGGAAAGTAGGCACTGATGATGGAGTGTTTGCGTGTCGCGGTGTCAAAGCGCAGCTCCACATAGCGCCCTTCGCCATCAAATTCTCCGCCGTCAAAGCCGATGATGACGTCGCTGGGCTCCAGGCGGGTGTAGGCGGCAACGCCCGAGTAGCCTTTTTTATCGGCGAAGTGGAAATGGCCCGTGAGCCCCGCCAGGGTTTCGAATTTGCCGGCTACATCGGCCGCCTGGGCTTTGACCTCCTGCACACAAATACAATCAGGCTGGGCTTTGGCAAGCCAGGCTTCCAGCCCTTTGCTGGTGGCCGAGCGTATGCCGTTGAGGTTGAGGCTGGTCAATTTAAACAAGGAATTCTTCATGTCGAATCGCGACCCGTTGGCACTGGATTTTGTGCAATTTGCAGTGGAGTGCGGGGTGCTGCGCTTTGGCTCGTTTAAAACCAAGGCGGGGCGAATGAGTCCGTACTTCTTCAACGCGGGCCTGTTTGACGATGGTGCCAAGCTGGGGCGTTTGGCCGAATTTTATGCCCAGCGCCTGATTGCCAGCGGCGTGGAGTTCGATATGGTTTTTGGCCCGGCCTACAAGGGCATTCCATTGGGCGCAGCACTGGCTGTGGAGTTGGCAAGGCGTGGACGCAATGTGCCCTTTGCCTACAACCGCAAAGAGGCCAAGGACCACGGCGAAGGCGGCACCCTGGTGGGTGCGCCGCTTAGGGGCCGCGTGTTGATCGTGGATGATGTCATGTCCGCCGGCACTGCGACGCGCGAGTCGATTGCCATCATCCAGGCTGCGGGTGCTACGCCGCATGCGGTTCTGATTGCGCTGGATCGCCAGGAAAAAGCGACTGAGAATGGTCAGGACGTGCCCTACAGTGCCGTGCAATTTGTGCAACGGCAGCTGGGTTTGCAGGTTTGCGCGATTGCTAAGCTGGGCGATTTGATGCAGTATCTGTCCGGTCGCAGTGACGGAAGTTTGGCCCAAGAGCACCAGCAGGTGTTGGCCTACCGTGAGCGCTATGGAGTGGAGGAAGGGGAAACATGACAAGAAACAGGTGGATTTTGGCCGCTGTGGCGCCAATGTTGGCCGCGGTGTGTGCCAGCGGTTGGGCGCAAACACCAGCGGTCACCGGGGGTGTGTACACCTGCGTTGACGCCAAAGGCCGGCGGCTGACAGCGGACCGGCCCATTGCTGAATGCACCGACCGCGAGCAAAAAATATTGAACCCCAGCGGCACGGTTAAGGCCAAGGTGGGACCCACACTAACCGCGCAAGAGCGCGCTGACCAGGAGGCCAAGGAGAAGCGCGAAATTGAGGAGCGGAGCCGTTCGGTCGATGAAAAGCGGCGTGACCGGGCCTTGTTGATACGCTACCCCAACAAGGGGGTTCACGATCAGGAGCGTCAGGAGGCCATGGCGCAGGTTTCAGTGGTTATTCAAGCCGCCAAGAACCGCCTGGACGAACTGATTAAACAGCGCGTTGCGGTTGATGAAGAAATGGAGTTCTATAAAAAGGATCCCACCAAGGCCCCCGCCTATGTGCGTCGTCAGCAGGAAGAAAACATTCAGAGCCAAGCTGTGCAGCGCCGATTTATTGGCGAGCAGGAGAATGAAATCAAGCGCGTGAACGCACGCTTTGACGACGAGTTGGTGCGTTTGCGCCAACTCTGGACCACGATCGCGCCTGCGTCTGGAAAGTGATGCGACTCGGGGTTGACTGGGCACAGACCTGCACCTTGCAATGCAGTGGCCTGTCCAGCGGGGGTCAGGTACTCAATTTGCCGCGCAGCAGTTCATTCACCTGTTGCGGATTGGCTTTACCCTTGCTGGCCTTCATGATCTGACCGACAAGGGCATTGAGCGCTTTTTCGTTGCCCGACTTAAACTCCGTTACGTTCTTGGCATTCACTGCAATGACGCCATCGACAATTGCCTCCAGCGCCCCGGTGTCGTTCATCTGTTTGAGCCCTTTGGCTTCAACGATGGAGTCCACATCGGCGCTCTCTCCAGACCAAAGGGTGTCAAATACCTGCCGTGCGGCATTGTTCGAGATCGTGTTGTCGGCGATACGGCTGATCAGTGAAGCCAACTGCGTGGCCTTCACCGGTGCGGCCTCAATGCCGATGTCTTCTGTGTTGAGACGTCGAGATACCTCACCCATGATCCAGTTGCTCGCCAGTTTGGCTTGCCCGCAAGTTTTGACCGTTTCCTCAAAGTATCCAGCAATCGCCTTGCTCTGCGTCAGTTGCGTCGCATCGTACTCTGGCAGGCCATAGTCGCGCACAAAGCGTTCGGCCATCACGCGAGGCAATTCGGCCATTAGCCCCCGTACTTCCTGCACCCAATGCTCTGAAATGCATAGCGGTGGCAGATCGGGGTCGGGAAAGTAGCGGTAGTCGGCAGCGTCTTCCTTGGTGCGCATGGCGCGGGTCTCACCGGAATCCGGGTTGAACAGCACGGTGGCCTGCTCGATTCGCTGGCCGTCCTCGATCTGCTCGATCTGCCAGCGCACCTCGTAGTCGATGGCTTGCTGCATGAATTTGAAGCTGTTGAGGTTCTTGATCTCGCGCCGCGTGCCCAGCGGTCCGCCGGGCTTGCGCACCGACACGTTGGCGTCGCAGCGGAACGAGCCTTCTTGCATATTGCCGTCACAGATGCCGATCCACGTCACGATTTTGTGCAGTTCCTTGGCGTAGGCCACGGCCTCGCTGCTGGAGCGCATGTCGGGCTCGGTGACGATTTCCAGCAGTGGCGTGCCAGCGCGATTCAGGTCAATGCCGGTTTGGCCAATGAAGTCTTCGTGCAGGGATTTGCCGGCATCTTCTTCCAGATGGGCGCGCACCAGACGTACCGATTTTTTTTCCCGCACCACTTCGGCGCCCTTGCCGGTTTCCAGGAAAAATTCGACCACGCCGCCCTGCACCACGGGAATCTCGAACTGGCTGATCTGGTAACCCTTGGGCAGATCGGGATAAAAGTAGTTCTTGCGCGCAAAGATGCTGCGTGGCGCAATGTGGGAGTTGACCGCCAGGCCGAACTCGATGGCGCGCTCGACCGCACCCTTGTTCATCACCGGCAGCGTGCCAGGCAGGGCCAGGTCCACCGCACAGGCCTGGGTGTTGGGCTCGGCGCCAAAGGCGGTGGAGGCTCGGCTGAAGATCTTGCTCGCGGTCGACAGTTGGGCATGTGTCTCGAAGCCGATGATGACCTCATAGCCATGCACCAGCGGCCCGGTTGGGCGTCCCTGTTGTTGTGCCTCAAATGTGTTCATGGTCTCGCTCATCTCAAAAGCCCTCCGGGCTGCGTGCGTGCCAGTCGGTGGCTTGCTGGAAGCGGTGCGCCGCATTGAGCAGGCGCCCTTCCTGGAAATAATTGCCCAGCAACTGCATGCCAACGGGCATGCCGCCCTCGCCAAAGCCGACCGGCACGCTCATGCCCGGAAGACCGGCCAGCGATCCCGGAAGGGTGAAGATGTCGGCCAGGTAGTCGGCCAGCGGGTCCTTGTGTGCGCCGATAGTCCACGCCACGGTGGGCGCCACGGGGCCGGCAATCACATCGCAGTCCTTGAACGCGTTCTGGAAGTCATCGGCAATCATGCGGCGGATTTTTTGCGCCTGCAGGTAGTAGGCATCGTAGTAGCCGTGGGACAGCACGTAGGCGCCGATCATGATGCGGCGTTTGACCTCGTCGCCAAAACCTTCGGCGCGGGTCTTCTTGTACATGTCGGCCAGGTCGGTGTAAACCTTGGCGCGGTGGCCGAACTTTACGCCGTCAAAGCGGCTCAGGTTGGAGCTGGCTTCGGCCGGCGCAATGATGTAGTACACAGGGATGGACAACTCGGTGCGTGGCAGGCTGATGGGCACCAGCCTGGCGCCGAGTTTTTCGTATTCTTTCAGTGCTGCATCAATGGCACTGCGCACATCCGGTGCCAGGCCCTCACCGAAAAACTCTTTGGGTACGCCGATGCGCATGCCGTCAATGGAGTCGCTGAGCTTGAGCGAGAAGTCTTCCTCGGGAACGTCCAGCGATGTGGAGTCCCGGTCCGGGTCTGGGCCACACATGGCCGAGAGCAGTAGTGCGCAGTCCTGTGCAGAATGCGCCATGGGCCCGGCCTGGTCCAGGCTCGACGCAAAAGCGACCATGCCGTAGCGTGACGCCCGGCCATAGGTGGGCTTGATGCCCGTAATGCCGCAAAACGATGCAGGCTGGCGGATGGAGCCGCCCGTGTCTGTGCCGGTCGCTGCGGGGGCCAGGCGAGCCGCTACGGCCGCTGCGCTGCCGCCGGACGAGCCACCAGGGATGCGATCCGTATTCCACGGGTTGCGCACCGGCACTACTTCATCGTGGCCGACCGCACAGATGGCGGTGTTTTCGTTGCTGGAGCCCATGGCGAATTCATCGCAATTGAGTTTGCCCAGCGTGACCACGCCTTGCGCTGCCAGTTTGGCGACCACGGTCGCATCAAATGGTGAGCGGTAGTCCTTGAGTATGCGTGACCCCGCAGTTGTGACAAAGTCCCGGGTCGCAAAAATATCTTTGTGTGCCAATGGCACGCCTTCCAGCGCGCCCGCCGTGCCATTGGCAATGCGGGCATCGGCTGCACGGGCCTGCGACAGCGTGGTCTCGGGCTGTATGGCAACAAAGGCGCCCAGCTCGGCATGGGCCTGGCTGCGGTCCAGAAAATGCTGGGCAACTTCGACGGCCGATACCTGCTTGGCCGCCAGGGCCTGGGTCAGTGCGTGCACGCCGAGGTCGTGCAGCGATTGGGTGGAGAGGGTTTTGGGTTGCGTCATCGTCTGCTCAAAAAATTATTCAATCACCTTGGGCACGAGAAAGAGCCCGTGTTCGACTGCGGGGGCGCTTTTCTGGTTGGCTTCGCGTTGGTTGGGTTCGCTCACCACATCTTCACGCAGGCGTAGCGCGATATCCGACAGAATGACGACCGGATGGGCCAGGGGCTCGATGCCGGTGGTGTCCACCGCGCGCATTTGCTCAACAATGTTGAAAAAACTGTTCATTTGAGTGAGCATGCGCTCACTTTCGTTTAATGTCAGATCCAGGCGAGCCAGATTGGCGATGCGGGCGATATCGGTAGATGTCAGTGACATGGTGCGTATTGAGTTGAAACCAATGGTAAATCGGTGCCAATGCGTTTCTTTAGAGAGGGCTGTTCACAGGCAATCGGTTATTATCCTGCCTTTGGCGTGCGTGCTGAAAAGTTGCGCCTAATGACGTCAAACTGACAATTTTTCAACGATAAAACCGTGGTGATGGGGGCCGAAGCGCCTCCCGTGCCCGAGAGGATGTGTGATGTTTGGATCTTTCCGTCGGTACTTCTCTACCGACCTGGCCATTGACTTAGGTACGGCCAACACCCTGATTTTTGTACGCGGTCAGGGCATTGTGCTGGACGAACCCTCAGTCGTTGCCATCCGCCACGAAGGTGGCCCCCAAGGCAAAAAAACGATTCAAGCCGTTGGCAAGGAAGCCAAGGCCATGTTGGGCAAAGTGCCCGGCAATATTGAAGCGATTCGCCCGATGAAAGACGGCGTGATTGCCGACTTTACGGTCACCGAGCAGATGCTCAAGCAGTTCATCAAGATGGTGCATCCGCGCGGTATTTTTCGCCCCAGCCCGCGGATCATCATTTGCGTGCCCTGCGGCTCCACCCAGGTGGAGCGTCGCGCCATTCGCGAGTCTGCCTTGGGCGCTGGCGCCAGCGACGTCTATCTGATTGAAGAGCCTATGGCCGCCGCCATTGGGGCTGGTTTGCCGGTCTCGGAAGCCAGTGGCTCCATGGTGGTGGATATCGGCGGTGGTACCACCGAGGTCGGTGTTATTTCCCTGGGCGGTATGGTTTACAAGGGCTCGGTTCGCGTTGGTGGTGACAAGTTTGACGAGGCGATCATCAACTACATTCGCCGCAACTATGGCATGTTGATTGGTGAGCCCACGGCTGAATCCATCAAAAAGAAAATCGGTTCGGCCTTCCCTGGCTCTGAGGTCAAGGAAATGGAAGTGCGCGGCCGTAACCTGTCTGAGGGCGTGCCCCGCAGTTTTACCATCTCCAGTAACGAAATTCTGGAAGCGCTGACCGACCCGCTGAACAACATCGTATCTGCTGTCAAGAACGCGCTGGAACAGACCCCTCCTGAGTTGGGCGCCGACATTGCCGACCGCGGCATGATGCTCACCGGCGGCGGGGCGCTCCTGCGTGACCTGGACCGTTTGCTGGCTGAAGAAACAGGCCTGCCGGTGCTGGTGGCCGAAGACCCGCTGACCTGCGTGGTGCGCGGCTGCGGTATCGCGCTGGAGCAGATGGAGCGCCTGGGCTCCATTTTCACCAGCGAATAAGTAGTCAGGTACAGCGATGCCTCTTGGTACGCTGGACAGAGATCCCCCACCCTTCTTTCGGCAGGGCCCTTCGGCCTTGTCCAAGCTGGCCGTCTGCAGCGCGCTGGCTATGTTCCTGATGGTGGCTGATTCCCGGTTCAAGGTGATGCAACCCCTGCGCGTTGCGTTGGCCACCGTGCTGTATCCGGCGCAGTGGTTGGCGTTGCGCCCGGTCCTGCTGTACCAAAGTACGAGTCAGTATTTCTCATCCCTGACGGCGGTTCAGGCCGAGCAGGAAGAAGCCAACAAGAAGCACAACCTGCAGTCTCAGCGCGCCAACCAGGTTGAGCAGTTGTCGCTGGAGAACGAGCGCCTGCGCAAATTGCTCGGACTGCGCGCACGCCTGCAGTCGCCTTCAACGGCCGCTCAGGTGATTTATGACGCAGCGGACCCCTACAGCCGCAAAGTCATTATCGACAAGGGCATGGCAGACCATGTGAAACTGGGCTCGCCAGTGCTCGATGAATCGGGCGTTCTCGGGCAGGTCACCAGGGTTTATCCCTTGGTCAGCGAAGTGACCCTCATCACTGACCGCGACCATGCCATTCCCGTGCTCAACACCCGCACAGGCGCGCGAGGAGTGGCCTATGGGGATGTTTCGCTGCGTGCCGATGCCATGGAACTGCGTTTTATGGCTGCTAATGCCGATGTCACAACGGGCGATTTGCTGACCACCAGCGGGGTCGATGGTGTCTATCCGCCGGGATTGCCCGTGGCGCGTGTCGAAAAGGTCGAGCGCAGGGTGGATGCCGTATTTGCCCGCATTTATTGCGTTCCACTGGCCCAGGTTTCGGGTTCGGCCCACGTGATGGTGCTCGACCCCGTCACGGAACAAATTGCACCGAGGCCGGTACCCGATGTGCCCGCCGTTGCGTCCAGACGCGGAGTCGCCAAATGAGCCATGTGGTGCTGAGTTCTCTTCAAAGGGATGTGTGCCCATGATCATGCGTCCCGGCCAGCAGTTGCTGTTGCCTGCCAATCCGTTCTTCATCTGGGGCAGCCTGATGGGGGCCATGCTGCTGAACATGTTGCAGAACATGGGCTTTTGGGGTCGTGCAGCCTGGAGCCCTGATTTGCTGGCCGTGGTGCTGGTATTCTGGACGGTGCACCAACCCATGCGCGTCAGCATCGGGGGTGCCTTCGTGTTTGGCTTGCTGATGGATGTGCACCAGAGTGGCTTGCTCGGTCAGCACGCGATGGCCTACACCGTGCTGAGCTTTTTTGCCATCACCATTCACCGAAGGCTGCTGTGGTTTTCGGTGCCCTCCCAGGCAGCGCAAGTGTTTCCGTTGTTTGCTGTCGCGCATGCCGTCGAACTGGCGGTGCGGATGCTGGCGGGGGGTACCTTTCCGGGCTGGTTAATGCTGTTGGCGCCGATCGTTGAAGCCGCAATGTGGCCTGTGGCCAGTCTTGTTTTGCTTGCGCCGCAACTCAGGGCTCCGGACCCCGACGCCAATCGACCGCTATGACCGAAATTCGCAACGTCGAAGCGGACCTGGCGCGCTTTCGGACCCGCGTGTTTGCGGTCAGCTTGCTGGTGCTGGTGTGCTTTGCCTTGCTGACTGCGCGACTGGTGTACTTGCAAGTCGTTCGCCATGATGACCTGCGGGCACAGGCCGAGAGCAATCGCACCTCGATCGTGCCCATCGTCCCTAACCGGGGATTGATCGTTGACCGTAACGGCATTTTGCTTGCCAGCAACTATTCGGCCTACACGCTGGAAATCACGCCCTCAAAAACCGGTGGCTTAGAGCAAACCATTGATGAATTGGCCAAGGTGCTGGATGTCACCACGCGGGACCGCCGACGCTTCAAGAAGCTGATGGAAGAGTCCAAAAGTTTCGAGTCCCTTCCCATTCGCACCCGTCTGACCGATACCGAGGTGGCGCGTTTTGCAGCCCAGCGGTTCCGGTTTCCGGGCGTCGAGATCAAGGCGCGTCTGTTTCGCAACTACCCCTACGGCGAGCTTGCCAGCCACGTGATTGGTTACATCGGACGCATCAACCAGACCGAGAAGGCAAAGATTGAAGAAGATGACGATCAGGCCAACTACCGGGGCACCGAGTACATCGGCAAGCTGGGGGTAGAGCAAAGCTTCGAGAGCCAGTTGCACGGCACCACGGGCGTGGAGCGGGTCGAGACCTCGGCCGGAGGGCGCGCCATGCGCAAACTTGCCAGCAACCCGTCAACACCTGGGAACATGGTCGTGTTGTCCATCGACATCAAGCTGCAAAAATTGATTGAGGACATGTTCGGAGAGCGCCGCGGCGCGCTGGTGGCGCTGGACCCCAAGAGCGGGGAGGTGCTGGCCTTTGTGAGCAAGCCCACCTTCGATTCCAACCTGTTTGTTGAAGGGATTGACCAGGAAAATTGGGCCATGCTCAATGAGTCTTTGGACAAGCCGCTGCTTAACCGTGCCCTGCGTGGAACCTACCCGCCGGGCTCCACCTACAAGCCGTTCATGGCCATGGCCGCATTGGAAACGGGAACGCGCTCAGCCACCACCCTGATCAACGATCCCGGCTTCTACATGTTTGGCGGCCACCGTTTCGGGAGTCCGGAGAACGAGAAGGGCGGCATCATGGACATGCGCCGCGCCATCGTGGAGTCCAGCAACCCCTACTTCTATTCTTTGGCCAATGAGCTGGGCGTGGACACCATGCACGACTTTATGAAGCCGCTGGGTTTTGGGCAGATTACAGGCATCGACATTCATGGCGAGGTGCGTGGAGTGCTGCCCAGCCAGGCATGGAAGCGCAACTACTACAAGCGCCCGGAGCAAAAGAAATGGTATGCCGGTGAGACCATCTCGCTGGGCATTGGGCAGGGCTACAACAGTTTCACGATGCTGCAGCTGGCCCAGGCGGTTTCCACGTTGGCCAATGGCGGCATCAAGCACAAGCCCCAGTTGGTGATTGCCACACAGGACGTGACGACCCGGGTTCGCACCCCTGTGCCACCTGTACCCGAAGAGTCTCTGGGTTTTAAACGTGAAAACGTCGACATTGTTCGCAACGCGATGGTGGGCGTAACGCAAGGCGGCACGTCGGCCCGTGTGTTTGCTGGTGCCGGCTACCTGAGTGGGGGGAAGACCGGAACCGCACAGGCCGTGTCGATGGGTAACAAGGAGAAATACATCGCTTCCAAGATGGAAGAGCGCCAGCGCGACCATTCGCTGTACATCGCGTTCGCGCCCGCTGACGATCCGAAAATTGCGTTGGCCGTGATTGTGGAGAACGCCGGTTTTGGATCGACATCCGCAGCACCGATCGCACGACGTGCTTTTGACTATTGGCTGCTGGGGCAGTACCCCAACGCAGAAGACTTGGCCGCTGTGACCAAAGGGCAGGCCACTGCGCCTATCGGCAAACCTTTGGTGGCCGCTGCGGTTCCCTGGCCACGGGGCACCACAGCGAGTCCGGTGCCAACGGCACCTGCCAGTGCCGCGAGCAGCGCTGTCGATGCTTCCGCTACCGCACCAGTTGCCGACGCCAGTGCACCGTTGCCCCCACGCTAACGGCTTATCGCAAAAACGCGTCGTAGCTGGTCTTGAGAATCAGGGCCGTCACGACCACCATGAAAACCCCGCGCACGAAGCCCGTGCCGTGCTTCAGCGCAAGATGGGTGCCTGCCAAGCTGCCAAGAATATTGGCGACGGCCATGGCCAGCACGAAGTGCCACCACACGTGACCCTTGAAAGCAAACAGCGCAATCGCAGCCAGATTGGATGCCGTGTTGAGCAACTTGGCACCGGCGGATGCATGCAGAAAATCGTAGCCCAGTAATCGGACCAGCAAAAAAACAAAGAAGCTTCCCGTACCGGGGCCAAAGAAGCCATCGTAAAAACCGATAACGGCGCCGATCGCACTGGCAACCAGCGTTTCTTGGGTTCCTGAAAAACGGGGAGCATGGTGGCGTCCAAGTTGTTTCTTGGCCAGGGTGTAGCCAAGAACGATCACCAGAACCAGCGGCAATGCTTTGCGCAAAAAGTCGGGCGAGACGATGGTTACCAGCCATGCACCACCCAGCGATGATGCAAAACACACCGCGGCTGCGGGCGCCAGGGCCTGCCACGGCAAGTCGACCCGTTTGCTGTACTGCACCGTGGCGATGGCCGTGCCCCATATTGATGCCCCCTTGTTGGTGCCAAATAGCGTGGCCGGGTGTGCGCCGGGGAAGGTCGCAAACAGCGCGGGCACCAGGATCAACCCGCCACCACCCACGATTGAATCCACAAAACCGGCCAGGAGCGAGGCCAACGACACGAACAGCATTTCCATGCGCTATTTTCGCATCAGCATCCCACTGAAATTTGCTATAAATAGTGTAGCTTGCTACGCATTGTTTATGAGGGCTTCCGGCCGAAAACGCCTAAGAACCCCCGGCCACCTATAATTTTCTGCTGTGCCGCAGACAACCAGCCCTCCTCAACGTAAACCCCGTAAACGTGTTGAACGCAGCGCCGCGCCCACGCCTGCCTCCACCATGGACGCCGTGCGCTCCAGCGGGAAGCGGATATTGCAGGGGGCCAAAGAGATCGCCCAATTGCCTGGGTCCACGGCCCGGGTGGTTACCGCGTTTGCGCCCCTCACCCGAAAGCTCGGGGGCGAAACCCATATCCTGGAAGCGGAGTTCAGTCAGGAGCTTGACCGCATCTTTGCGGCACTCTATGCGCACCCGCTCACGGAGAAGACCCGGTCGATCACCACCTACCTGCGTTCCCGCAACTTTCTGCCCAATGAGGGTTCCACCGAAAGCCTGATCCGGTATGTGGTGAATGAGTCGGTTGAGCGCTCACCGATTCCCGTGCCGCAACAGATCGTTGACGAGTTCTGGACTTTTTTCCATGAGCTCATGTCGGACCCCGAGCTGCGCGGCTTGGCCGACCTGGGGCTGGACATTACGAGACTGGTTCTCAAAACCTACGAACCCTTGCTGGTCGAGGTCATCAACGAGCTCAAGGACATTTATTACAGCAACCAGAACCGCATGGACGCTTTGCTGCGGCGGGTTCAGGTGGTGCGCAGCGACCTGCAGATTATTCGCCGCCAAATCAAGGCCTTGCGGTACATCAAGCCCTTTTTTCAGGCCGACCCCAAAGACTACCGTGCGCAGGCTCAGATCGTTGCCCAGATGGTGCGGGAGTTTGGTCCGTTCTTTATCAAGATGGCCCAGGTGGCGGCTGCCACTGCTGACTTTCTGCCCGAGGAAATTGCGAGCGAACTGGCGGTGTTCCAGGAGGACGTGCCGCCCATGTCGGCCGCCGAGGCCCGTAGCGCGCTGATCGACAGTTTTGGCCGCCCGCCGGAAGAAATCTACTTTGGGTTCGATGCCGAGCGGCCTATCAAGTCAGGCTCCATTGGCTCGGTCTACCTGGCCAAGAAGCCGGTCATGCTGCACGAGGTCGAGCATCTGGTGCCGGTCATCATCAAAATCGGGCGCCATAACCTGGACCGTGAGTTTTTGATGGGCAAGACATCGATCGGCCTGATGCTGGTGTCCAGCCAGTATTGGGCGCCACACGGCAAGCTGACGCCGTTCCTGAAGGCCATGATGGAGCAAATCGACGGTTTCATCGAGGGTTTTCGCGCCGAGCTGCAATTCGAGCGAGAGGCGCAGACCCAGCAGCGCTTTTCTCGTCGCGCGCAAAGCAGCCTGGTGTGGCGCGTGCCACAGGTCTACCGGGCCACCGAGCGTGTGATCGAGATGGAGTACGTCGAAGGGGCGGTCAACATCTCGCGCGCTGTCAGTCACTTCCAGCCACGGGACCCACTGGCCTACCGGCGTGATCTGGCCAGAAAATTTCTCTTCACCATTCTGAGTCAGATCTTTGTCTACCAGGAAATTCACGGCGACCTGCATCCGGGCAATGTCATGGTGGACAGGCAGGCACGCCTGCACCTGATTGACTGGGGCAACACGGTTCAATTGACCGGAAAAATACGGCCCGTGCTCAATTACTTGAGAGGGGCATTGGTTGCCGACGCCGATTTGTTGACCGACGCGCTCATTCGGATCAGCTCTGACCCGGCGGCAGCCCTGAAGCGCCGGGACGAAATACGCGAGGCCCTGGAGCGTACGCTGGAGAAAAAAAAGATCACGCCCCTGTCGTACAACTTTGTCTGGTTACTCTACCAGGAGGGGCCCGAGGGTTGGATCAAGCGCGCCAACACCTTGCTGCAACTGATGTCCAACACCCAGCAGCTGGGTCTGGTGGTGCGCGGCGAATACCTGCATTTATCGCGTTCGGTGATGGCCATGATCGCGACGATGGGCAGCCTGTACGATGGTGTTCCCCGTTACCGCGCAGTGGCCGACATTATGCTCACCCTCAATACCTTCCCGGTGCGCCTGTTGCAAGACCTGGTGCGAGGCCGACGATTGCATGGGTGGCAAAGGGAAGGGGCTATGACTGCTCCTGCCGGGCAAACGGGCACCAAGGTGCGCTCGCCAGACAAAAAAAAGCACTGAACAAGTCAGTGCTTTGTGAGCCGCATCTCAAGGTGGATGCAGAAATTGTTAATTGTTGCTTGCCGTCATCTCCTCGGCGTCTTCTTTCGTCTGTACCTTGCAGTTGCCATCTAACCTTTAGAGTGACGTGAATGTACCAACGGTCGTGTATTTGCACATCGGGATTAACCCTTCGTTTGTAACAAGGCGTCTTCCATGATCCACTGTGCTGCCTTCTCGGCAATCATCAGCGTGGGCGAGTTCGTGTTGCCGCTGGTAATGAGTGGCATGACGCCGGCGTCCACCACCCGCAGACCCTGGACACCGTGAACCTTGAGTCGCGCGTCGACAACGGCCATGGCATCGGTTGCGCGGCCCATTTTGGTGGTTCCTACCGGGTGGAAGATGGTGGTGGCAATGTCGCCGGCCAGCTTTGCCAGTTCATCATCGGACTGAAACTGTATGCCCGGCTTGAACTCCTGTGGCTGGTATTTTTGCAACGCAGGTTGGGCCATGATGTGGCGCGTCAGACGCAGTGAGTCGGCGGCGATTTTGCGATCTACATCGGTGCTGAGGTAGTTGGGCGCAATGGCGGGGGCGTCTTCAAATTGGGCGGTTCGGATGTGCACGGTGCCCCGGCTGGTAGGGTTCAGGTTGCACACGCTGGCCGTCATGGCATTGAAGGTGTGCAGCGGCTGCCCGAAGGCATCCAGGCTCAGGGGCTGCACGTGGTACTCCAGATTGGGATAGGGTTGCGCCGGGTCGCTGCGGGTAAATGCACCGAGCTGGCTGGGCGCCATGCTCATCGGGCCGGTACGTTTGAAGGCATATTCCAAGCCGATTTTTGCTTTTCCCAACAGCGAGTTGGCCTGCGTGTTGAGCGTCGTGGTGTTTTGCACTTTGAACACGGCGCGTATCTGCAAATGGTCCTGTAGGTTGGCGCCCACGCCCGGCAGGTTTTTTTCGATCTGTACCCCCAG
>CAIYDK010000217.1 GCA_903924955.1 uncultured beta proteobacterium | reverse complement strand
TACCGTGGGGGATGTGAGCTACGCGCTGGGCTCAGCACCGACCAAGCCCGTGTTTGATCTGTTAAACGGTGACTTCAAAGCGTTTGGTGAAGGTCTGCCGGGCATGGCCGCGATGGGTATGGGGATGGTGCGGGGGGTGGGTTTAAGAGCCTCTTCCTTTGGAGGCGAAGCAGTTGCAATAAACGGCGCAACTCGTACTACCCCTCTGGGCTTTAGCGGCGGGTCGTCTCAATTCTTGGAGGCAACAGGTGAGCTACATACCGCACTGCATGCCAGTGGCATTACTGATGCAACTGTCGGTGTTCGCGGTAGTTCTGTTACAGGCTATAGCATCACCAAAGGTACAACGTTTGGCCCGCAAAGCGACATCGACTTTTTTGTCGAGAGTGGACAGTTAACCAGTGGCTACAAGCCTTCGAAGAACATCCCAGGTTTCGTGCACCCGGGGAAAATATTGCCGGACTATCCGCTGCTCAATGATTGGGCAACACGATGGACAAATACCCTTGGTCGGGATGTCACGCCGGGCGCGTTCATTCCGGGAAAATTGCCTACACAGCCAGCGATTGTGTTGAAAGTGAAGTAAATGATATACGTAAATTTATTGCTCTCACAGGATGATGGTGCTGGCCTTGAAGTGGTTGCCGCCAAATTCTTTACTTCTATTGGGGTAACTGCGTATGAAGAGAGGGAAAGTAGCAACTATGTTGATGGTCGTTACCTTAAGGGGGAAATTGGAGGTTTGAGCATCACGGTTTCGCTGTCTGATGAGGCTGACCATGCTGATTTACCTGTGTGGGTGCAGCTTGCCAGCGATGCAGTTGACCGCGAGGCTTTGGATGATGAAGTTTCCAGCATTATTCAAACAAAGGTATTGCCCAGCGGTTTCAAGTGCGCTCGGATGCTCAACTTTGGCAGGAAAGATGAGCGAAGAATCGACTATCTACCCAGTTCGTAGCATGTTGCAGAACAGCGCCCCCTGCTCAATCGCATCATCGAGTGCGACATGGGTATGGGGTAGCTTGTCAAACCATTCTTTAGGCATGTTGCGCTTGGTCGCATCGCGGTAGTCGGTATTAAGCAGGGCCATCGCGTAGGTCTTGATATCTAGCGCCGAGTGTGAAAACGGACTCTCGCCTGCAAAGCGCATCAGGTACCAGTAGACAAACAAGAAGTCATATGCCGCCGGGTAGCCCACAAAAACAGGTTTGCCCGGCAGTGCTTTGAGCCAAGCTACATAGCTGCGCATGGCTGACTCCGCTGGTTGGCAATCCACCCGGCAAGCATCCCATGCGGTCTTGTTCTGTGCCCACCACGCCATGGTGTTTGGATGCCCATTGGCACCGGGCAGTGTTTCCAAATTGGCGGCGAAAGTGCTGATTAAAGTCTTGTCGGCCAGATAGGCCGCTGAGCCAAAACTCAGCATCGAATGCGGGCCGGGAATGGGGCCATCCGCCTCCACATCGGTGCTCACGTAGATTTCTGGTTTGCTCATGCCTTCTTCACCGCCGCCTTGCCACTGCTGGCGGGCTGATCCTTCCTCTCCTCATGCGTCACAAACCCAATCGGCCGTTTCGGTGGATCGGGTGGTGTCGTGAGTTCACGCACAGCGTCCAGCAATTGGCGCAGTTGCAACCGGGTATTGCGGCTAAAGGTATCGTGCGACAGCTCCAGGCTCTCCGTCTTCATCTCCAGCTCGGCCAGCCGCTTGACCACATCCGCATTGGTGGACAAGGCCTCGCGCAAATGCACAAAGGCGCGCACCACATAAATCCCCATCTCTACTGCCTGGCTTGACGCCAGCACATTGGCCGCCTGAATCGCCCCATGCTCCGTAAACGCATAGGGCAGCACTTTAGAAAATTTGAGCTTCTGGAGGTGGTCGCAATTTGCGACCACCTCGGCCTTCTCGGCAGCGCTGAGCTGAAACAGAAAGTCAGATGGGAAGCGTTCCCTGTTGCGTTTGACCTGTTCATTTAGCCGCTTGGTTTCCACCCCGTACAGCGTGGCCAAGTCCACATCGATCATCACCCGCAGGCCGCGAATCACCTGGATGCGCCCCTCGATGCGCGGCACCAAGACGGTGTTGTCTGCGCCGCTCATGTGTTGGGTGTCGTTGTATTGAAACGGTTGGCCGCGTGCTTGAGCAACAGCCCTTCCAGCACCGCGCGGGCCACACCTTTCTCTTCGGGTGTGAGTTGGCCCATGGCCTCGAACTGCAAGCGCAAATCATCGTCCGGCCCGCGTTCGCTGTCCTCAAACTGTCCTGTCCGCATGCTGAATTTACTTTCCCATCACGCCAAAGAGGCGTTTCTGTCGAATTATCACAGCTGAAACATGCTCTCCAAGCGCGCTGCGGCCCGAATTAACAGACTCGCTCAAGTTGAAAACCTCTCGTGGCCCGGCGCTAACACTTGGTATGGTAGCCAACCAAGAGCCCGTCTAATACCTGCACCCATTTGCCATGGGCGTGCGCGTGTCGCTGCTGCGCTTCTGACAAGCTTTTGCCCTGCCAAACCTCCATCGGTGTCAGGCCAGCCAGGCTCTGGTGGGGGCGTACCTCGTTATAGAAGCGGCTGAATTCGCGAAGCACGTGGGTCAATCCATGCATCGTGGGTGGACACAGTTTGCGTAGCAAAGGCTGCAGCGTGCCAAACAGTCGTTCAATGCGACCATTGCGCCAAGGCTGGCATCGTGATGCCAGCGGTTGAATGCATCGGCGATGCTGCGGCAGCTGTGCAAGTGCATTGCCAGATAAATCACGCGCTTGCGCACCCAGTCGGGCTTGGTGCGATGGTGGGGATGGATCCAGATCTTGTCCTGGATGGGCGGCAAGGTCGTCGCGGCACGATATCGCGGTACTTTGACGCGGCGATGGCGCACAAGCCAAACGAATAGGCAGCCGCAGGGCCACAGGCAGGGCAGGGTGATGAACGGGATCGACACCGCCGCAAGAAACAGAAGGATGGAGACCAACATCCAAAGTTATCCATCGTGTCGCCATTTTGTTTAAGCTACCAGTGAATTTAAATGGATATACCGCGGCTCAGGCTTTGGTACGCGGATCACGATGCTGGCTTTGGCAGCCATAACTCAAGGATGCCGTCGGGGAGCGCTTTGTTGCTTTGGACACGAATGGCGTTGTCGCTTGAAGTTGGCAGCTTCAGGGTCTCCCCAATTGCGGCAGCGAGCGATGCGGCAAGGTCCTTCTGATCAGGGCGGTAGTAGCGTACTTGAAGCCGCGAAGGGACATTGCGAACCAGCTCGATTCCAGGAGCCTTGTAGCCCAGCTGTTGTAGCTTTGCCTGAACGGCACGCGCAGCCTCCAACTGCCCCTCCGGATACTGAATATAGATAACGAAGGAAGAAGGGGCACGCGTCGTGGATGGCAGTTGCGTTGTTTGATGATCCTTTCGATCTGCGATTGCGGTCTGAATATCTGCCAAAACCGCCAGACCACTCAATCGCGCTGCCTGCTGCGTTTCATCGCCACCAGGAGCAGGAAGTCTGGATTGCTCTGCGCTCAGGAGGCCCTGCACGGCGGCTGGTGCGACAGCGACAAGAACTTTCAAATTTGCCTGCGCCTGCTCGGGATTCTTCGAGAGATCAAACAGTTCTCTCTTCTGGAAGTACATCTCAACGACCTTGAACCCCCACTCGCGCTCGTCCTTGGATCGCGCTTCTATCCGGGCTCGTTCGGTTGCGTCATTGGAAACCTTGTTCTGGATATAGCCGAGCATTGCAGCGCTAAGTCCTATAACCGCCGTGGCGATTGTTGGGAGCCACTTTCTTGCGAATGAACTTTCGAGCGCAAGACGCCTTGTATCGAGCTCAAGTCGCATCGCGTCAATTGATGGCGTTTGGATCGGCACTTGTGGTTCATTTGACATCGGCGAGACTCCAAAAAATGGCGGTGGCGGTGGCGGTGTCCGCGCGGCGCGTGCGATGCCTACCTCAATGTAACCAGGCGCCTTTTGTAACTCACAAACGCATCCACCATCGCCGCCTGCACCGTGGTTTCGGCGGTGCAGATTTGAAGACGTATTTTTCGTAAGTTCGCGCACCTGATGCAATAGGGACTAACCCCGCAGCGCCACCAGCCAATCCTCCAGCGCAGCGTTCACCTCCATCGGCTGCTCCAGCGCCGACATGTGGCCGCAGTGGTCAACCACCACCAGCTTGGCGCCGGGAATGCCTGCTGCCATTTCTTCGTGCAGCTCAAGCGGCGTGAGCAGGTCTTCGCGCCCGCACAGCACGAGGCTGGGGCAGCGGATGGCGGGGAGAAAAGGGCGGCTGTCGATGCGGCCCATGATGGCCGTTTGCTGGCGCGCAAAGACTTCCGGCCCCAGTGTGTGGGCCATGGCCTCGATGACGTTGACGATGGCTTTGTCGGCCAGATGGTCCGGGTGCAGCAGGCGCGGCGTGAGGCCGGTGACTACGCCTGCAAAGTCGGTGCTGGCCTGCGCGATCGCGTGGGTACGCAACTCGGTGGCTGCGGCTGAGTCGGCGCGCGCGTTGGTGTCGAGCAGGGCCAAGCCGAGCACGCGCTCAGGCGCCTGGCGCATGATTTCAAGCGCCACGTAGCCGCCCATCGAAAGTCCGACCAGTGCAAAGCGCTCGGCAGGTGCGTTGGCCAGCGCGCCGCTTGCGAGTGCCGCGATGCTGTCGTGCCCGCTCAGTTTCGCCGTGACGAAGGCGTGCTGCGATTCGAAGAACGCAGCCTGCTGTTGCCACAGGCGCTCATCGTCGAGCAGGCCGGGCAGTGCGTAGACGGGGACGTTGTTCATGGGGTGCCTTTTTTGCTTGCAATTATTTCGCTAACAGCTTTGACCAAAGCGTCAGCATCGGCCGGTGTGTTGTAGCCCTGGATTGAGAGCCGGATGAAGAGCCGGTCGCGGTGCGAGGTGACGGGGATCTCAATCCGGTAGTTGTCAAACAGCGTGTCCTTGAGCCATTGCGGGTTCATGGGCGGGACCGGGATCACCACCATCTGGCCGAAATCCTCGTCGCGGCAAATGGCTGGCAGGCCGGTCAGCTCGCCGATGTACTGCAGCGTCTGCGCGGCGAGTGTGTGGCTGCGCTGGCGAATGCGCGGCCAGTCATGCGCGGCCTGAAAGCGGAGGGCCTGTGGCACGCTGAGGAAGGCGGAGATGTCGCGTGTGCCCTGCCATTGCAAGCGGCGCTCCAGCAGTGTGGAGCCAGTGTAGGCGTCAAAGCCGGTGTGCCCCGCAATGCTGTTGCTGTAGCCCCAGCTCACGACCGCGGCATGGACCTTGTCGTGGTGCTGCGGTAGCACGTGCAGAAAGGCGGCACCCTTGGGCGCGCAGAGCCACTTGTGGCAGTTGCCGGTGTAGAAGTCGGCTCCGAGGGCGTTCAGGTTCAAGGGGATATGGCCCGGTGCGTGGGCGCCGTCGATCACGGTCAAAATGCCGGCGTCACGGGCGCGGCGGCACAGTTCCGCGATTGGAAATATCAGCCCGGTGGTCGATGTGATGTGGCTCAGAAATATCACACGGGTGCGGGGCGTGACGCCAGCCCAGATGCGGCGTGTGAATTCCCCGGCTTCAAAGGGCAATGGGATTTCGACTGGCACGTAGCGCGCGCCGCTGCGCTGGCAGACGAAGTTCCAGGCGTTGTCACAGGCGCCGTATTCGTGATCGGTGCTAAGGACTTCATCGCCACTTTGCAGAACGAGGGAGTGCGCCACGGTGTTGACACCGGTGGTGGCATTGGGCAGGTAGATCAGGTTGGCCGGATTGGCGCCCAGCGTTTTGGCCAGCAGCGCACGCGAATGCGCCAGCAGTTCGGCCGAGCGCCGCCCAAGGAATTCGACCGGGTTGCGCTCCAACTCCAACTGCCAGCGCTGGTATTCCTGCATCACCTCCCGTGGACAGGCGCCAAACGAGCCGTGGTTGAGGAAGATCAGGTCAGGATCGAGTAAAAACTGTTCTTTCATAGGTGAGGCAAAGTATCTCACCTTGGCTGGTTAACAAGGTGGCGTTTTCGTTTTGAGATACTCGCGTCATGCAGCTTCAAGACATTCTTTATTCGCAGGGCTTTGGCACGCGGCGCGTCTGCGCCGGCTTGGTCCAGCAGGGCTTGGTGCAGGTGTATCCCTCAGCGCAAGCGCCGGCCTCGGTCTATACCGAGTCGAACGCCGAGTTCGTGGCCGAGGGGCTTCGCTTTCGGGTGCAGGGCGTGGATTGGCCGTACCAGGAAAAAGCCTACCTGATGCTGAACAAGCCAAGCGCCACCGAGTGCTCGCAAAAGCCTTCGACTTACCCCAGTATCTACACGCTGTTGCCGTCGCCCTTGCGCCTGCGCCCACAAAAAGGGGCGGTGCAGGGGGTGCAGGCGGTGGGACGCCTCGACCAAGATACAACGGGGCTGTTGCTGCTGACCGATGATGGCAAGTTCATCCACCGCATGAGCTCGCCGCGCCATCACGTGCCCAAGGTCTACGAGGTGACAGTGAAGCACCCTATCAGCGAGGCCCAGGTTGCCAAACTGCTCTCCGGTGTAGTTCTCGATGATGACCCGAAGCCGGTACGCGCCGCCGCCTGCGAGGCGATCAATGAACACCATCTGCGCCTGACGCTGACCGAGGGCAAATACCATCAGGTCAAGCGCATGGTGGCGGCAGTGAGCAACCGGGTTGAGGCCTTGCAGCGCTCGCAGATCGGCGGCCTGCGGCTGCCCGATGATCTTGCGCCGGGGCAGTGGCGTTGGTTAAGCCATGCTGATCTTGCCCTTATCGCAGCCTGAAGCCAGCCGCCCGTTATGCTCGTCGCATGAACCTGTTTTTTGATTCCTTTTGGCGCGCGGTGGCCTACTGCATCCGGCCGCGCGTGATAGCGCTTTCGTTTCTGCCGCTGCTGTTGATGATCGCGCTCACGCTCGGGCTGGGCTACTGGTACTGGGAAGCTGCGCTGGACTGGGTGCGCTCGGGGCTGGAGGCTTCGAGTGTGATCAGCACGGTCGGCCCCTGGTTGAAAAGCGCGGGTCTGGGCAGCCTGAAGATGGTGCTGGCGCCGCTGATTGTGATTTTCACGGTGACGCCGCTGATCGTTCTGCTGTCGCTGTTGACGGTGGCCTTTCTGATGACGCCGGCACTGACCCAATTGGTGGCGGAACGGCGTTTTGCGCAACTTGAACGCAAGCGCGGTGGCGGTGTGCTTTCTGGCGCCCTGCGTGCCGCTGGTCTGACGCTGCTGGCCCTGCTTGCTTTGCTGCTGTCGAGCCCGCTGTGGCTGGTGCCGCCACTGATTCTGGTGCTGCCACCGCTGATCTGGGGCTGGCTGACTTACCGCATCATGGCGTTTGACGCCATGGCCGAGCACGCCAGCGCACAGGAGCGCAGTGAAATCTTTCGCCGGCATCGTGGCTGGTTGCTGGTGATGGGTGTGATGTGCGGTTTCATGGGCGCAGCGCCGAGCCTGATCTGGGCCTCCGGTGCACTGCTGGCGGCGGCGTTTGTTTTACTAGTGCCGGTGGCAGTCTGGATCTACACGCTGGTGTTTGCTTTTTCCTCGCTCTGGTTCGCCCATTACTGTCTGGCTGCACTTCAGGCATTGCGCATTGATGCGGCAGCGCCCAGTGCCGCGCCACAGACGATTGCCGTCCAGGCGCTACCATTGCCGCATGAACCCGATACCAACTTCAAATAGCGTTTTGCCGCCCCGCTTTGGCCTGATCATCATCGGCGACGAGATCCTTTCGGGCAAGCGTGCTGATAAGCACCTGCCCAAGGTCATCGAACTGCTCAAGGCACGAGGTCTGCAGCTTGATTACGCCGATTACGTCGGCGATTCACCGGACCGCATTACTGCCACCCTGGAGCGCGCTTTTGCCTCGGGCGATGTAGTGTTCTCCTGCGGCGGCATTGGCGCCACGCCGGACGATCACACCCGCCAATGCGCGGCGCGCGCCCTCGGGTTGGAACTGGCGCTGCACCCGCAGGCCGAAGCCCTGATTCGCGAGCGCATGCAGGACATGGCGAAGGAACAGGGCACGGTTTACGAGCCGGATCGCCCGGACAACATCCACCGCCTGAATATGGGGATGTTCCCGGTAGGTGCTTCTATCATTCCCAACCCCTTTAACAAGATCCCCGGATTCAGTTGCGGTCATGTGCATTTCGTGCCTGGGTTTCCGGTCATGGCCTGGCCGATGATTGAAGGGGTGCTTGAGGCCCTCTATTCGCAGCACTTTCGCAGTGCCGCATGGATCGAGAAATCAGTCATTGTTTATGGCGCCATGGAGGCCACGCTGACGCCCTTGATGCAGGACATCGAACGCGATTACCCAGGGGTCAAGGTCTTCAGCCTTCCAAGCGTTGATCACCCGCAATACGGGCGCCATATTGAACTCGGTGTCAAGGGCGAGCCGACAGCGGTCGCACAGGCCTATCCTGCCTTGCTGCAGGGTTTGAAAGGCTTTGACGCCCGACTCGGCCCTGAATTGGTGCAGAACTAACGACCCTAGTTTGGTGCGTTCCGGTTTTGCACCAAGACAAGGCGCTTAATGTTCCGCTGAGGCCAGCCAATCCGGGCCAATCTCAGGGCAAAATACGGCCTGCGGGATATTCGGAGCAGCACAGGCATTGGCACAAAAACTGCATAGATTACCCAGTTACTTTCTCAACAACGTTCCAACCAGGAGTATTTGATGGCCAAGACCGTCGCAGACGTCATGAAGATGGTGAAAGACAACGAAGTCAAGTTTGTTGACTTCCGTTTCACCGATACCCGGGGCAAAGAGCAGCACGTGACTGT
>CAIYDK010000216.1 GCA_903924955.1 uncultured beta proteobacterium | reverse complement strand
TTTTGGTCGTCAGTGCATTGAATCGCAGCAGGTCACGCAACATCCCCCAAAAGCGCGGGTTGCCCAGATTGGAACGTTGTGCAAACACGGTGTTCAGGCTGGAGCCGCTCCACTCCATGGGTTGGCCATTGGCGTAATCCTGAGCCTGCACCGAAAACGACATATCGGACTTGACGGTGGCCACATTCAGCTCGGCCAGCAACGCAATCAGCTGGGGGTAGGTACGCTCATTGAGCACCAAAAAGCCGGTATCCACCCCGTGTGTGACCACACCGTGGGACGTGGGTAGCGTCACATCGACGGTATGGGTGTGTCCGCCAAAGTAGCTACCCGCCTCCAGCAGCGTGACATCGGCCTTGCCCTGCAACGCATGGGCTGCCGCCAAACCCGCTATACCGGAACCCACGATGGCAACTTTGATCGACACACGCACTCCTTTAAATTGATGAGACAAATTCTATACCAAACAGTATTTATTGCTACTGATCAGTATTTTTATCATCAATGTATTCTATTTCACAACTCATACGGATACAATTTGGTGCATGGCTAGCACTACTCCCATCAAGGTTTCTTTCAAAGCGCAAATGCTGTTGGCGCGTGAAGACGCGATCATTCAGTCCGTCAACCGCCTGCTGGCCGAAAAAGGCTTTGAGGCCATGACGGTGGATGAGGTGGCGGCCGATGTAGGCATTGCCAAAGCCAGCCTGTACAAGCACTTCCCCAGCAAAGAAGACCTGGCCGCCGCAGCGATGGTGTCGGTCATGCGCCGGGCGCAGGCATTTTTGGACGCGTTGCCCACCAACTCCACGGCCATAGAAAAACTGCGCAACGTGGTCGAGTGGACCATGCGCCTGAAGCTCGCCGGCGAAATGCCCTCGCTACCCAGCCAAAACTCCAGCCTGCGTACCACACTCATGGGTAGCAAAGACTATATGGATGGGCTGATGGACGTCAGCGACCGTTTGGGCGCCTGGATTGAGGCGACTCAGGCGCAAGGCGTAATCAATCCAAAGCTCCCATCCATTGCAGTCCTGTACACCCTATACGCCCGCGCCTGCGACCCGGTGCTGGAATTTTTGAAAATGGGCGAGCTGTACACCCACGACGAAATCGTTGCTTTAGTGCTCAGCACTTGCTTCGAGGGATTGAGCGCCAGACCTTAAGTGCCACTGAGCACGGCGTTTTCGGCGGCCAGACCATGCTGGCGCGCAAGCGTGAAAACGCACTAATTCTTGAAGAAAGTGGCTTCGCAGGGCCTGAGTTCAATGCGCGTTGCCTTGCCGCTTGTTTTTGTGAAGGCGCCGCGCATATGGTAAGTGAACGGTGCGCTGGGTTGAACCAGGCCCACGCTATATTCCGGCTTGCCAGTGAGGCCTTTGGCGGTGATCTCGGCCGCTCCGTCAGCCTGAATGAAACCGTCCAAGGTTAAAGAATCTGCCTGGCCGGCTTGTCCGCGCTTCCCCTTCAACCGACCGTCCTGGACGTCGACGAAAAATCGGTGGGTGTAGCCCTTGATCAAAGTACCTTTGTCGCGAACATCTTCGCAGACCAGCATGGTTGCCCAATGTCCGTCGAACGCAGTGGATGAAGTGGGCGCTGGTGTAGCAGCAGGCGGTGGCTGGTCGGTCTTCAACACTTTAAGCCGGTTTTCGGCCAACGATGCATAGCTTCCTTTTGGGTACTTCTTCAGGTAGGCTTCAAAGTCAGCGGAGTCGGTGCTGCGTTCGATACTGGTCCAAAAGGTCTTTTCAATTTCTCCGTGACCGGGTTCAACGGTGACGCGGAAATGAAAACTCTTTTGCAGGGTTTTCGGGCCATTGACGTAAGGCGTCTGCTTTTGGCCACTGGCCTGTTCGACTTCGGCGCTGGCGACAGTCAAAATGCCGTCAAGGCTCAAGTCTTTTCCTTTGAAGGCGGTCAATAAACCGGCCGTAAATAGCCCGTTGCGCCCTTCGCCATCAGCGGCGACGTTGCCTGGGTCGGTGGCATAGACAATCACGGTGCCTTTCGGCGTGTTACCGGGACTGGCCAGCCCACGCGAATGGCCGGAGCGAAATTTTCCGCTGATCGGATTGTTTCGACAGGCATCCAGCATCACGATGTTGGCACCACTTTTGCCGTTATCCATCTCGTCAAGAACTTGATTGAGACTGACGCCTTGATAGGGCACCGAGGCCTCGCTTTCTATCGTGGCATTCACCGGTATCAGGTAATTCTGATTTTTGACCTGGATTCCATGCCCGGCATAGTAAAAGAGTGCGGCTTCGCTGCCACCAATCTTGCTGCCGAATTCAGCGATCGCCTGGTTCATTCCTTCAAGCGTCAGGTCCTTTTTTTCCAAGACTTCAAAGCCGAAACCACGCAATGCTCTGGCGACGTCTTCGGCATCATGGGTGGGATTCGTCAGTTTGGGTAGGCCAGTCTGCAGGTAATTTCCGTTGCCAATCACAAGGGCTACTCGCCGCCCCTGACCATCGGCGGCATGGGCTAGCGAAATGCAGAAAATCGCTGTGGCAAATGCACGTAGTAGGTTAAAAAACAAGGCTGAAAGTAAATTGCATTGCATGGTGTCAATACATCTATGCGGGTTCGAAATTGGTTGTTGTTATCCCCACCCAATGAACCCATTCACTTCACAACTGCTTCGCTGCCAGGAGCGATCGGCCTCTTTTTGGTGAATTTGACTGCCGCTTCTGCCAACTTGCGTTTGCGCTCCAAGTTGAGCCTTTCGAGCTCCGCATGGTTGCTTTTCTTCATGTTGGGATCTTTACCGAATACGCCTGCCATAGAGTTGGTTCCTTTGGTTCAGTCTAACTGAAACCGTTTAGGTCATGCGTGGTTGCGCCGACCGTGTTGCGCCGGCCGCGCAAAAGCTGTTACGCGCGAAGTGCGCGCCTCAGTTCAACGCCCAGCTCCGGCTTGTGCGCAAACGGGTCGGTCGGGTTGCGCGCCTGCAGCACGTCTTCCATGCGGGTCTGCACCGAGCCAATGGCCTTGGGGTGGCTGTAAATATAGAACTGATTCGCCGCGATGGCGTTGAAAACCATTTGCGCAACCTCGGCCGCGGTCACCTTGCCGCTACTGACCGCCTTGTCGCTCATCGCCTGCCCGATCAGTTGACTCTGGGTCGGCTTGCTGCCCCCCGTGCTAAGCGCTTCAGGCCGATTGCGGTGGCTCTGCGTGATGCCGGTGGGCACAAAGAATGGGCACAGCACGCTGGTGCCGATTTGATCCGTCACAAGGGCCAGATCCTGATACAGGGTTTCACTGAGGGACACCACCGCATGCTTGCTCACGTTGTAGATTCCCATGTTGGGCGCATTCAGCAAACCCGCCATGCTGGCCGTGTTCACGATGTGGCCCTGGTAGGCGGGGTCTGCCTTGGCGGCGGCCAGCATCATGGGGGTGAACAGGCGCACGCCGTGCACCACGCCCATGACGTTGACGCCTAACACCCACTCCCAGTCTTGCACAGAGTTTTCCCAGATCAGGCCGCCAGCGCCCACGCCCGCGTTGTTGAACACAAAGTGCGGAGCGCCAAAGCGCGCAAATGTGGCATCGGCCAGGGCTTGCATCTGCTCTGCCTTGGACACGTCCACGCGCATGGCCAGCATCTGGGCGCCCGCAGCTTGCATTTCGGCAACCGTGCGGTCCAGCGCGTCTTGCTGCACATCGGCCAGCACCAGGTTCATGCCCAGCTTGGCGCCAATACGGGCGCATTCCAGGCCAAAGCCGGAGCCCGCGCCGGTAAGTACGGCGGTTTTGTTCTTGAAGTCAGAAATCATTAAAAATTACTCCGTGCGGTTTTACGTTGTCGCTTTAGTTGGGTGGCGGTTGCCAGACCATGTCCTGATGGTCAATGCCGTCTTCCAGGTAGGTCGGACCCACCTCGACAAAGCCATGCTGGCGGTAATAGGGGGTCAAGTGGGTCTGTGCGCCAATGCGAATGGGCTGCATACCCCACAGTGCCGCTACCGAAGCGATGGCCTCGCCTATCAGCACGTGGCCCAGGCCCGTGCCGCGCACGGCGTCGCGGGTGACGACCCGACCGATGCTGGCCTCGGCAAACTTGATTCCAGCCGGGAACAGCCGTGCGTAGGCCATGAGCCGTTCGCCCTGCCCTGCTCCAGAGGCGGTTCCCAGGAGGTGCACCGCCAGGTGGTCGTTGCCGTCCATGTCCTGAAAGGCGCATTTCTGCTCCATGACGAACACTTCGGTGCGCAGCTGCAGCAGCTCGTAGAGCTGGTGCGGGGTCAGGTCGCAAAACGCAACCCGCTTCCAGACCAGAGGAATCATGCGCTTTGCACCGCCCGCAGCACATAGCCAATACGGGGAAAGTGCACATGCACCGTGCCGGCACGTTCATCGGTACGGCGCAGGGTGTAGCGGGTGCGGGTGGCAGCGACCAGTTCGCCCTCAGTCGCTTCCTGGCCAAATACGTCCGCAGCCACGCTCACGCGGCTGCCCAGTGGAATGCCATGCTCATCCTGAAAAATAGTATCCAACTGGGCTGCAGCTCCCGTAAACGCTGCGCAAGCCGCTATCGCTTCCGTAGCAGAAGATTTTTCCATATTGCCATGACCGATCGCCGCCATGCGGTCCATCCACGCACCAACCGCTGGTGTGGCGCTCAGAATGCCAGCCATCACCGGCACGCGCTTGGCGGTAAACCACAGGGGGTGGTAGCAGGCAAAGTCGGCCACGCAGGGCGCGCTGCCCAGCACAAAATTGTCCCCGTCCAGCATGTCATTGATGCGGCGCAGGTACGACTTGTAGGCAGCCGTGGCGTCGCCGGGGCGCAGGCGGTTCATGCCGGCGGACATGGCGGCGCGGTCTGCGCCAAACGCCTTTGCCGCCTCGGGTGGCGCGCCTTCAAACATGGCGGCTGCCCCCTTGGGCTGCAGGTTGTAGCCCATGGCCGCCCAAAACAAAGTCGTGTCTGCCCACTGCGCCAGCACGCGCGACATGCCTTTGTACTCTGGCGGGTACAGCGTGGGGGTGGGCTGGATGTGCTCCAGCACATCGCAGATCAGGGCGGTGTCGCAATACACGTCGGAGCCGATTTGCAGAATGGGCGTCTTGCGGTAGCCGCCGGTGAGCGCCACCACATCGGGCTTGGGCATGATGGCCGGAATGATGACCGACTTCCAGGCCAGTTGCTTAAAGCCCAGCACCAGCCGGATTTTTTCGGCGAAGGGTGATGTGGGGTAGTGGTGCAGGATGATGTCTGTCATACGAGTTTCACCAGCTGCTTGCCAAAGTTCTTGCCCTTGAGCAGACCCAAAAAGGCTTCGGGTGCACTGGCCAGGCCCTGCGCAATGCTTTCACGCGCACGCAGCTTGCCGGTGGCGACCATGGTGCCCAATTCGGTCAGCGCCTCGGGCCAGATTTCCATGTGCTCGCTGACGATGAAGCCCTGCACCTTCAGGCGCTGCATCAGAATCAGCGCGGGATAGGTCAATGGCAGCGGTGCGCCGTTGTAGCCGGCAATCATGCCGCACACTGCAATGCGGCCAAAGGCGTTCATGAGTGGCAAAACGGCGTCCAGCACCATGCCGCCCACATTTTCAAAATAGCCGTCAATGCCATTGGGACACTCGGCGGCGATGGCTTTTGCCAAGGTTCCCGCCGTGGTGTGCAGTTTGTAGTCGACGCAGGCGTCAAAGCCCAGTTCATCCACCGCGTATTTGCATTTGTCAGGCCCCCCCGCAATGCCCACCGTGCGGCAGCCGCGTGCCTTGGACAAGGCGGCAAAGGCGCTGCCCACTGCGCCGGTTGCCGCGCTCACCACCATGGTCTGACCGGCTTTGGGTTCGATGATCTTGACCAGGCCATACCAGGCGGTGACGCCGGGCATGCCGACAGCGCCCAGGTAGGCGCTGAGCGGCACGTGGGTGGTGTCGACCTTGCGCAGTGCGCCAAGCTGATTGGCGTCCACCACGCTGTATTCCTGCCAGCCACCCATGCCCACGACTTTGTCGCCCACGGCGAATTTGGGGTGTCGGGATTCGGCGACCTCGCCCGCCGTGCCACCCTGCATGACTTGACCCAGCGCTTGCGGTTGGGCGTAGCTCTTGGCGTCGTTCATGCGCCCGCGCATGTACGGGTCCAGGCTCAGGAAGTGGTGGCGTACCAGCACCTGGCCGCCTTGCAGGGCCGTGGTCTCAGCGGTGACGAGCTTGAAGTTGCTGGCAACGGCTTCGCCTGTGGGGCGGTTGTCGAGGTGGATTTGTTGGTTGGTTGGCATGGAAATTTCGGATAGTTGAATTGAATTGCTATGGAAAAAATAGCTGCTTGCGCAGTATTGACGGGGGCTGGAGGCCTTTTTAGTCGGTGCGAATGCTGTTCGTCGGCCCATTCAGCGGATGGACTGTCTTGTTGCCCGTGGGCAGACGCTTCACAAACTTGAAGGTTCCGGTTGCGTGCGCGCACTTGTGGCCGTGGGCGTCCAACACAGTCGCCTGCGTGAAGGCCATGGTGGCGGTGCGGTGCATCAGCTCGCCCTTGGCAACCAGCGGCCCGATGGCGGGCCGCATGAACGACGTTTTCATCTCGATGGTGACCACGCCCATCTCGGGCACTTGACTACGCGCTGCGGTGGCCATGGACACGTCCAGCAGGGTCATCAGCGCGCCGCCGTGGGTGACCGAGAACGAGTTGAGGTGTTCGGGTTGGGCGGTGTACGCAATCTCGGAGTGGCCGCCTTCAAACTGCGTCAACTCAAAGCCCAGCAGCGTGACGAAGGGGATATCCACCCCGAAGCCGACAGCTTTATCCCAAAAGTCGTTCATACGGACGCCGCAGCGCAGGGCCGCCCCAAGCAAGGCACGGCCCCCTTGGGGGGCAGCGCAGCACACGCAGTGGCAAGCGTGGGGGTCATATCAACCACCGGTCACGACGCTCACGCCGCCATCCACCGCCAGCCACTGACCCGTGATGTGCTTACCAGCATCGGATGCGTAAAGAACGCACAGGCCTTTCAGATCTTCGTCATCGCCCAAGCGTTTGAGCGGAGCACCGGCCGCCAGCTTTTCTTCACCCAAAGCCTTGAGCGTGCCGGCTGTCATCCTGCTGGGGAAAAAGCCCGGGCAAATGGCATTGACCGTGATGTTGTACTTGCCCCACTCCGCACCCAGCGCGCGGGTGAAGTTGAGCACCGCACCCTTCGAGGTGTTGTAGGCAATGGTGTTCATGCCTTCGGGGTTGCCGTTGAGCCCGGCGATGGATGCGATGTTGATAATGCGCCCCGAGCGGCGGGCAATCATGCTCTTCTTGGCAATGGCCTGGCTCAACAGAAAGTAGCCCCGCACGTTGAGGTTCATGACCTTGTCCCAGGCGTCCACCGGGTGGTCTTCGGCCGGAGCACCCCAGGCAGCGCCGGCATTATTGACCAGAATGTCCACATCCCCCATGCGCTGCAGGGTTTCGTCGGCAAGGCGCATGATTTCGGCGTCTTTTGCACAGTCGGCGGCAATCCAGCGGGCGTCGATGCCTGCTGCCTGCAGTTCGGAGCAGGCCTGCTCCAGGTCTTCAGCCTTGCGTGAACTGAGCATGATTTTGGCGCCCGCCTCGCCCAGTGCGTGGGCCATTTGCAAGCCCAGGCCGCGCGAGCCGCCGGTGACGAGTGCGGTCTTGCCGGTCAGGTCAAATAGTTGTTGGATGGTGCGAGCAGTCATCAGTCAAGTCTCCAAAAAAATCATTGTGCTGCAATTTAAGGGATTCGCCCGTTAAAGGCTGTCTCAGTGGCGATACCTGAGTGTTAACAGAAGCTTCAGCGAGGATATGGCGCAGTCATCGGCCCGTAATGATTCAGTGGCAACATGCCAGACACGGCGTTACCCAGGTCGCATTGAATGCAGTCCCTGAGAATGCCCCTCAATAATTCGAAAATTCAAATGGTAAAAGCAATGTCAATAGCAATCACTGCTCACGGTGCGGAAGCACAACTGATTTCGGCGGCCTTGAGCGGTCTTATCAAGGACATTCCGATCCCCCCGCGCCCCATCGTCGTGCAACAAATGCAGGAGGAAATGGCAAAGCATGACCCGGACATGCGTCGTATCGCTCAGATCATCGGGCAGGATGTCGGGCTGACCCTTGCCGTTCTCAAGACGGTGAATTCGCCGCTGTATGGGCTCAGCAGGCGCGCTGAGTCGGTTGATCAAGCGGTTGGATTGATAGGGTTGAAACAACTCGCAATATTGGTCGCCGCACTGGCATTGCGCAGCCTTCTCAAAGGTGATGCCAGTTCCCTTGAACGTTTCTATGAAACATCGGCTCGGCGCGCCCAAGCCATGACACGCATGGCCAAATTAACAGGCCTGGTGGATGTCGCTTTGGCCCAGACTTTTGGGCTTTTTTGCGACGTAGGAATCCCGCTGCTCATGCACAGATTCCCTACCTACGTGAAAACTCTGGAAATGGCCAACGAAGACACAGAACGCTCATTCACTGCGATCGAGCAGTCGATGCACCATACCGACCATGCGCTCATTGGTGCGCTGATGGCCAAAACGTGGGGGCTATCGGGTAGCGTCACATTGGCCATTCGACTGCACCACGACTACGAGGTGTTTCTGGATCCAAAGGTGCCCGTTGAAGTGGCCCGCATGATCTCCATGAACATCATTGCTGAAGAAGCCATACAGCGCTATAACCCCATCCATTCCAATGTCGAGTGGGCCAAGGGCGGCGACTACGTAGGCAGCACCTTGTCAATGGATGCTGGAGAAGTCGAAGAGTGGATCACGCAGTTGGTCGATGTCTTCGACCATGGAATTGAATAGTCAGAAAGCGTTTTCCGGGAAGGTGGCACAGGTCAGGTCGCGCGTTTCCACGACCGCCAACCAGGCCCCAATTTTTGGCAGCTCGTAGCGAAAAAAGAACCGCGTTGCGCCCATTCGACCCTGTGTGGCCGGGTTGGACTGGTCTGCGTCGCCTTCCAAGGCCTTCAGGGTTACATCCAGCCAAATCCACGCCAGCACCGTGTGACCAAAGGCCTGCATATAGGGCACGGCGTTGGCCAATGCCTCGGTGGCGTTGCCGGTAGCCCATGCCCTTTGCGTGGCCACGGCAACCTGTTTGAGCGCCGCGCCCAGGGCATCGGCGTGCTCTGCAAGGACAGGTACCTTGTAGGCGCGCTTCATGGTGGCGGTCATGCGCGCAGCCAGTAGTGTGAGCCCCCTGCCCTCTTCCATCAACACTTTGCGGCCCAACAGGTCGGTGGCCTGTATGCCGTGCGTGCCCTCGTGGATCATGTTCAGGCGGTTGTCGCGCCAGTATTGCTCCACCGGAAAGTCGCGTGTGTAACCGTATCCGCCATGGATCTGGATGGCCAGCGAGTTGGCCTCCAGGCACCATTCGCTGGGCCAGCTTTTGGCGATAGGGGTCAGCACCTCTAGCAGCAGGCGCGCATCATTTGCGGCGTCACCTCCAGCGGTGTGGTGTTCGTCGACCAAACGGGCACAGTACAACTCCAGCGCCAGCGCACCTTCGCAGTAGGCCTTTTGGGCCAGCAGCATGCGCTTGACGTCGGCGTGCTCGATGATGGCTACCTGGGGCAGACTTGCGTCCTTGCCACCCGCACCCATGGGGCGGCCCTGCGGGCGGTTGCGGGCGTAGTCCAGAGACGCGTAATAGCCCGCCATGCCCAGCATGGTGGCCGCAATACCAACGCCAATACGCGCCTCGTTCATCATGTGGAACATGCAGTGCAGGCCCTTGCCCGCTTGACCCACCAGATAACCCACTGCTCCGGCACCTTTGCCGTAGGGGCCTTGTTGCCCAACCGGGTACTTGCCTTCTCCAAAATTCAAAAGCGTATTGGTGGTGCCACGCCAGCCGAGTTTGTGATTGAGGCCGGCCAAAGCCACGTCGTTGCGCGCACCGGTCAGGGTTCCATCCGTGTTGACCAACTTCTTGGGCACGATGAAGAGCGAAATACCCCGCGTGCCTGGAACCAGTTTGCCGTCGGCATCTGGAATTTTGGCCAGCACCAGATGAATGATGTTTTCGGTCAGCTCATGCTCGCCACTGGATATCCACATCTTGTTGCCCTTGAGTCGATAGCGGGCACCCAACGGGTCGGATTCAAAACCATCACCGTCGGGCACTGCCCGGGTCGCCACGTCGCTCAGACTGGAGCCCGCCTGCGGCTCACTCAGGCACATGGTGCCCGACCAGCGACCGGAAAATTCGTTCCTGGCAAACACTTCTTTCTGCAGCTCCGTGCCATGCGTCATCAGCAGGTTGGCGTTGCCCGTGGTGAGCATTCCCGAGCCAATGCTGACGGAGGCACAAGCAAAGAAGGCGTTGGCGGCAGCCTCCACGCTGTAGGGCAGCTGCATGCCGCCAACATCGTAATCTTGCGCGGCGCTGAGCATGCCAGACTCCGCGTAAGCGCGGTTGGCATCAAAGGTGGCCTGAGGCAGGATGACCTTTTCACCATCAAAGTGAGGCTCCTGCACATCGACCAGGCGGTTGAACGGCGCATATTTTTCGCGCGCGATACGCTCGCAGGTGTCCAGCACCGCGTCAAAAGTGTCGCGCGAGTGATCCGCAAAGCGCTCGCGCTGGGCCAGCGCGGGAGTGTCGAGCCAGTCGTTGAGCAGAAAGTCGATGGTGGGGCGAAGGTTCATAGATCATTCCGACAAAAATATTCACTAGCGTAAAGGGACTCAGATCAAACGCCTGCCACCAAAGAGACAAGGCACCCAACAGGGCAAAAAAAAGCTCCCACCATAGCTGGGGGAGCTTTTCCAATCAGGCGACAAGCGCCTGAACCCGAATCAGAATTCGTAACGCGCCGTGATCTGTACAGCCCATTGTGACTCACCTTTGGCCTGACGCAACGTAAGATCATCTTCAGCGGTTCGCACATCGTAGACGTACTTTCCGCTGGCATCAAT
>CAIYDK010000215.1 GCA_903924955.1 uncultured beta proteobacterium | reverse complement strand
CGACATGCCGGGCAAGGACGCGGGCATGTATAGCAGCGAACCTTCGTTCAGCGTAGGCATGAACTCTGAGCCCAGTTGCGAAGCCGGGTAAACCGACACGATCAACGTCAGCACTGCAACCACGATGGTGGACTTCTTCCATCGCATGACGCCCGCAATGAGGGGCCGGTAAACCCAGATCAAAAAGCGGTTCACCGGATTCTTCGCCTCCGGCATGATCTTGCCGCGAATGAACAGCAGCATCAGCACCGGCACCAGCGTCACCGACAGCATGGCCGCACCGGCCATGGCGAAGGTCTTGGTATAGGCCAGCGGGGAGAACAGACGGCCCTCCTGCGCTTCGAGCGTAAACACAGGCAGGAAGGACACGGTGATGATCAGGAGCGAGAAGAACAGCGCGGGGCCCACTTCTTTGCAGGCATCCAGAATGGCTTTGGCACGCGCCGCGAAATTGGCGTCCGACCCCAATTTTTCCAGGTGCTTGTGCGCGTTCTCGATCATCACAATGGCGGCATCGATCATGGCGCCAATGGCAATCGCAATGCCACCCAGACTCATCAGGTTGGAGTTCATGCCCAATAAACGCATGGCGATAAAGGCCATCAACACGCCCACCGGCAGCATCAGAATCGCCACCAGCGCGCTGCGCAGATGTAGCAGAAACACAAAGCACACCAGCGCCACGATGACCGACTCTTCCAGCAACGTGCGTTTCAGGTTTTCGATGGCGCGGTAAATCAGGTCCGAGCGGTCGTACACGGTCTGCACCGTAACGCCGGCCGGCAAGCCCGACTGCAATTCCTCGATCTTGGACTTGACGTTGTGGATCACCTCCAGCGCATTCTGGCCATAGCGCGCCATGGCGATGCCACCAACCACTTCGCCCTCGCCATTGAGTTCGGCCACGCCGCGCCGCTCATCGGGCACCATTTCCACACGGCCAATATCACGCACCAGTACCGGCGTGCCCTTGTCGCTCTTCACGACCAGCATCTCGATGTCGCTCTTGCCGCGCAGATAGCCCTTGCCACGCACCATGTACTCGGTCTCTGCCATCTCCACCGCGCGGCCACCCACATCGCGGTTGGAGTCACGAATGACCTGCGCCACTTTCATCAAGGGGATGCCGTAGGATCGCAACTTCACCGGGTCCACCGTCACCTGGTAGGTCTGCACAAAGCCGCCCACCGAGGCTACTTCGGCCACCCCTTGCGCCTTGGTCAACTGGTAGCGAAGATACCAGTCCTGCACGCTGCGCAGCTCGGCCAGTGTCTTGTCCTTGCCCAGCAGTGCGTACTGGTAGACCCAACCCACACCGGTGGCGTCCGGTCCGATCTGTGGCGCAACACCCTTGGGCATGCGACCGGAGGCAAAGTTCAGGTACTCCAGAACCCGAGAACGGGCCCAGTAGATGTCGGTACCGTCTTCAAAGATGATGTAAACAAAGGACGCACCGAAGAACGAGAAACCTCGCACCACTTTCGATTTGGGCACCGACAGCATCGCCGT
>CAIYDK010000214.1 GCA_903924955.1 uncultured beta proteobacterium | reverse complement strand
CTCCCTTTCTGAGAACCGATGCGACGATTGACACGTTGCAGCGGGCGACTGCGGCTTTGGAAGCTGCACTTAAAGACAAGGGGTTTTCGCTTTATAAGGTTGCGTTGCCCCCTCAAGAAGTAGGCAAGTCGGTCACACTAAATATTGTGAAATTTGTGATTGGCAAAGTCACGATTGAAGGACGTGACCGTTACAGCGAATCCAATATCCGTGCAAGTATTCCTGAATTGAAAGAAGGCGCTTCCCCGAATTTTCAGGCATTGGCGGTACAAACCGCTATTGCGAATGAATCGCAAGGCAAGCAACTGCAGGTCGCGTTAAAGGAATCCGAAGAGGCGGACAAGATTGATGTACGCATTATTGTCAAGGAAACCAAGCCATGGAATTTTTCGGTCAGTGAAAGCAATACTGGCTCTTCAGCGTCTGGCAATGACCGTTTGACACTGGCCGGGTCGCACTCGAATCTTTTCGATCTGGATCACCAGTTAACGGCGGCTTATACGACTTCGCTGGAGCGAACTGGGGATGTAAAGCAGTTTGGATTGAACTATCGCGTTCCTCTTTTTCGCTTGGGCGCAGTGCTAGGGGTCAGCTATACCCGTTCTGATGTAGTTGGAAACTTTGGTGCATTCAGCAGCACCGGTGCTGGCCAGACAATGGGTCTGAGCTACAACCATTATTTGCCAGCTAATGGAGGGTATCGAAGTTATGTTGGGTTGAACATTGACGACAAGCAGTTTGACGTAACGCAAATCAACGGCTTACCACTCGCGGGCCAGTTGGTGCGACGCAGTCGGCCGATGACCATGGGGTACAACGCTCGGGTCGAGACGGATTCTGCTGCATGGGGATACAACCTTGACCTCGCCGCTAACGTGTCGGGCGGCTCTGGCAATGATCTGCTTTCATATCAGTCGGAGGATGCACGTATCGTTACTGCTAATTGGAAGCTATTGCGTGGCGGTGCCAACTATTTAACTGGGTGGCCCAATGGATGGCTGCTGGGTGTGCGTGGGCAGTTCCAATTCAGCTCAGATGCCTTGATTTCCGGTGAGCAATTTGGTTTGGGCGGTTCGTCATCGGTGCGCGGTACAAGTGAGCGCCCGATAGCGGGCGACAGTGGTCTATTGTTTTCGACCGAGTTGACTTCGCATGAGTTGGTTCCTGGTTTGCGGTTGCTTGGCTTTGTCGATGCTGGGTGGTTAAGCAACAGAAGTCCAACTAGTGATTCGAAGCCAGCAAATGACTCGTTGTCCAGTGCGGGAATAGGTTTGCGCTATGCTTTGCCTAATCTAACCGTTTCAGCGGACTTTGGTCGGGTTATTGCGGGGAGCACTTTGCCATACGTCGCAGGTTCGGGTTTGCCACAAAGTGGCAATCAAAAGTTGCATATCAATTTGTTGGGCCGTTTCTGACGGGGTCATTGTTTAATTCACTTTCGGATAATTCACAAAATGGCAGGTTTAAAAACCGGCGCGCCGGCGCCACAGAATTTGACGGTTCACAGTCAATCCAGAGTGTTGGAGGTGAGTTTTTCAGATGGGGCGAGCTTTCGTATTCCGTTTGAACTGATGCGTGTCTATTCCCCGTCAGCTGAAGTACAGGGGCATGGCCCAGGCCAGGAAACCTTGCAGACCGGTAAACGTGACGTGGGGCTGGAAGCGCTCGACCCTGTGGGCAACTATGCGGTCCAACCCCGTTTTTCCGACGGACATGAGTCCGGCATTTTTTCCTGGGATTACCTGTATTTCCTGGGGTCTGAGCATGAGCGGCTGTGGCAGGATTATCTGGATCGACTCCAGGCCGCAAATGTCGATAGAGATGCGCCCATGGCGGCAAAGGCTGGTTCGGCTTGCTCAAGTCATTGATAGTCATTTTGCTATAATTTTTGTAGCTGCTGGGGCAGTCCTTGCACGCGCTGGCGCCCATTTTTCAGTATGATTTCAGTATGACAACTACACATTTTGGTTTCCAGTCGGTTGACGAGACGGAAAAAGCGCGCCATGTGCGGGGTGTTTTTGACTCCGTCGCGCCCAAATACGATCTCATGAACGACTTGATGTCCATGGGTCTTCATCGCGCGTGGAAGGCCTACGCTGTGATGGTTGCCAATTTGCAGGAGGGTGACCGGGCACTGGATATTGCTGGCGGCACGGGTGACTTGGCCTTGGCCTTTTCAAAGAAGGTTGGTCAGTCGGGCCAGGTGGTTCATACCGATATCAACGAGGCCATGCTTCGCACGGGGCGCAATCGCCTGCTGGACGCAGGCGTTGCTTTGCCAACGATGGTGTGCGACGCAGAGAAGTTGCCATTTGCCGGCAATTATTTTGATGTCGTGAGTGTTGCCTTCGGTTTGCGCAACATGACCCACAAAGACGCCGCATTGGCAGAAATGAATCGCGTCCTGAAACCCGGCGGCCGGTTATTGGTGCTGGAGTTTTCGAAGGTAGCGGCACCACTGGAAAAAGTGTACGACTGGTATTCGTTCAAGGTCTTGCCACGCTTGGGTAAGTTGGTTGCAGGGGATGATTCGAGCTACCGGTACCTGGCAGAGTCGATTCGTATGCACCCTGGGCAAGACGAACTTAAAGCCATGATGCATAAAGGGGGTTTTGGTCATGTGGACTATCACAACCTGACAGGTGGCGTTGTGGCATTACATGTTGGAATCAAGTGCTGAGGCTTGTGAATTTGACGTTTAGCCTCAGCTATTGCGTTCCTATGGAGACATTATGAAAATTTGGACCGTTTTGTTAGTTGCCGCTTTGGCCTTGTCCGGCATCAATGCCGAGGCAGCCAAACGTATGGGCGGCGGTAAGTCGATTGGCAAGCAATCGTCGAATGTGACGCAACGCGAAGCGACACCTGGAGCGCCGGCTGCTCCTGCCCAGGGAATGGCTAACGCCGCAGCCAAACCGGCTCCGGCGGTTGCAGCTCCCAAGCGCCCCTGGGGTGCCATGTTGGGAGGTTTGGCAGCTGGATTGGGCCTGGCTTGGCTTGCCCATTCACTTGGCATGGGGGAGGGCATGGGGCAAATTTTGATGTTCGCCATGCTGGCGATGGCGGTGGTCATGGGAATTGGATGGTTCATGCGACGCCGTGCTGCGTCAGTTAACGAATCCACCGCGCCGTTTGCTTTTCAGGGTGCGGGCAATGTGCCCGTCTCTCCGGTTAAGCCTTATCGTCCTGAAAACGTAGGCAACGATGCGTCCGCCAGACCCTGGGAGCGCAGTAGTATGGCTTTTGAGGCGCCTGCTAACGCAGCCTCCGGGTCGATGATAGGTTCAGCTTTGGCAGGATCCCAAAACTGGGGCATTCCTGCCGGTTTTGATGCTGACGGCTTCCTGTCTGCTGCAAAGGCAAATTTTGTAACTTTGCAGGTTGCCTGGGACAAGTCTGACATTCCATCACTGCGTGCAATGATGACGGATACCATGCTTGCCGAAATTCAATCGCAACTTGCAGAGCGTGAGACCCATCCCGGTGCAAATCCCAATCGTACGGATGTTGTCATGCTGGAGGCGCGCCTGCTTGGCATCGAGGAAACCGCCGAAGAATACCTGGCAAGCGTTGAGTTTTCCGGAATGATTCGCGAGGATGATTCCGCTGGACCCAGCCCGTTCCGCGAAGTCTGGAACATGACCAAGCCAGTCAATGGCAGCCGCGGCTGGCTGGTTGCTGGAGTGCAGGCACTCCAATAGGACGTTTGCAGCCCGCAGCCAGAAGCTGGGGGCAGTGCCTGATAATGGGGGACTATGGCAACGCAGTCCCCCTTTTCTATGTTGGAGTCAATCCTCCAGAGTTTTAACCTCCCCCTGACGCCGCCTGTTTGGGCGGTAGACGAGACGCACCGACGCATTGTGTTGTTGCTTAACCATGTGTTGATGCAGGAACCCCAGGCCATGGAGCGGTTGGTCCGGCAAAAAGGCCGGGTCGTTCTCATGCAGTGGCGAACCTTCACCTTCAGGTTGTTTGTCAGCCCGGCTGGATTGTTCGACGTGGCTGCGCAGGGTGCGAAAGCCGACCTTGTACTGGTCATAACGCAAGAGTCCCCCCTAGCCATCGCACAGGAGTTGATGCAGCGCGGAAAACCTGCCGTTCGTATCGAAGGAGATGTGCAGTTGGCCGCTGAGGTCAGCTGGCTGATAGATCATGTCCGTTGGGATCTGGAGGAAGACCTGGCCCGGCTATTGGGAGATGCGCCCGCCCATACGCTGGTTCAGGTTGCACGCAGCTTGGCGCATGGCGTACGGCAGTTCGTTGGTCAACGCAGTCGAAATGACTCTGGTGGGTCACCCGCATGAGGCGCCTGCAACGCGGTTTTTTCATCGCTTGGGTGGTATTCCGATACGGACTCGATGAATTGGTTCTAAGCGGGTTTGACAATCCTTGGCTCACCCGGTTGACGCGGGTACTCACCGTGGGGCGCACGTTGGATATGCCACGCGGGCAGCGTTTACGTGAGGCGCTTGAACGACTGGGTCCTATTTTTGTGAAGTTCGGCCAGGTGCTGTCGACCCGGCGCGACTTGTTGCCGTTGGACATTGCCGATGAACTGGCCAAACTGCAGGACCAGGTTCCCCCATTTGACTCCGCAGTTGCTGTGGCCACCATTGAGCGAGCCCTGCGCAAACCGATTGCCGAAATATTTGAGTCTTTCGAACAAGAACCCGTGGCCAGCGCATCGATTGCGCAGGTCCATTTTGCGGTACTTCGTGGTCGGGATGGCCAACTGCGTGACGTTGCAGTCAAGGTACTGCGACCGGGCATGCACGCTGCAATTGAGAAAGACCTGCGACTGCTGCACATGATGGCGGCTTGGGTAGAAACCCTGTCTGCGGATGGCAAACGATTGCGCCCACGTGATGTTGTCGCTGAATTCGACAAACATTTGCATGATGAACTTGATCTGATTCGCGAGGCATCCAGTGCGGCCTTGCTGCGTCGGAACATGGAGAGTTTGCAACTGGTGCTGGTGCCAGAGATTTTTTGGGACCACTGTGCAACCGATGTCATGGTCATGGAGCGCATGTTTGGAGTGCCGATTAGTCAGGTGGCGCGCTTGAAGGAAGCCGGAGTGGACATTCCTAAGCTGGCTCGCGATGGCGTAACAATATTTTTTACCCAAGTGTTCAGGGACGGTTTTTTCCATGCGGACATGCACCCCGGCAACATCCAGGTCAGCATCGACCCGAAGACATTTGGGCGCTATATTTCGCTGGATTTTGGCATTGTTGGTACGTTGACTGAGTCTGATAAAGATTATCTGGCGCAAAACTTCACGGCCTTTTTCCGTCGTGACTACAAGCGTGTGGCCGAGTTGCACATCGAGTCCGGGTGGGTTCCCCGCACGACCCGGGTGGATGAACTTGAAGCCGGCATTCGGGCGGTTTGCGAGCCGTATTTTGATCGTCCGCTTAAGGAGATTTCGCTCGGCATGCTGTTGATGCGACTGTTTCAGACATCGCGTCGATTTCAAGTTGAGATTCAGCCGCAACTGGTTTTGTTGCAAAAGACGTTGCTCAATATCGAGGGCTTAGGCCGCGAACTCGACCCCGACCTCGATCTATGGGCTACTGCCAAGCCGTTTTTAGAGCAATGGATGCTGGGTCAGGTCGGGCCGCAAAAGCTGATGGAGCAACTCAAGACGCAAGCACCGCACTACGCCAAACTGTTGCCAGAACTTCCGATGCTACTAACCAGTTTTTTGCGCAACGATGGCACCCGCTCGAGTCGGGCAGTTGAGGAACTGCTTGTGGAGCAGCGACGTACTAACCGACTCTTGCAAGGGCTGGTTTATTCTGTGGTGGGTTTTGCTTTGGGCATGTTGGTGATGCAAATCGTCATCCGGGTGAGGATGTTCTAGCGCGCCTTATAATTGAAAGCTTTGCAACCCCCGAGTCTGATTCAAACTTTCATGCCTATTTACGCCTACAAATGCGAGTCCTGCGGGTATGCCAAGGATGTATTGCAAAAAATGTCCGATGCGCCACTCGATGTTTGTCCGGCTTGTTCCCAACCGGCATTCAAAAAGCAGTTGACGGCGGCAGGATTTCAGCTAAAGGGTTCTGGCTGGTACGCCACCGATTTCAAGGGGGGTAGCTCGACATCACCCGCTGCCGTCGCTACGACGGACACGGGTGCCGCGGCGGCGGCCCCTGTCGCAGAGGCACCGAAAGCGGATGCAACGCCCAAGGTATCCGCACCGAAAGCGGATTCTGGCGGTTGAAAATATTTTTACGCGAATCTGGAATTAACGTGCCGTTCAAAAAATATATGCTGACAGGGCTGATGGTCTGGTTGCCACTGGCAATTACCATCTGGGTGTTGTCGTGGCTTGTCAATTCGCTGGACGGCATTCTGGGCGGTGTGTTGTCCGGCTTGGCGGCGGTGACACCGCAGAGCCTGGGGCCTTTGATCGAGCGCTTGCGCAACATTCCTGGTTTGGGCGTGATCATGGTTGCCAGTTTCATGCTGGTCACTGGCGCGCTTGTTTCCAACGTTGCGGGCCGCTGGTGGCTCAAGCAGTGGGATCGGATGTTTACCCATATTCCGATTGTTAAATCTATCTATAACAGTGTCAAAAAAGTGTCGGATACGCTGTTCTCCAGCAACGGCAATGCCTTTCGCACGGCGCTGTTGATTCAGTACCCTCGTGCTGGAAGTTGGACCATTGCATTTCAGACGGGCACACCAAGTGGTGAGGTGGCGTCGCATCTGGGTGGTGACTACGTGAGTGTCTATGTGCCTACAACGCCCAACCCCACCAGTGGATTTTTTCTGATGTTGCCAAAGGCTGATGTGATTGAACTGGATATGAGCGTTGATCAGGCGCTGACGTATGTGATTTCCATGGGATCGGTCCCACCTTCAGCCCATCTGTCGCAAGTGACAGTACCCAAATAACCCTATTTATGAAACCCGCCGCCCATCTGGTGGCGATCTGAAAGCAAGCTATGGCCATGCGCTCTCATTATTGCGGTCTTGTGACCGAAGCCCAAATGGGCGAAACCGTTTCCCTCTGCGGCTGGGTCAATCGCAGACGCGATCATGGCGGCGTTATTTTTGTCGATCTACGAGACCGGGAAGGGTATGTGCAGATCGTGTGCGACCCGGATCGTGCCGAAATGTTCAGCGTCGCTGAAAGTCTTCGCAACGAGTTCTGCATCCAGGTAAAAGGGTTGGTGCGCGCTCGCCCGGAAGGCACTGTCAATGAAGGGCTCAAGAGTGGAAAAATTGAAGTGTTGTGCCACGAACTCATCGTGCTCAATCCGTCGGTTACGCCACCATTCCAACTCGACGACGACAATTTGTCAGAGACCACACGCCTGACCCATCGCGTGCTGGACCTGCGCCGCCCCTACATGCAAAACAACCTCATGTTGCGCTACCGCGTGTCCATGGAGGTGCGCAAGTTTCTTGACGCCAATGGGTTCGTGGATATCGAGACGCCCATGCTGACCAAGTCGACGCCAGAAGGTGCTCGCGACTATCTGGTCCCTAGCCGGGTGCATGACGGTCACTTTTTTGCGTTGCCCCAGTCTCCCCAGTTGTTCAAGCAGTTGTTAATGGTGGCGGGCTTCGATCGCTACTACCAGATCACCAAGTGCTTCCGTGATGAAGACCTGCGGGCTGACCGTCAGCCCGAATTCACCCAGATCGATATTGAGACTTCGTTTCTTGGCGAAGAGGAAATCCGGGACATTTTCCAGGGCATGATCAAGACCGTGTTCCAGAACACCATTGGTGTGGACCTGGGCGAGTTTCCAGTCATGACGTACCAGGAAGCGATGCATCTTTATGGTTCTGACAAGCCAGACCTGCGTGTGAACCTGAAGTTTGCCGAAGTGACAGACGTGATGGCCGATGTTGACTTCAAGGTATTCTCCGGCGCGGCGACTATGAAGAATGGCCGTGTCGTAGCGCTGCGCATCCCGGGCGGCTCCAAAGAATCGGGTGGCATCAGCCGCGGTGAGATTGATGCATACACCGAGTTCGTCAAGATCTATGGGGCCAAGGGCCTGGCCTACATTCGTGTCAACGATGTATCCAAGGGCCGTGACGGGTTACAAAGCCCCATCGTCAAGAATATTCACGACACTGCGCTAAACGCCGTGCTGGAGCGCACTGGCGCACAGGACGGAGATCTGATTTTCTTTGGCGCTGACAAGGAAAAAATCGTCAATGACGCCATTGGCGCCTTGCGCATCAAGGTGGGTCACAGCGAATTTGGCAAGAAGAATGGTTTGTTTGAGAAAGCCTGGCGCCCGATGTGGGTGGTTGACTTTCCCATGTTCGATTTCGATGAGGAAGCGCAGCGTTACACCGCGACCCACCACCCGTTCACTGCGCCCAAGGATGGCCACGAAGACTGGATGGTGACTGCCCCCGAGAAGTGCATTTCCAAGGGCTATGACATGGTGCTCAATGGCTGGGAAATGGGTGGCGGTTCGGTCCGTATCCACCGTGCGGATGTGCAGCAAAAAGTGTTTGACGCGCTCAAGATTTCGCCCGAAGAAGCGCAACTCAAGTTCGGCTTCCTGCTCGATGCATTGCAATACGGCGCGCCTCCACACGGGGGGCTGGCCTTTGGTTTGGATCGTATCGTCACACTGATGACCGGTGCCGAGTCCATCCGGGACGTTATCGCATTCCCCAAAACACAGCGTGCCCAGTGCCTGTTGACTCAGGCACCGAGCCCAGTGGACGAGAAGCAGTTGCGTGAGTTGCACATTCGTTTGCGTGCGCCCGAGGCCACCAAAGTCGCTTGACAGGCGCCATTGGTGCACAATGAAAGGGCGCTATTGCAGCGCCCTTTTTTTATGGCCAAACCCTACAAAATTCCGGAATCGGTACTCGTTGTCATCTACACGGATGCGCTCGACGTATTGTTGATTCGCCGGGCTGACGGTGACGACTTGGGTGCGGAGTATTGGCAGTCCGTGACGGGCAGCAAAGATCGACCGGATGAGGGCTTAGTGCACACCGCTGTGCGTGAGGTGTGGGAGGAGACCGGAATTGATTGCAATGCAGGGGCCTCACAGTCAGCCGTGTTGCATGATTGGAAGCTTGTCAATGTGTATGGCATTTACCCCCAATGGTTGCACCGGTATGCGCCAGGTGTCACGCACAACACGGAGCATCTTTTTGG
>CAIYDK010000213.1 GCA_903924955.1 uncultured beta proteobacterium | reverse complement strand
GTGATGTCGACGTAGTGGGTACCGTGGCGCACGCACGCGGCCACCAGTTCGCTGCCGTAGAGCGCAAACGGCCCCGCCGTACTAAGAACCACCCGCGTGCTACGGGCCAGTGCATCCATGGCCGCACCATCGTGTGCCTCAGCCACAACCACACCCATGGTGGCGGAACCAAAATCTTTGCGCACGGCCTCCAGTTTTTCGGCAGAGCGCCCGGCAATGGCCCACTTCAGTCCCAACACCTTGACATGCGGCTGTTCGGCAAAGTAGGCCACCGTCTGGCGGCCGACAAAGCCACTGGCGCCGTACAGCACGACATCGTATTTTCTGGAATCTTTGCCTGTGGCCATGGAGCGTCCTTTGGTAAAGCGCCGAGCATAGACGCAATCAAACCCATGCGCTGGCTGGGGTCTGTCGCATTGGCAACGCAGGCGGCCAGCGCGGCGCGCAACTATGCGCCTCCCATGCAACCCGCTCGCCGGTTGCGTCCCATTTTTCCCTTGCGGAGTCCGTTCCATGTCCATCGCCAACCTTGTCAATCACCAGATTCGCCTTGCCGCCCGCCCCGTTGGCATGCCCAAAGCCACGGACTGGAGCCACACCACCGAACCCGTCGCCGAGCCTGCAGAAGGTGGCGTCACGCTCAAAACGCTGGCGCTCTCGCTGGACCCCGCCATGCGCGGCTGGATGAACGAAGGCAAGAGCTACATTGCCCCGGTCGGCATTGGCGAAGTCATGCGCGCAGGTGGCGTGGGCGTGGTGGTCGCGTCCAAAAGCGACCAATTTGTCGTGGGCGACCACGTGAGCGCTGGCTTTGGTGTGCAGGAATACATCACCCTGGGCCAGGACGAAATCAAACGCAATGGCATGTTCAAAATCGACCTGCGCGCAGGCACCCTTACCCAGTGGCTTAACGTACTGGGCATGCCAGGCATGACCGGCTACTTTGGCCTGATGGACGTGGGCATGCCACGGCCGGGCGAAACGGTGGTGGTGTCAGGCGCTGCCGGGGCCGTGGGCCAGACCGTGGGCCAGATCGCCAAAATCAAGGGCTGCCGCGTGGTCGGCATTGCCGGTGGCGCCGCCAAGTGCGAATGGGTGGTAAGAGAACTGGGCTTTGACGCCTGCATCGATTACAAGGCCGGGCCAGGCGCTGTGCGCGCTGGCCTCAAAGAGCACTGCCCACAAGGCGTGGACATCTACTTCGACAATGTCGGCGGCGAGATTCTGGACGATGTGCTGGCCCGGATCAACCGCAAGGCGCGCATCATCATCTGCGGTGCCATCAGCCAGTACAACAACACAACCGCCATTCAAGGCCCCAAGAACTACCTCAGCCTGCTGGTCAACCGCGCCCGCATGGAAGGCATTGTGGTGTTCGATTACGCTGATCGCTACCACCTGGCCATTGCCGAGATGGCTGGCTACATCAAGGACGGACGCATGAAGAGCAAGGAAGACGTGGTGGTGGGCCTGCAGACTTTCCCCGAGACACTACTTAAACTATTCAACGGTGAAAATTTTGGCAAACTGGTGCTGGAAGTTGCCAAGACCTGATCGTTCTGACGTGAACCGGTGCGTGTGTTGCTACGTTTTTTGTAGCTTCTCACGCTTATTCCACGGGGGCTACAACCCTATTTTCTTATAACTATTCCAGCAAAGCCGCATAGACCAGGTTGCGAAAAAGCGGGCGGTAATAGTCGCGCTGATTCGGTGCCTGGATCATCATCAGGGCAAAGAAGTCTTTGGCCGGGTCGACAAAGAAGGTTGTGCCTGCTATGCCGCCCCAGAAGTACAGGCCTTTGGTGCCCGACATAGCCGCTACCCCCTCTTGGGTGCGCACGGCAAAGCCCAGACCAAAGCCGTGACCCGGTGGCAGCAATTCGCCCGAGCGTCCTACCCGGTGTACAGGTATATCCCCCAGGTGATCGGCAGTCATGTAACGCACGGTGGCGGTGCTGAGGATGCGCTGGCCATGCAGTTCGCCACCATTGAGCAGGCACTGCAGGAAGCGTGCGTAATCGGCCGCAGTGGATGCCAGCCCCGAGCCGCCGGCTTCCATCGCTACGGGTTGGCGCACATCGATGAGCCGCATGGCTATGCCACCGTCCGGGTCCTTCTCAAACGCCTGGGCAATGCGGTGGTGCTTGTCGGGCGGAACGACAAAACTGGTGTCCACCATGGCCAGCGGCCCCAGGATGTTGTCTTGAAGGAATGCGCCCAGCGTCTGGCCGCTGACCACCTCCACCAGCGCACCCAGCAGATCGGTTGCCCGGCTGTATTCCCATACCGTGCCGGGTTCAAACATCAAGGGCAAAGCGGCCAGGGCATGCGAGAACTCGCGGTTGGTGCGATCGCGCGTGGCCAGTTGGGCCTGGGCATATTGGCGCTGAATAGGCTCAGCGCCCAAAATCTCGTAAGTCAACCCGGACGTGTGACGCAGCAGGTCTTGCACCGTAGGCGCCACCTTGGGACGGCGCTGCACGGCGTGGCCATCTACGTGGGTGGTGACCTTGATGTCTTCAAACTCGGGCAAATGCTGCGCCACGGTGTCGCTGAGCAACAGTTGCCCGCGCTCCATGAGCATCATCACCGCCACGGAGACGATGGGTTTGGTCATGGAGTAGATGCGAAAGATCGAGTCCAGCGCCATCGGAATTCCGGCCGTCGGGTCCTGCTGGCCTACGGTCTCACACAGCAGTACCTGGCCGTGCCGTGCGATCAGGGCCACGGCGCCTGGCAGGCGGGCCGTGCCCACCTCCGACTGCAGCACCTCCACCAGCCGTCGCGTGCGCTGCGGGCAAAAGCCCAGTTCTTTAGCCGATCCGAAGGGTAGTTGTCGGGTCGATGTCATGCGCCTGATCCCGCCTGTGCATAGCGCTCACGCGCCAACGCGGCGCCTTTGGCGAGGGCCTCCAGCTTCTTCACCGCCACCTCGCGGCTCATGGGCGCCAGACCGCAGTTGGTACACGGGAAGATGCGGTTGCGCGGCAGGTATTGCATCGCTACGCCAATCGTGTCAGCCACTTGCTCGGGGGTTTCAATCACGTCGCTGGCAACGTCAATCACGCCCACCATCACGTCCTTGTCTTTGAGCAGCGCCATCAGGTCGGGCGGCACATGCGAGTGGTAGCACTCCAGACTGACTTGCTGAATGGAACTGGCAGCCAGCGCGGGGAACACCTGCGCGTACTGGCGCCACTCCTGCCCCAAGGTTTCCTTCCAGTCACTATTGGCCTTGATGCCGTAGCCATAACAAATGTGCACGGCAGTCGTGCAAGTCAACCCGCGTGCGGCCACTTCCAGGGCCTTGACGCCCCAATCTGCGGCGTCCTGCATATACACGTTGAAGGCGGGCTCGTCGAACTGGATGATGTCCACACCGTCAGCCTGTAGCGCCAGGGCTTCCTGGTTGAGCAACTCCGCAAAGGCCATCGCCATCTTCTGCTTATCGCCATAGAAACAGTCGGCCACGGTGTCAACGATGGTCAATGGGCCAGGCAGTGTGAACTTCAGCTTCTTTTTGGTGTGGGCCCGGGCCAGTTGTGCTTCGAATGCATGCACCCGGCCCTTCAGGCGCAGCGGGGCTACCACTTGCGGCACCATGGCGTCATAGCGGTTGTTGCGAATGCCCATCTTGACCTTGTGCTCGAAGTCGATGCCCTCCACCTGCTCCAGAAAGCCATGCACAAAGTGCTGACGGCTTTGCTCGCCGTCGCCCACGATGTCCAGCCCGGCGTCCTCCTGCTGTTTGATCCACAGCAGCGTGGCATCGGCCTTGGCTTGTTGCAGTTCGGGGCCGGCGAGTTTCCACTGGGGCCAGAGCTTTTCGGTCTCTGACAACCAGGCGGGTTTGGGCAGGCTGCCCGCAATTGCGGTTTCAAACATGGGTTTTCCCTTCAAGCGTGGGGGTTTCAAGTTCCTGTAGTGTGCGCCACATCACTTTACCCGCACCGCTCTTGGGCAGCGCGTCAACAAACTGAACGATGCGTGGCACTTTGTAGACTGCCATATTCTCACGGCACCAGTCCACAATCTCTTGCTCGGTCACCAAGTCCCTATGGGTTGACCGCAACACCACCACCGCCTTGACCGATTCACCGCGGTAGCTGTCGGGGGTAGAGATGATGCAGGCCTCCTGAATGGCGGGGTGGCGGTACATCAGCGCCTCCACCTCGGCCGGCCAGACCTTGAATCCCGAGGCGTTGATCATGCGCTTGAGGCGGTCAGTCAGAAAAAAGTAGCCATCTTCATCCACGCGACCCAGGTCACCCGATCGGAAGAAGCGCTTGCCATCGAGCTCCATAAAGGCGGCCTCAGTGGCGTCCGGGCGCTTCCAGTAGCCATTAAAGACCTCCGGGCCATGCATGATGATTTCCCCGGCCTCGCCCACCGGCATTTCCTTCAGGCTGTCGGGGTCAATGATGCGGGCGTCCGTCCCCATGAATGGTATGCCCAGGCACTGCTGCTTGGGCGCATCCGGGGGGTTGCTATGGGACGGTGCTGCGGTTTCGGTCAGGCCATAGCCTTCCACATAGCGCAAATCAAACTGTTCCAGCAGTCGCTGAGCCACCGCCTGCGGCATGGCGGCGCCACCGCCACCGATGTAGACCAGGCTGGAAAGATCGTAGCTGGCGAAATTGGGGCTGGCCATCAGGTCGATCACCATGGTGGGGATATTGGTCCAGTGTGTCACGCGCCAGCGCGAGATCAGTCGCCCGGCCAGATCGCGGTCCCATCTCGGCATCACGATCAAGGTGGCGCCACCGCGAATGCTGGTGTGCATCAGACTAACCATGCCAGTGATATGAAACATGGGCACAACGACCAACACCACGTTCTCGGCTGAGCCGTTGCCCCACAGTCCGCTGGCTACGGCGTTGTGCATGATGCTGCTGTGTGGGTGCATGCAGCCCTTGGGCAGACCCGTGGTGCCACTGGTGTAGGGCAGGATGGCCAAGTCGGATGGGCCAACCAGAATCGCTGGCAGCTCACCGCCGCCGGCCAGTGCTTGATTCCAGTCGAGCGTCCGACCGCCTTGCAGCGGTGGCAGCGCGTGGCGTGTCTGCAGCCAGTCATTCCAAGCCGCTGGCGGTGCATCGTCGCCAGTCACCCGCGCATCAAACGCATCGGTAAAGTGCGTCACGATCAGGTGGGTCAGTCGGTCACTTTCAGCCAGCGAATCACTCGCGCCCGCCAACTCGCCAGCCAAGTCAGCCGTGGTGATAGCCACTTTGGCATCGGGGTCGGTGATGTAGTGTTTGAGTTCCTCTTTACGGTTCATGGGGTTGACTGGAACCACCACTGCGTTGGCGCGCAAAATCGCAAAATGGGCAATCACCAGTTGCGGGCAGTTTTGCATACACAGCACTACCCTGTCACCCTTTTTAACCCCTAGCCCCCGTAAACACTGCGTAAGCTGCTCTGCTTTTTGCAGCAACTGCGCGTAGGTCAACACTGTACCGAAGAACACCAGTGCCGCCTTATCAGGGTAACGCCTGGCGCTGGTCTCGAGGTTGTCCCACAAGGAAGTCGCGGGAACCGTGATGGCGTGGGGCAGCCGTTTGGGCCAAAACTTGAAATGGGCACGCACCAAAACTCCTTGAATGAATAAACGTGGTGAGCCTATCGCGCCGGGAACTGCGACGCATCCGGGTAGCCCCCAACCACCAGGCCATTTGAGTCACGTGCGTGACGTGCCCGCACAGCAGCCGAAGGCCGCAAAAGTGGTCCCCGTGAGTACCCACTGGCATGAAATATGCTCCAGACGGCGAGCGTGCATGAAAGAGCTGGCGGTATTTACGTATGCAAATTTCGCATGACAGCCCCGTGCAAACCCGAGTGGGCGCCATAGCGATGTAGGGCTAACATTCACGTTGCATTGGCGCTTGGGCAAGCTTTGCGTTTTTTCCATCCCTTTTTTAGTCGGAGATTGAGTCATGACAATGAAACAAGCCAAATTGGCAGCGGTTGTAGCGGCATCATTGGGCGCCCTGCTGGCGGCACCCGCCCACGCAGGCAAAACCCTGGACGGCATCAAGGCACGCGGGCATGTCATTTGTGGCGTCCACACCGGCCTGGCGGGTTTCAGTGCAGCCGACTCCAACGGCAAATGGACCGGTATTGACGTCGATGTCTGCCGCGCCGTGGCGGCCGCCGCGCTGGGAGATTCGGAAAAAGTGAAATATGTTCCCCTGGTAGCACAAGCGCGTTTCACTGCATTGCAGTCTGGTGAAATCGACGTGCTGTCGCGCAACACGACCTTCACGCTGACACGTGACGCATCCCTGGGTCTGAGCCAGACCGCCGTGACTTACTACGACGGCCAAGGGTTCATGGTTCCCGTGAAGAGCAAAATCAAGAGCGCCAAGCAGCTCAAGGGACAAACCGTGTGCGTCCAATCCGGAACAACAACCGAGAAGAACCTGACCGACTACTCCAAGGCAAACGGATTGAACGTGAAGCCCGTCGTGTTTGAAAAGCTCGACGCCGTGGAAGGCGCGTACTTCGCGGGTCGCTGCATTGCCTACACCACCGACGCGTCCGGACTGGCCTCTGTCCGCAACAAGTCTGCCAAGAACCCGGCTGATCACCTGATCCTGCCTGAGCTGATTTCCAAAGAACCGCTGGGACCACTGGTTCGCCGCGGTGACGACGAGTGGGCTGCCATTGTCAAGTGGACCGTTTACGGCCTGCTGGAAGCCGAAGAGTATGGTGTGACGTCCGCCAACGTGGATGACTTGAAAGCCAATAGCAAAGACCCCGTCATCGGCCGCATCCTGGGCACCACTGACGACACCGGCAAGCTGCTGGGTCTGGACAAGGAGTGGATGGCGCGCGCCATCAAAGCCACCGGCAACTACGGTGAAATGTTTGAGCGCAACGTCGGACCCAAGTCCGCCCTGCAACTGCCACGGGGTCTAAACAACCAGTGGAACAAGGGTGGCATCCAGTACGCGATGCCCATTCGTTAAGCGAGCCACTGGCTCCGCGTCGTTGAACGCGGAGCCCATTTTTGGGGGCGAGGGTCACGCGCTGTGCGCCCCTCTCCTGATTGCATTGCTTTGTTTGTTGACGCTAGGGCCGCCATGACTGTCCCCCCCTCCTCCCCTCCTCCCAAAAAGACCTGGTCATGGCGTAGTCAGGCATTTCGCGCTCTGGTCTATCAAATTGTGGCCGTGGCACTGATCGCCCTGGCCGTGCTGTACCTGGCCAACAACACCGCAACCAACATGCGGGCGCGCGGCATCCAGAGCGGTTTTGATTTTCTGAGCAGCGCAGCCGGCTTTGACATTGGCGAGAGCATTTTTGCCTTTGATTCCGGTGAGCCCTACTGGCGCGCCTACTTTATCGGCATGACCAACACGCTGCGCGTGGCGGTGCTGGGCATTGTTCTGACCACTTTACTGGGCACCCTGATTGGTGTCGGCCGCTTCTCGCGCAATGCACTGGTGCGCGGCCTGTGCGTGACTTATGTGGAGTTTTTCCGAAATATCCCGGTTCTGCTTCAGTTGCTGATGTGGTATCTGATGTTCACCGAGCTGCTGCCAGCGGCCACCGAGCCATGGGTGCTGGGCCCCGTCTATCTGAGCAAGGGTGGATTGAACTTTCCGATCCCCGTTTGGGCGACGGGACAACTGGTGGCGTCCTGGGGCCTGTTGGCAGGCTTGGTGGTTGCGTGGTGGTATCGCCGTCACGCCATTCGGTCTTTTGAGTTGACAGGCAAGGCCAAAAGCCTGTTTTGGGCACCCCTGGTCATCGTGGTGGGCTGCAGCTTGCTCGGCTGGGTGCTGGGCGGTGCGCACTCTGAGTGGAATGCACCCAAGCAGGGCGAATTCGCGATTGAAAACGGTGGCTCACTGACACCCGAATTCATGTCGCTGTTGCTGGGTCTGACTGTCTATACCGCAGCCTTTGTGGCTGAAGTAGTGCGCGGTGGCATTCAGGCAGTCTCGCTGGGGCAATCCGAAGCCGCCAGTGCGTTGGGCCTGAGCCGGGGGCAAACTATGCGCCTGGTCATGCTGCCTCAGGCTTTGCGCGTGATCATTCCACCCATGACAAACCAGTTTTTGAACCTCACCAAGAACTCGTCCCTGGCGGTGGCCATTGGCTACCCCGATGTGGTGTCCATTGCCAATACAGCCATCAACCAGACCGGCCGGGCAGTGGAATGCATTGCCATCATCATGCTGGTTTACCTGAGTACATCACTGTTCACCTCACTGCTGATGAACTGGTACAACGCGCGCGCCGCAATTCAGGAACGTTGAGGACACACCCATGAGCGCACAAACGTTTCAAACCATTGCGGCACGTCCCGCACCCATCAATACTGACGGCTTTGTCGCCTGGTGCAAGATCAATCTGTTCAGGGACTGGAAAACAACGCTGGGCACCGCCGTCATTGGCGCCGTGCTGCTGGCCATTCTGCCGCCGCTGCTGCGCTGGACGCTGGTGGACGCAGTCTGGGTAGCGGACTACCAAGTTTGCCACGATGCCGCCGGTGCCTGCTGGGGCGTCGTACGCGAAAAGTTTCGCTTCATCCTTTTTGGCCGCTATCCGTTTGAGGAACACTGGCGCGCATTGATTGCCACAACCATGCTGCTGTCACTCATCGTTGCCAGCTGCATGCGGGTCTGCTGGAAGGCTTGGCTGCCGGTTCTGTGGCTCGGCGTATTGATTCTCTATTTTGTGCTGATGTATGGCGGAATTTTCGGGCTACAGCGGGTAGAAACCGATTTGTGGAGCGGGTTGCCACTGACCATTTTGCTGGCCTCGCTGTCCATGACCATGGCCTTTCCCATTGCTCTGGTAATTGCATTGGGGCGGCGCTCGGGAATGCCAGCCATTCGCAGTCTGTGCACGGTCTACGTGGAGCTGATCCGTGGCGTACCGCTGATCTCAGTGCTGTTCATGGCATCCTTCATGTTTCCGCTGCTCATGCCGCAAGGGTTCAACATCGACGTACTGATCCGCGTGCTGGCCGGCATCACGCTGTTTGCGGCGGCCTACATGGCTGAGGTCATTCGCGGCGGCTTGCAGGCCATACCCAAAGGGCAGATTGAAGCGGCGGCCACCCTGGGCCTCTCCTATTGGCAAACCCAGCGCAAGATCGTGCTGCCACAAGCTTTGGCCATGGTAGTTCCAGGCATCATGAACAACTTCATTTCCACTTTCAAGGACACCTCGCTGGTGGCCATTGTGAGTCTGTATGAATTGACAGGTGCCATGGGCATGGCCATGAATGCTGACGCCAACTGGCGACCGTTTCGCATTGAAGGCTACCTGTTCATTGCCCTGATCTATTTCGTGTTCTGCTTTTCCATGTCGCGCTACAGCAAGTGGATCGAGAAGCAAGTCAACAAATCCAAACTGAGATAACCATGTCCGAACCCATCATCACCTTCGACAAAGTCAACAAATGGTATGGCAACAACTTCCATGTTTTGCGCGATATTGACCTGTCCGTTGCCAAGGGCGAGCGCATCGTCATCTGCGGCCCGTCCGGTTCCGGCAAGTCCACGTTGATTCGCTGCATCAATCGGTTGGAAGAGCACCAGCAAGGGCATCTGATCGTCGACGGCATTGAACTCACCGATGATGTCAAAGCGATCGACCAGGTCCGCAAGGAAGTCGGCATGGTGTTCCAGCAGTTCAACCTGTTTCCTCACCTGACGGTACTGGAAAACCTGACCCTGTCGCCGATGTGGGTTGGCAAGATGCCAAAAAAGGAGGCTGAAGAAAAGGCCATGGAGCAGCTTAAGCGCGTGCGTATCGCAGAGCAGGCCTCCAAGTATCCATTGCAGCTTTCAGGCGGTCAGCAGCAGCGGGTAGCCATTGCGCGAGCGCTGTGCCTCAAGCCCAAGATCATGCTGTTTGACGAGCCCACCTCGGCACTCGACCCCGAAATGATCAAGGAGGTGCTGGACGTGATGATCGAGATGGCCAACCAGGGGATCACCATGCTTTGCGTGACCCATGAAATGGGCTTTGCCAAGGCAGTGGCTGATCGGGTCATCTTCATGGACCAGGGTCAGATCGTGGAGCAAAACAACCCGCACGACTTCTTCAACAATCCGCAAAACGAGCGCAGCCGCGACTTTTTGTCCAAGATCCTGGGGCACTGATTCAGAGGTAGTCGGCGACCTGAAAGCGGCGCGTCTTGAGCCAGTATTCCCACGTGTAGCCTGGCCACAAGGTATCTATGCGGCCATCCGCATTCTGGTACCAGCTCTTGCAGCCTGATGCCCAGACCGTACCCTTCATCTTGCGCTGGTTGAGTGCATAGTCATCTTGCTGCACTTCCGGTCGCAAGCGCAGCGCCTGCTGCCCCCGCCTGCGCAGACTTTGCAACGCCTGCAGGATGTAGTGCACTTGGCACTCGATCATGAATATGATGGAGTTGTGACCCAAACCCGTATTAGGCCCAACCAGCATAAACAGGTTAGGAAAACCGGCCACGGTGATGCCCAGTCGAGTTGCGGCAGGATGGCTACGCCAGATCTCGCCCAACTCCGGCCGTCCGGTTGCGGTAGGCTCCCCGTAAATTCTCATGGGAGCGACGAATTCGGTCGCTTTGAATCCCGTGCCCCACACGATGACATCGCAGGGGTACAGCGTGCCGTCTGCGCCCACAACACCCGTGGGTGCAATGGCCGCCACAGCCTGGGTGACCAATTTGACATTTGAACGCTGCAAAGTTGGAAACCAGGTGTTGGAAATCAGCAGACGCTTGCAACCCGGATTGAAATCCGGCGTGAGCGCCTGGCGCGTGGCAGGGTCGTCTACCTGCCGGCGCAAATGGTGGTCGGCCAGGTGCATGAGCATACGTTGCATACGCTTGGAACCCATAAAGGCCATGCCAATCCACTCGTTAAACCAGTACACCCGCCAGCGGCTCATACGCTGCAACCCCGGCACCCGCCGGTAGGCCCACCGGCGCAGGGCGCCATATGGATTATCAAAACGCGGAACCACCCACGCGGCGGTACGCTGAAATACATGCACATCCGCAGCCAGCGGGGCAATTTCCGGGACAAATTGAATGGCACTGGCACCGGTGCCCACCACCGCTATGCGCTTTCCCTTGAGGTCCACGTCGTGGCGCCAGTGACCTGAATGGAATGATTCTCCGCCAAACGTATTGACGCCAGGAATATCGGGAATGGCCGGCTTGTTCAGCGGTCCGGTCGCCAGAATCACATGGCGCGCCAACAGTGGCGCCATTCCCTCCAGTTCAATCTGCCAACAATCACCTTCGGGCAACCATCGCATGGCCTGTACATCGCTGTTGAAGCGGATCAGCGGACGCAGTGCATACTGCTCGGTAACGCGCAGTAGGTAGTCCTGTATTTCTGGCTGCTGCGGATAGGGCCGGCTCCATTGGGTATTGGGTGCAAAGGAAAGCGAGTACATATGTGATGGCACATCGCACGCGCAGCCTGGATACACGTTGTCGCGCCAGGTGCCACCCACTTCACGGCTGCGCTCCAGAATCAACAGTGATCGGACGCCACTTTCACGCACTCGAATGGCAGCGCACAAACCACCCATACCGGCCCCCACAATGACCACATCAATTTGTTGCATGCATCGAAGTTAACACGATGCCAGTCCGACACCAAGCCCCTCAATGCTGATTGGGTAAGTGCTCTGCCGCAGTCGAAATTCCCGGACCCAGGCGGTCTGAGGTCCATCGCAAAAGATCTTTCCACATCTGGTGCATTTCAGCGTCAGTGGGCGTGCGTGAGGCGCTTGGCAACTCAATCGTCACGACAGGAACCCCTTTGTGTATGCCGCCATAGTTGCCCAGTGACCCAGGAAAAATGCCAACCTGATCGAGGTACAAACGACCCAATTTACTGGGCGGAACGGAGGGGCCATCAAAATCCAGAAGCCCATAGGGTGCATGCACACTAACGATCAGATTAGGCTTGAAACCTTCCATCTGCTCCAGCAGAAAACGGGACTCCGGCTCTGACAAGGGTCTGCTGCCGGGCCAGCGCCGGGGGTCCTTTCGCGTGCGTGCCTCCCAATACTGGCGAGAGTCGCGGGCCCAGTTGGGAGTTGGAAAGTTGCGATTCAAATCGACACCACGGGCATTCACACGCCTGGCAGGGCGGGCAAACAAACCATCTGGATTGATGGAGGGAATAAAGCGCCAGTGGACAGACAACGGCGTATCCGAGAGCGGTTTTTGTGCCATCTCGATCCAATGAAACACCAGTGAACTCGACGACATTTCATCGCCGTGAATGCCACCCAGGACCAGAATTCGCAAATGGGCGTCATCGGACGGAATATCACGTCCCCAAATCGGGCGTCCCTGGACCGATCGGGCTTGCATATCCTGCAACTGGGCGGTCTCACACAATTGCGCCTTGACGTTCGGAATTTTTGCAGCATAGTCCCTGCAAGACCTCATCGGAATGGCATAACTTGCTATGCTTACCATAGCAAGCAGGCTGGCAACAATCAAATGGAAGCGCATACGTTCATTGTAAGTCGCCCCTGCTGACCATCAGGTTGTACTGCCCCGGCCAATCACAGCCGATCGATTTAAGGTAAATTCGTGCATGCTTTCGACCGCCAGGCCGCCTCAGGCCCTTCCCCCTAGCTTTTCCCCAAGCCAGTTTCGCCAGGCGCTAGGAATGTTCGCCACCGGCGTAACCATTGTGACTGCCCGTGCCGCCAATGGCTCCTTCATTGGGTTGACTGCCAACTCCTTTAATTCGGTATCGCTGTCACCCCCACTTGTGCTGTGGAGCCTGGCACGCTCGGCTGCATCCATGGCTGCATTCAGCGCAGGCTCCCACTACGCCATCAACATTCTGGGAGCAGACCAGCAAGACCTGGCCAAGCAGTTTGCCGCTCAGGACGTTGACCGGTTTTCAGGCGTCGCTTTTTCAACAGGTGCCGGAGGAGCGCCGCTGCTGCAGGGTGCCGCTGCGACCTTTGAATGCTTCAACCGCAGCCGATACGAAGAAGGTGATCATGTCATTTTTGTTGGTGAAGTCGAGGCGTGCACACACCGCATCGGTGCATCGCCCCTGCTATTTCACGGCGGAAAGTTCTACGCCGAACACCCCCTGTAGCACCACCGCCCCATTTCACGGGGGCTGAACACCATGTAGCAGACAACATCAAAACTGCGTATTGACGCTGTTGCGCATCGCCATTTGTGCCACAGCATTGAGCGCCCCATCAACCACTGGGCGGCCTGAAATAACACGCAAATTACCTGCGGCTACCAGTTTGTCGCACGAGCGACGCGTCATGGACTGCGTGGCACCTGCTGCGGTGGTAAACAGGAACAGCGTTCCATGCGGACTTGCCCAACTGAGTTGGGTTCGCACCCATTGTTCATTGACCCGCAGCTCTACCCAAGACCCCAACGGCAGCGCACTGATCGCCACGTCAATGCCAGTGTCCTGCGCAGTCAGGTCCGCGCTAGGTGCGACGACAGCTTCCTCAGACTCGGGGGGCAAATCCGGCAAGTCCACAAAATTGGACGCAAGCGCCTCTTCAGGAGCAACCCAAGGGTTGCCTTCTTCCAGAAGCTTGTCTCGCATGGCGGCCACGGCCGCTGCCCGCGCCCCAGCCTCTCCAGAAGGAGGCTTTTGCGCAGCGCGAAACGCCAACTGGTGCAAGCCCATCAGGGCCTCCAGAAAAGCACTCGTTTTAGTGGCAGGAAAATGAATCGACTCCAGACCGTCCCTCAACGTGGCCAGCAACAAGGGCACCAAACGCGTAAGCTTGGACGTATTCTTACGTGACAGCTCCGGATGCGTGCTCCACAGCATGGCAGAAATGAGCGCTTGGTATTTGTCAGCGGCCGCTGCCCCACCGGCACCAGCGATGCGAGCCTGTGCAACCACCTGCGCCCAGGGTCCACATAAAAACTCTATAACAACTGCTGGTACTTGCACTGCATCGGGGTGTGCAACTATTTCGCCCGCAATCTTTTCGGCTAAAAGGTTGCGTTGCTCTGCGTTTTGTAATGCAAGCATGGCGGCAGCGCGGCTGCGCTCACTGGCCTGGGCCGCGCGTTGCCAAGCATTTTGGAGTCCACCCAAAACCAACTCAAAAGGCTCCGCATCCGCAATACGGACGTTGATCAGCGGCACAATGGCCTCTTCAAGAGCACGTAAAAATTCTTCGAACCCATAAGCGTGCACCGACAAATAGGCAAGACTGCGGTGTGCTATTTCCTGCACCAGCAAACGGGCCGGATGTTGCTTGTTGGTAAACAGGCGCGGGTCAACCAGCGCCAACTGCAACAACGCAGGCTCCAGCTGCCGGATCAGTTGCTGCACGGGAGGGAGCAGGCGTTCATCCTGCGCAATGTTGTCCACCATCATGGTGATCACTTCCAGGCTGAGCGCCTGACCGACGCCCCGTGCATGGCTGCGCAAATTGGCGCGAACGGCCTCGACCGATGTGTCGCCCTCAAGCACCGGCAACGCGACGGAACTGCGGCGCTGCTGGAGTCTTTGCACCACCGCATCCACCTGCTCCATCTCTGTCAGAGCTTCAAGCGCCGCAGGTACCGTCGCATCGAAATCGGTCTGCACCGGCTCCACCGGGCCTGCACCGCTCTCAAACTCCTGCGCGAATCGCTGGGAAAATAACTCTTTAGCGCTCAACCTCTGCGGCGCTTCCAGCTCGCCCGCCAGTAGTCGACGTAGCTTGTCCAGAGTCAACAAAGTTTGATTGCCACCAGACGCTGCTGGGGCCGTTGCGCGTGCCTGATGGGCGACTTGGCCGACTGGCGAGGCCATGCCTTGCGGCAAGGCCGATACATGTGCGTTGACAGGCTGCGAAACGGCGCTCGCATCAAATCGGGGCTGCGCAAGCTGCGCCACACCTCGGCCAATCCCTGCGCCGGTCGGCGTCTGCGTGACGATATATCCCGCCGCGACCACCCCCCGACCGACCAACGCCTTGCACAGTTGCACATACATATTGCGTAACTCGTTGCCCAAGGTGACGCTCATGGCGCCCAACCAGTCCAACTGGATGGCAGCGGGCATCTGCGTCTGCTCCACGACGGAGCGTAACGCACTGACGTAAACCTGGGGGCGCAACGGATTGCGCTCGGGGTTGACTGCGCCCAAGCCCTGGGTCGTACAAATCAATGTATTGAGTTCTGCCAGACTGGCTTCAGCAGCCATCAGAGCAACCTGTTGGGTTCGTGCCAGTATGACGCTGGTTTGAACCTGCACTTCGTCCATCAACTCCAGTTCGTCAAACGCAACTTCTTCTACCGACTGCGTGCCCGTCTTGCGAGCAGAATCTGGATTTAAAAATGCGTCTAGCAGCGCCTGGGGAAATCGCCTGCACAACTCTCCTTCCCATGCACGCAACTGCTTGGCGGAGTTCGCCAACCCATCACGCTCGCGCAAATCGCGGCAAGCTGCCTCACGCGTCTGCAAATCAGCTCGTGCTGCCGCAATCAACTTTCCCATGAGCAGGCTGCCACCCGCAGCAGCTTCCTGCATAGTGGATTGGTACAGGGCCTGGTATTGCGATGACGAATGCGAATGAGCCACTGCCATGAAATTGCTCCTGACCAGCTCTATTTGAGCGCCTTGAACCGCATTCGGTGCGGGCGTGCACCCTCTTCACCCAGGCGTTTCTTCTTGTCGGCTTCGTATTCCTGGTAGTTGCCGTCGAAGAAGGTCCACTGGCTGTCGCCTTCGCAGGCCAGAATATGGGTCGCTATGCGGTCCAAAAACCACCGATCGTGGCTGATAACCATGATGGTGCCGGCAAATTCCAGCAACGCATCTTCCAACGCTCGCAAGGTTTCCACATCGAGGTCGTTGGACGGCTCGTCCAGCATTAGCACGTTGCCGCCCGCGATCAGGGTCTTGGCCAGATGCAGGCGCCCACGCTCTCCGCCGGACAGCGTGCCGACCCGCTTTTGCTGGTCACCGCCGTTGAAATTGAAGCGTCCGCAGTAGGCCCGACTGGCCATCTGGAACTTGCCCACATTCAAAATATCCAGTCCGCCGGACACGTCTTCCCACACGGTTTTTTCGTTGGCCAGATCGTCGCGGTTCTGGTCAACAAAAGCCATCTTGACGGTCGAACCAATCTTGACCTCACCCGAATCCGCCTTCTCGCGACCGGCAATCAACTTGAACAGCGTGGATTTACCTGCACCGTTGGGCCCAATGATGCCAACGATGGCTCCTGCCGGCACCTTGAAACTGAGGTTGTCAATGAGAACGCGGTCGCCAAAGGACTTGGTGACGTTGGTGAATTCAATGACCTCGTGACCCAGGCGTTCTGCAACCGGGATGAAAATTTCGTTGGT
>CAIYDK010000212.1 GCA_903924955.1 uncultured beta proteobacterium | reverse complement strand
TGCCAGCAGGGTTGGGGGCATTGGCGATGATGGTCAGCCCGCCGCCCGTGACCGCGCCGGCCACCAGCGCGTATTTGAAACTGGCACTCAGCCCTTCGACCAGTGAACCCAGATACGTCAGCGCCGCGTTGTCGGTAAAGGCGGTCAGCGCAATGGCGCCCACAAAGACCAGGTCGCTGCTCATGCGCATCAACAAGGGTTGTAGCCACCACTGCTGCTGTCCGCCCAGCACCACCAGCCCCGCCAGGAAAAACGCCACCAGAAGTCCTTCTTTCAGAATCAGCTTGTCCTGGTGGTGCTCGTAGGCATGGGTGATGCCTAAAAAGAACAGGAACAGGCCCATGAAGATCGGCGGGTGGTGCGCAAACATCACCACGCCCACTAAAAACGCCAGGTGCACGACTACCAGCGACAGAGGCACGGCAGGCGCGGCGTCTTTGGCCTCTTTTTGCAAAGGCAGTGCGGTCAACTCTTTGCGAAACCACACCGACACGCCCACCGCATTGACCACAACAGCAATGGCCGCTTTCCAGCCAAACGTGGTCGCCATAAAGCTGGTGTCCCAGCCCCACTGGGCGGCCACCATCAACACCGGCGGTGCCGCAAAAGCGGTCAGCGTGCCGCCAACCGAAATATTGACAAAGAGCACGCCCAGGGTGGCGTACTTTAGGTGTGTAGACAGGTTGCGGGCAAAGAAGCGGTTGCCCAAAATGAGCGCAGCCAGTGTCATCGCTGCGGGCTCGGTGATGAAGGAGCCCATCAGTGGCACCAACACCATGACCACCAGGTAGTAGCCCAAGCTACCGCCCAGGGGCACAGCGCGAGCCAGCCACTGCAACAACCCCGTCGCTGCTTGCAAGATCGGGCGCGTAGCGGCGATCACCATCACCGCAAAAACAAACATGGGCTCGGTGTAGTTGCGACTGTCGATGTATTCAATGGCCTGGGCCGAGCCCAGCATGAAGAACATGGTGATGGCCAGCACCAGCGCCCAGAAACCAAAAACCACCTCCACCTCGCCCAGCCAGTGCCACAGACCCGCATGGCGTGGCTGCAAGTGCGCCAGATGTTCAAAGTATTTGGTCGAAAACGTGTGAACAATCGCCAGCGCAAACAGCAGGCTGCACGCCAATTCAAAAGGACTCATGGGCACCGAATCAGACATCTGGTTTGACCGCCGGCGCCGGATACCACTTTGCAGGGGGCACTACCTTGGGCTCCTTGGGATCTTCGAAATACTGCGGCGACATGATCTGCACCCCATACTCATTGAACACGTCCTGAATATTGCCATGCAGCGCACTGAGCAGCAAAGCCCGTGGGCGCGGCTCTGTGGGCGTTGCCTGGCACACCAGGCGGTAGACCGGATACCAGTCGTTCAACGCAGTCTGGAACACCTGCGGTGACGGGTTCATTGACACGCCAGCGGTGCGGCTGGCGGCTTCTATCAACAGTGCGTGCACCTGGCGCCATGGCGTGTCGTAGCCAATGGAAACTGTGGTGTCGAGCACGAATCCTGCACCCTGCACGGTGCGTGAGTAATTCTTGGTCGTGCTGCCCAGAATGCTGGCATTGGAGATCGTCAACTCTTCGCCCAACCCGGTGCGCAGGCGGGTGGTGAAGATACCCATTTCAGTGACCGTGCCTTCCTGGTCCGCCACGCGCACATACTCGCCTTTGCGAAAGACCCGGCCATAGGTCAGTATCAGCCCACTGGCCGCCTGCCCCACCAGACTGGAAGCCCCCATCGACAACATCAGCCCGACCAAAACGGACAGGCCCTTGAAAGCCTCGGTGTCGGAACCGGGCAGGTACGGGTATGCCATGGCCAATGCAAACAGCCATACAACCACCTTGGTGATGCGCTGGGTGGGCGCAACCACATCCGCATCCAGCCAATGCAACTGAACCGCACCGCTTTGAACATTGGAGAAGAAACGCTCCAGCGCCTGGGTGATCAGATAGGCCAGATAAAAAATCAGCAGCGCGGTCAACAGTTCAGGTACGGCCCCCATCGTCGCCGTGATGACCGGCATCGCCAGGCCCAACAGAAAGCTGTTGAGCGACTCACCCCATGCGCGGGTGAATGGAAAGCTGCGCAGCACAAAACTCACCCACTCCACGGTCATCAACAGCGCCAGCAAGCGGTACACCAGCGTGAGCACCAGCCGTACCGCGCTGGCCATACGGTCCCGATGCATGAGAGGCATGCCTCCGACACGCAGTTTGGCGGTGTGCCGGTCGGTCATCGCCACGATGCGCCCCAACAAAACGCGCCGAGCACGATATAGCAGCCAAACGAGGGCGCCATACAAAGCAGTGCCTGCCATGGCCAGCGCCAGCGCGCGGGTCAAAGTCTCCAGGCTGCGACTCTCCGCACTCTCACGGATGGCAATCGTCAAGGCCGCTGCAGCGCGCTGCGCCGCTTGCTCCATGCTCTCTTCTCGGGCCGGGTCGAGGTCGCCCGGAGTCACGACAAAGCTGGTGGCACTATCGATTTGAATTTCGATGCCGAAGGAGTCGACTTTGACGCTGACGGCGTGAGGACCCGGTATCTCCAGCTGGCCATGGATGCGGGAGTGGGCTCGCTTGACCCGGTCGGGCGCAGACACCCCCATCAATGTGCCGCGAAAGACAAAGATTGGTCTGCTAAACAGCACCAGCTTGTCCGTGGACATCGTGTGTGCCCCGGCGCCTTTGGACCCAACAGCCGGCTCGCCCGCAGACTGTGCCACTGCAGCGATACCCAACAGAGAAAGAAGAAAGGCGACGAAATAGTGACGCATAGTGGCATTGTTACTCAATTGACTCTGGCTGTTTTTGCCGTGGTTAAGCTGCTATAAACAACTGCCTACCAACCGCTACCCGGTTTAACGATGCCCGACTTCATACCGTCCCCCTCCCGACTCTTGACTCTGCTGCTCTGCTTCCTTGTCACCTGCGCCGCTGCAGCGGATCGCCCCAAAGTAGGCCTGGTATTGGGCGGAGGGGGTGCCCGGGGTGCTGCCCACATTGGCGTGCTGGAAGAACTGGAGCGGCTGCGCATTCCAGTGGACTGCGTGGCAGGAACCAGCATGGGCGCGCTGGTGGCGGGTGCATGGGTTTCTGGCCTGGATGCAGCAACGCTGCGCAGCGAAATGGGAAAGGCTGACTGGAATGATCTTTTCCAGGACAATCCGGGCTACAACGACATCAATTTCCGCACCAAGCGGCTTGCCAAGCGCTACTTGCCCGGCAGTGAAGCGGGGGTAACGGCCACCGGTCTGGTTACGCCACCGGGCGTTGTATCAGGCCAAAAGATCAAACTGTTTTTCAACCAGCTGGTGCACGCGGACGCAGGCGACCGATTTATCGAGCATCTGGCGCTGCCCGTTTCCATCATTGCCACCGACATCGGCACCGGTGCGCGCGTGGTTTTTCGCGATGGCAGCCTGACACTGGCCATGCGTGCCAGCATGTCGGTACCGGGCCTGATGGCGCCACTGGAGTACGACGGCAGAAAACTGGTCGATGGCGGGCTGGTGGACAACCTGCCCATTCAGGAAGTGCGCGACCTGTGCGGCGCAGAGATTGTGATTGCAGTCAACGTGGGTTCGCCCCTGCTGCAAGCCAGCGAGATCAGTGGGTTGCTGTCGGTCTCGACGCAAATGGTATCCATCCTCACCGAGCAAAATGTCACCCAGTCGCTGGCGAAACTCGGGGCCGACGACATCTACATCAAGCCCGATTTGACCGGCCTGACTGCTGCCCAATTTGACCGTAGTGGCGAGGCCGCCAACCGGGGCCGCACCGCCGCCCAAGCTGCCACAGCCCTGCAGGGCCTGGCAGTGGCCCCTCAAGCGTATGCCCTGTGGCGCCAGCGTTGGGCAAGCAAAAGCCAGCCGCAACCCAGGGTCGATGCCATCGAGATTGCCGGGCTCAAAGCCGTCAACCCCGCAGTGGTTGAACGCTACCTGGAGCAAAAACCGGGGGAGCGTTTGAATGTGCAGCAACTCAACCGCAATTTGCTGCGTGCCTATGGCGACGGCTACTACGAACGGGTGGACTACACCCTGACGCGCGAGGGCGACAAGAACCTGCTGCGCATCACTCCGATTGAGAAGGCGTGGGGGCCGGATTACTTGCGGCTGGGCCTCAACCTGAACTCCACATTGACCGGACGCTCTACCTTTAGCATGCGAGCGGCCTACCAAAAAACATGGATCAACTCCCTGGGTGCTGAACTGCTCGCATCGGCAGAGTTGGGGTCCAATACCGGCATCGGTGCAGAGCTTTACCAACCATTGGACCCCGCACAGCGCTTTTTTGTCTACGGAGCAGCGTCGTTGCGGCGGGAAGACTTTGCACTGTTTGTGAATGATCTGCGCATCTCGGACTACCGCAACAGCATTGGCAGGCTGGATCTTGCGGCGGGGCTGAATCTGGGCATGACCGGGCAGACCCGACTCGGGTGGCGCGACGAGCACCAGACAGCGTCGATTGAGACCGGATTACCCATTCTGCCAACCGACCCACTGCACATTCGCGGATGGCTGGCCAGTTGGGAGACGGACCAGAAAAACCAGCTCCACATTGCCACCACCGGTTGGTCTGGCAAGGGCAGCTGGTTTGAATCGGCCGCTGGCGACTACAACAAAGTGAACCTGAATCTGGAGGGGTCCTACCAACTCCAGGACTGGGTTCTAGGGTTGCGCGGCAGCTACGTCGGCTCGATCTATGGCGCACTTCCACCACAGGAAATGGGGCGTCTGGGCGGCTTCTTGAACCTGTCGGGTTTTGCCAACGACCAGCTCATGGGTGACAGGGTCAGCTACGGCCATATGCGGGCAGAACGCATCATGGGTCGCATGCCCATGGGGTTGAGTGGCGACCTGCGCTTGGGGTTTGCGTTGGAGGCGGGAAAGGTGGCAGACCCCATGTCCGAGCCACGTAGAACAGGCCTTCTGAACTCAACGGCCATCTATGTCCGTGGAGAAACGCCATTTGGCCCGGCCTACATTGGTGTGGGGCAGTCAAGCAGCGGACCCGTGAATGCGTACTTCTTCATCGGAACGCCGTAGATCACCAACTCAATGGAAATGCAGGTGATGCGCATCGGGCACATGTGGGTGCACATGATGCAGTGGCGTATGGTGGTGCCAGTGGCTATGCTGGCCTGATGCCAAGCCCGCGTGCGTGTGCAGGTGGTGCCCATCGTCATGGGAATGGGCGTGTTCATGTCCCAGCACTTCATGATCATGCGCATGGCCATGCGATTCGAACAAGTGCAGCAGCACACCGACCAACATCAATACCCCACCTGCAGCCAGCATCCAGGTACCGGTGCGGCTACCGAAAATAAACGCACCCAGCGCACCGATGAACGGGGCAAACGCAAACACCGAACCTGTGCGCCCCGCCCCAAACGCACGTTGGGCCAGCAAATACAAATGCAGACTCAGGCCATAGCCGGTCGCGCCGATGGCGAGCAAAGCACAAACTGAAACAAGTCCAGGAACCGGCTCGCTCCCGAGAAAAGCAAGGCAAATGGTCGCAGCAGCGCCCAAGCTGGCTTTAACCAGAACAACTTGCCCCGGGTCGCGCTCGGCCACACCACGCGACAGCGTGTTATCTACACCCCATGCCGCTGTAGCCACCAGAACGGCCAAGAGGCCAAACAGTTGGGAGCCCCCGGTAAGGCCTTGCTCCATGACAAGTGCCAAACCACCGGCCAGCAGGCAAAGCATGGCAGCCAGCACTCGCTTGCCCATGGTTTCACCGTAAAGCTGCCACGCCAGTACGGCCGTAAATAGCGCCTCCAGCGTGAGCATGAGCGATGCGCTGGAGCCGCTGGTGCGTTGCAGACCCCAGGCCAATGCGACAGGGCCAACCACAGCACCAAATCCTGCCATTGCGGCGATGCGGGGCAGGTCTGCGCGACGCAAACTGGCCTCGCGCTCGGGCGCAAGGCGCATCGCCAACGCAACCATTGCCGCACCAGAGTACAGCAATGCGGCAGTTGTGAACGCGCCCACCCCGTATCCGAAATGCTGCACCAACGGCGTGCTGAGGCCGAACAGCGTGGCAGCCAACAGGGCAAGCAAGCCACCCTTCAGCGCTGGTGAGGTTGGTGCCAAGTCGATAGCCTGTCTACAGGAACCGATCCAGAATTTTCTTGCTCTTGGCATCCATCGCAAACTGATCGCGAACCAGATACTGAATGCCATGTGAGTCAGATATCAGCAACGTGCCGCCAGTGCCAATGCGGCGAATATCTTCGTCACCGCGCAGCACGAACTCGGTATTGCCCCGGTCGGTCTTCACGGTCCAGGTGCACGGAGTCGAGAAACTCGCCACCGCGACGATCTGGCTGATCACCGGCATGAATTCACGGGTGGCCAGTTCATCGCGGATCAAAGTCTGGGCAGGTTCAGGAACGCCAGCCAGTTCCTCAATCCATGCAACCTCCTCGCCGTCGAGGTTGACCAGCGAAATGCCCACATCGGGCGACTGGATCGGAAAGGCCCGAATGGGCACCACGCCTTCAAAGCGTTGATTCTCGGCCGTCGTCCAGATCAGTTTGCCAAAGGCATCGCGCTGCAGGGGAAAGGCGGTAGTTGTAGTCACACTCAGGTCGTTCATCGTACTGCGTCCATATCAACATCCATGTTGCGGGCCTGTGCCTGGTACAGGTTGAAGTAGGCACCCTCTTTGGCCATCAGCGCATCGTGCGTGCCCTCTTCCACCACACGGCCGCGGTCCAGCACCACCAACCGGTCAGCACGGTGCAACGTAGACAAACGGTGCGCAATGGCAATGGTGGTGCGGCCCTTCACCAGGTTTTCCAGCGCCTTCTGGATTTCTTTCTCGGTCTCGGAGTCCACCGATGAGGTGGCCTCGTCCAAAATCAGAATGCGCGGATCAATCAGCAGCGCACGGGCGATGGAGATACGCTGGCGCTCACCGCCCGACAGGCCTTGGCCACGTTCACCCACCATGGAGTCATAGCCCTGGGGCAGTCGCAAAATGAACTCGTGCGCATGGGCCGCGCGCGCCGCAGCAATGATCTCGGAACGGGTGGCGTCCGGTTTCCCATACGCAAGATTCTCGGCAATCGTGCCGAAGAAGAGAAACGGCTCTTGCAGCACCAAGCCAATGTTCTGACGGTAATCAGAAATGGCATAGGAACGAATGTCCACGCCATCGACCTTGATCGAACCCTCGGAGACATCGTAAAAGCGGCAGATCAGGTTGACCAGCGTGCTCTTGCCCGAGCCGCTGTGTCCGACCAGACCAATCATCTCGCCGGGCGCAATAGACAGGTTGATACCCCGGTTGACCTCGCGGTTGCCATAGCGAAAGCCCACATTGCTAACCTCAATTCGTCCCTGCACCTTGCCCATAGGCACCGGCTGCGCGGGCTCGGGTACGCTCGAAACATGGTCCAGAATGTCAAAAATGCGCTTGGCCGCAGAGGCCGACTTTTGCGTAACCGAGACAATGCGGCTCATGGAATCGAGTCGCCCATAAAAGCGGCCAATGTAGGCAATGGCCGCCAGCAACATACCCACGGTAATCTCGCCCTGGCCCACCTGGTAGATGCCAAAGCCCCACACCACCAGCAAGCCCATCTCGGTCAACAGCGAGACGCTGGGCGAAAACAGCGACCAGATCTTGTTGATGCGATCGTTGACCAGCAGGTTGTGGCGATTGGCCTCGCGAAAGCGCTTGGCCTCACGCTGCTCCTGGGCAAAGGCCTTGACCACCCGAATGCCGGGAATGGTGTCGGCCAACACGTTGGTCACCTCGCCCCAAACGCGGTCAATCTTCTCGAAACCGGTGCGCAGGCGGTAGCGCACAAAATGGATCATC
>CAIYDK010000211.1 GCA_903924955.1 uncultured beta proteobacterium | reverse complement strand
ACAACATCTGGTATTTACGGGCAACCCCGGCACCGGCAAGACGGCCGTCTCGCGCATCGTTGCCGACCTGTACTACAGCCTGGGCATCATCCCCACCAATCGCATTGTGGAGGTCGACCGGGCCGGTCTGGTGGCGGGCTACATCGGGCAATCTGCAATCAAGACCCACGATGTGATTCAGTCAGCCTTGGGCGGCGTGCTGTTCATTGACGAGGCCTATGCACTGGCGCAGAGCAACAGTGAGAACGACTTTGGCCGGGAAGTGATTGACACGTTGCTCAAAGCGATGGAGGACCACCGCGACCAGCTGGTAATCATTGTGGCCGGCTACACCGAGCCGATGAACGCATTCATCAACAGCAACCCGGGTCTGCGCTCGCGCTTCAATCACTACATTGAGTTCGACGACTACAGCCCCACCGAACTGCTGGAGATTTTTGAGTCCTTCTGCCGTGACTCGGAATACACGCTTGAGGGGCAGGCAAGGTTGTTTCTGATGGAGCGCCTGCCGCGCCTGGTTGAGGCGGGCCAAACCGGCTCGAATGGCCGGTTTGTCAGAAATATGTATGAGCGTTGCATTGAGGTGCAGTCACAGCGCCTTTCCGACCAATCGAACTGCAGCGACGCGGACATGATCACCCTGACAACGGCCGATGTGGCTGGGGCGATGCAGGAACTGCTGGTGACCTGAGGGGACACTGACAGCATCGCCAATATACTGTACAGTCTGTACTTTTTAGGAGGCGTCATGTCTGCCAACGCCAATTACGGGCTAGAGCAAGCGCGTATTCAATTACCGACCATCATTGCAAACGCCCATGCTGGTGTTCGAAGCATCATTACGAAGCATGGAAAACCGTATGCGGCCATCGTGCCGCTGCAAGACGTTCAAAATTCATCCGTTGCCGCCGATTTGGCGTCAGGAATATTGGCATTGCGCGGTACCGGTCGAGGGCTGTGGGGCGCCCATGTGGGTCAGGCGGTATCCGAGTTGCGTGACGAATGGGGCACTGAGTAAATGAAAATTAAGGTGCCGCGCCTTTGGGCAGGTCTGCCAGCGGGAGCCACAGTGATGGTCGATACGGCGCCCTTCATCTATGTGCTGGAATCGCACCCCAAATTTGCAGACCAATTTGTGGGCTTGTTTGAAGCCGCCGCCCAAGGTAACTTGACCGTTGCCCTATCGACCATCACGCTGGCTGAAATTCTGACTGGCCCACTCAAAGCAGGGCAAACTGCGCTTGCCAAACGCTACGAGAAGAGCTTGTCGCACTACGCCGTGATTCCAGTTTCAACCCCGATTGCAGCATTGGCCGCGCAACTGCGTGCCCAATATCGACTGAAGCTGCCGGACGCAATTCAATTGGCAACGGCCTTGGACATCGGTGCTGCGGCTTTTGTCACGCATGATCGTGAGTTCTCCCAAGTCACTGGTATCGATATTCTGCTGGGTGACACGATTTAACCTGCAAATTGAAGAACCATTCTTCAATTTGCAGGCTATGTGGCGACCATTGAGCCATGATTGAAGGCAACATCGCACCCCTGTTGACCGGGTTTTATCCGCGCATTCATGACCGGGGCTTCGAGCGCTTTGTGCGCTTGTGTGCCGGGCGCACCGGGCAGTTGCTCAACCTGAGCAATCTGGCCAACGATGCGGGTGTTTCACACGCCACCGCCCGCGCCTGGATTGGCCTGTCGTCATCGAGGCCATGAAGGACCGGCTCAACGTGGGCGAGACAGGCGAGATGTATTTTTACCGGGACTCTGAGGGCAACGAAGTTGATTTGCTGCTACCAACGGGCGGCAAGATGCACGCCATAGAAATCAAGGCAGGTGGCTGTGTGGTGTTTGGCGGCACCCAGGGTCAACACCGCAGTGATGGCCAGTGCACTCCTGGCTTCAACTGCAAACCAAAACAGCTTGACCGCTAAACCGCCACCCTATTTCGTATCCCACCCCTGCTGTACCACTATGTCGCGCAAGCGTGGTTGAACCCGATCAAAGCAGAACTCTTGTGGCGCTACTTCGTCCCCAAGACTAGCTGCGCCCATTGCGGCACGGGCTGCACCAGTTCTTTCGTCCAGTTGCCTTTGCACATCGCCACCGCAGTGTGGGTGCCCGGCGTAACGTCTTGTGAGTCATACAAAACTGCGGCATCGGCTAGCCGCACACCCTGGGTCAGATTTGCCAGCGTACGAGGAAAGCGTGTCAATATGCGCTCAGCAGGCACCGGGTGCCCTCCCTCCGCCACGCGCTGGGCTACACGCGCCAGCAGGCGTTCGGGTTGATCAAGCGCCACAACCACCAGCATGACGAAAAAGCCTTTCATCTGGGCTTCTTGAATCAGCGCCAGCTTGGACGCATGCGAGAACACGGTTTCACTCACGAACGATTGGCCCGCGTTAAGCAATGCCGCCCGGCGGGCATCTGCCCACAGGCGCGCTTGTTCTGAACGGGCCTGGGGCGAGACGATGTGCTGCAAGTGCTCGGCTTCGTACAAATCCGCGTTCACAAACTCCGCTGTACCAGGAACGGTACCAGCCAGCACCAACGCTTTGTACAGGGTGGACTT
>CAIYDK010000210.1 GCA_903924955.1 uncultured beta proteobacterium | reverse complement strand
TTCGCGAGCGGTCAGCAAACCGCCACAGGCTGGACCGACCCCGGTGATGGCTTCCTGGTTCTTGATCGCAACCATGATGGCATGATCAAAGATGGCAGCGAACTGTTTGGCGACTCTACGCAACTGGCCAATGGCAATAGGGCAAAAGATGGTTACCAGGTCTTGGCCGACATGGACACCAATCATGACGGTCTCGTTACCAGTGCAGACATCAACTTTGCAGATCTCAAAGTCTGGACGGATGCAAACTCGAATGGCGTCACAGACTATGGCGAAATGCAGTCACTGTCCGATTTGGGCATTGTTAGCCTGGACCTGAATGCAACGACTGGGTCGACCAAGGACAATGGAAACACAGTAGGTTTGGTTTCTAGCTACCAGACCAATGACGGAAACAACCATACACTCGCCGACGTCTGGTTTGTAGCCGACAAACCCAAAGCAACTGCAGCAATAGCCACACCAACATTGGTCACGGTCGCGCCCACTGAAATGCAAATGGGCGTTTCCGATCTTGTTGACGCAATGGCCGTCTACGGGCACCACCACTTTGTTAGGAAACTGGATATTTATGAAGACGAAGGGAATGACGCCTTCCTGCGAGTGGCGTCACCTGCCAAAGCGTCCAGCACCACCAGCCAACTGGTTCAGGCACTGAGCCAGTTTGACGCCAATGGCAACCAGGTCGTGGGTCAGAACAGCCAGCAAAACACCATTGCGAGCCTCGCCGCAACCGACCCCAACAAGCAGACAGACAGCGCCGCGGGACTGCTTACCGTTGGCAAGGGGTAAACGCTATCAAGCCGCCCAGTGCACCGTGCCCGTCCAGGCGGTGAGCAACACCACGATTCCGAAGGCAATGCGGTAGTAGGCAAAGCCGGTAAAGCTGTGACTGGCGATGAATCGCAGCAACCAGCGCACGCACACCCAGGCGCTCAGGAATGACACCACCAGCCCCACCGAGAACATCGGCACATCGGCCAAGCTGAGCAGCGCGCGCTCTTTGTAGAGGCTGTAGACGCCGGCACCGATCAGGGTTGGGATGGCGAGATAAAACGAAAAATCAGTCGCCGCCTTGCGCGACAGGCCCAACAACATCCCGCCGATGATGGTGGCACCGCTGCGGCTTGTTCCGGGCACCATGGCCAGGCACTGCACCATGCCAACCTTGAGTGCGTCTTTCCAGGTCATGTCGTCAGCATCCGTCACGCGCACGGCATTGCCACCAGCCGCCTGTCGCTTTTCAGCCCAAAGGATGATGAAGCCACCCACAATGAAGGTTGTGGCCACGACGACCGGTGTGAACAGATGCGCCTTGATAGTCTTGCCAAACAGCAAGCCCAGCACAACAGCGGGCAAGAAGGCAATCAGCACATTGAGCGCTAGCTGTTGTGCCTGCTTTTGTGTGGGAAGGTCTTCCAGCGTTTTGCGGATTTTTTCCCAATACACCAGAATGACCGCAAAAATCGCACCGGTCTGAATGGCAATGTCGAACACCTTGGCCTTGTCATCATCAAAACCCAGCAAGGCTCCCGCCAGAATCAAATGCCCCGTACTCGAAATGGGCAAAAACTCGGTCAAACCCTCCACGATGCCCATGACGACGGCTTTGATCAGCAATGCAATGTCCAACACAATCTCCCTGAATAAATAATGACAGTAGCCCCCGTATTATCTACGCAGGTCGCTCACATATTCATAGCGACTTACCACCCGCCGCACGCGGCAACAAATCGGCCATTGCACTGGCTACGCGCATGGCATACATTGCATCGTTCTGACACAAGCTCCTCACCATTCAAACCACCATGCGCCAATCATTGATCGCCTCCCTTTTCCTGCTGTCCGCGATGGCGCAGGTTGTTGCGCAAACCGAAGAACACCGCAGCACGCTGGCCGACCAGAAGGAAGTCGCGGTCACCATTTACAACGAGAACCTGGCCCTCGTCAAAGACCAGCGCAAACTACAACTCCAACGCGGCGCATCGGCCCTGGCGTTTCGCGACGTCAGCGCCCGCATGCGACCGGAGACCGCCTTGCTGCGCAGTGTCAGTGGGCCGGGCAGTCTGTCGGTGCTGGAGCAAAACTTTGACTTTGACCTGTTGACGCCGCAAAAGTTGCTGGAAAAATACGTCGACCGCACGGTGAGCATCATCCGAACCAACGCGGCTACAGGGGTGGAAACGACCGAACAGGCGCAGGTCCTGTCGGCCAACAACGGAGTGGTCCTGAAAATCGGCCAACGCATTGAGACTGGCATCCCCGGGCGCATCGTCTACGGCGATGTGCCGCCCAACCTGCGCGACCGCCCCACCCTGGTCATGTCGCTGGACAACGCCGGCAGCACGCAACAG
>CAIYDK010000209.1 GCA_903924955.1 uncultured beta proteobacterium | reverse complement strand
TGAAAAAGCCACCGAAATTCGGTGGCTTTTTTTTGGCTTATTGAGGCAAATCGAAAACGGCCTAGGTCTCGTCACGCGTACTGGCAACCCGCAGGTCGCACATCAATCGGTAGTCCTGTTGGGCCAGGGCCCACAACGCCTGGTCGGAGCGCTTCCGGGCGCGTGCGCAAGACCAGCGGCTGAGCCAAGTTGCGGCGGAATCGGTCAGTTGGCGCAATGGTGGTGCCAGCAGCGCCAGCGCGGTAAAGGCCACCGTCCACAATGCGACCCAAACGACCAGCAAGTGGCCGTCGGCCCACGTATCGATCAGCTGGTCAGCAACCACCATCAACGCGGTGACGACCGCAGCCAGCAGCATGCCGGCCAAGGAGCGTGAACGGTTCAAATGGCGCTTGCGAGTGGTCAGGCCCAAGGGACGGTCAAAACCATCGGACTGCGCCGCACGGGGTATGAAATAAGGGTGAATGGAACGGGCCATGGAAAGCTCCTTGGACGGTTGAATGGAAGACGGTTCTCGAATTAACATAGGTCAATATTAGGGTTTTTACTAATGTTGTTCAACTTTATGTTAGTGATGCTATTCATTCACAAGGTTTATGATTCAGTATGGCACTGACAACTCTGCGCACGCTGGACCTGAATCTGCTCAAGGTATTTGACGTGGTGATGGCTGAACGCAGCCTGACCCGTGCAGCCCACCTTCTATCGATAACCCAGCCAGCCGTCAGCAACTCGCTTCGTCGCCTGCGCGATGCTCTGGGAGATGAATTGCTGGTGCGCAAAGGACGGGCACTGGAACCCACCACCCGGGCGCAGGAACTGTGGCCCGCGGTGCGTGATGTCTTGCAGCGGCTGCAGAATGCGTTGGCACCCAATGTGTTTGACCCCGTCCGAGCGACCACAACCTTTGTTCTGACCATGGCGGACGCCACCGCCGCAGAGTTGATGCCACCTTTGGTTGAACTGATCACCGCGCAAGCCCCCGATGTGTCGCTGCGCGTCGTGCCCCTCACGACACGGGACCCGCGCCGAATGCTCGACGATGGCCACGCAGATTTGGCCATCGGAAATTTCCCGGCCGTCATGGCCGATCTGACTGCGCGGGCACAGGCGGGCGAGGCGGTTTCATTCCTGCACCACCGCCTGTTTCAGGGCGAGTATGTATGCGTCATGCGCAAGGGGCACCCTCTGGCCAAGGGGCCCTTGACACTCAAGCGCTATTGCGATGCCCGTCACATGCTGGTGAGCTTTTCGGGGCGGGCCTACGGTTTCATCGATCAGGCGCTGAGTGCCATGGGCCGCAGCCGGCGCGTGGTCCTGACCGTCAACCAGTTTTTCACCGCCGGCAAGATCGTGGCGCACTCGGATTTGTTAACCGTCCTTCCGCGCCACTTTGTCAATGTCACCGGCTTTGCCGACCAGTTCGTGTTGCGTGAGCTACCCTTCGTGCCGCCCATCATCCAGGTCGATGCCCTGTGGCATCAACGCCAGGACACTTCCAGCGCCCATACATGGCTTCGCACCCAGGTCGCGTCCCTGGCCGCAAAGGCATTTGGATCGTGATCCAGATTCAACTCATCTCGGACCTGCACCTGGAGGCGCACCCCCATTGGGTCGCCCAACCGGCCTCAGGTGCCGATGTATTGGTACTAGCGGGCGATATCGGCTCGTACCAGCCAGGTTCGCAACTGCCGGACAACGACTTTGGCCTGGGCCGGTTTTCTCCACTCGCCGGATGGCCTACACCAGTGCTGTTTGTCCCGGGCAACCATGAATACGATGGCCTGGACTTCGACCTCGCGCACGCGCGCTTGCGTGAGACCTGCCAGCGATTGGGAATGATTTGGCTGGAGCGCGAAAGCGTGGTGATGAATGGGGTGCGGTTTGTCGGGACCACCCTGTGGTCGGACTTTGACGCTTTGGGGCCGACTGGCGACGCCATCACACCAGCCTCACGGGGCCAACCAGCGATCAACCCGCTTACCCAGCAGCTCAAAGCACGCGACAAGGCCTTCCGCGCAGCCAACTATTACTTGCGAAAAACGCAGACGGTTCGCCATGGCGAGCCCTGGCTGGCCGAGGGTGTACGCGAGCAGGCCCTGCTCTGCCAGACTTGGTTACGCGATGCGCTGACCCAACCCTTCGCGGGGCCAACAGTGGCAGTCACGCACTTTGCGCCCAGCCTGCACAGCGCGGACCCGCGCTATGGACTCACACCGGGAACGGCGGGTTTCTGCAACGCCATGGACGACTTCCTGCCCCTGGCCCAGTGCTGGCTGCACGGTCACTTGCACGCGCCCAGCGACTATGTGCACAAAGGCTGCCGCGTGGTGGCCAATCCATTGGGCTATGCCCGCAAGAACGAGCAGGCTGCATTCAAGCCGCAGTGTCTGATAGAAATCAGCCTCTAGCCCCGTGGAATATGCGCGACCAGCTATTCATTCAATAGCAAATTGAAACGATAATTTGTTATGACCGTGTCGTTTTCAAAGCCACACTGGCAGCAGCGGACAGCGCCTCCGTCAGCCGGTCAATGACCACCGAGTCCAGGTTCCAGCAGTGCCAATACAGATTCACAGGCAACGTGGTGTTAGGCGCCAGGTTGATCAATTCGCCGCTCGCCAACAGGCCATGCACCTGCAGTTCGGGCAACACGCTGGCACCCCAGCCCGCCAGAACTGCGCTGACCTGCCCCTCCGAGCTGGGCACGAAGCGCTGGCTCAACGACACGCGACGCAAGCCACAGGCCCGGCCAACAAACTCGGTCTGTAAGTCATCCTTGCGGTTAAACGCGATAAAAGGTATCTGACGGAAGTTGTGTGGCGTAAGACCCTGTGGACAGTTAGCACTTGCATACGCCGCACTGGCCACGGCCACGTAATGCATGACAC
>CAIYDK010000208.1 GCA_903924955.1 uncultured beta proteobacterium | reverse complement strand
GGCTGCATCCTCGGCGAAGTCAGAATCGGCCACATACAGCTTCACCGCACCGGGACAAACGGTGTGCTTGGGAACAACTGGCAAGGCCATCAGCAGTTCATCCTCAATCAATTCCAGCAGATTGAAGTCGCGGCTCAGCACCAACACGTCCTCTTCAGACTCCTCGTCTTGTTCTTCAGCAATCGCTTCAGTCGCTACAAAACGGAACTCTCGCTCAACCTGCACTGGCACATCCACCGGCCCCAGGCAGCGTTGGCAAACCAGCGGCATGGCCACTTCGGCGACCAACGAAAGCCATGACTGCTCGCCCGTGGCTCCGTCAACCTGTGTCATGCCGAGTGCGGCATATCGCACAACGGTGGAGTCGATAGCGCCCTGTGCCTCAACAGCCAGTCGATCCATTTGAGCCAGGCTCTCAGTACCCTCAAGTTTGCCCTGTCCCGTGGCAAAGGTCGAAATATTCAGATGCCGGACGTCGTAGTCGTGTTTCATGCGCGCAGTGTAAGAGAATCAGTCCATGCCTGACCCAATCAACCAAAAACTCATCCTGGGATCCACTTCCGCCTATCGGCGCGAACTACTGGGCCGCTTGCGGGTGCCTTTCAGCGTCGAATCGCCTCACGTGGACGAAACTCCCATTCCGGGTGAGGCTCCAGCCGATTTAGCATCCCGACTCGCCCTGGCCAAAGCCCGGGCGGTGGCGGAACGGTTTCCGGACTGCGTCGTCATCGGTTCGGACCAGGTAGCAGATCTGAATGGCTTGGCCCTGGGAAAACCCGAAACCCATGAACGCGCGGTGCGACAATTGCAGCAAATGCGGGGAAAGACCGTCATTTTTCAGACCGCAGTCGCCGTGGTCTGCCTGCAAAGAGGCTTTTGTCAACAGGCGCTGGCCCCGGTCAAAGTCTGCTTTCGGGCGCTGGACGATGACGAAATTGAAAACTATTTGCGACTCGAGCAACCCTACGATTGCGCGGGCAGTGCGAAAAGTGAGGGGCTTGGCATAGCCCTGCTGGAGGCCATTGAAAGCGATGACCCCACCGCGCTTATCGGCTTGCCGCTGATTCGCACCAGCCGCATGCTGCGCGCGGCCGGCATCCGCCTGTTGACCCCATCCGCGCCTGCCCTATGAACACACCAATTGCCTCAGCAGCTACACCATCGCCTTTACCGGGCACCTTGTATTTAGTACCCGCACCCCTGGATTTTGGTTGCGTTACCCAATCACCCCTTCACCAGGTCATGCCAGAAGGCACGCTGCAATTGGCCGCCACGCTGCAGCACTGGGTCTGCGAAAACGCCAAGTCCACCCGCGCCTACCTCAAGCGCATCCATGAAACGCACCCCCTATGTGCGCCCTTGCAAGCAATGAACTTGCAGGAGTTGCCCCACGAGGTCCACAAAAAGGGAGATCATCTAGGGCACTTTGATGCGCGACCCTTGTTGCAACCGGCCTTGCAGGGGCATGACATGGGCCTGATCAGCGAAGCCGGCATGCCCGCGATTGCAGATCCAGGCTCATCCGTCGTGCGGGCCGCACATGATCTGGGTATACGCGTGGTGCCGCTGGTCGGTCCGGTGTCGCTGCTGTTGGCCATGGCAGCCAGCGGCCTCAATGGACAAAACTTCGCCTTTGTGGGTTACGTGCCCAGCACACCGGCGGAACGGGGCCAGCGCATTCGTGAACTGGAGTCGCTGGCCTTGAAAACCGGGCAAACCCAGCTCTTTATCGAAACGCCCTACCGCAATACCGCCCTGCTGCAGGCGCTATTGCAAACCCTGCAACACAACACCCGCCTGGCCACCGCCAGTGGCTTGACCTTGGCTCAGGCCAGTTGCCGCAGCGATGTCGTGAAACACTGGAAAAACAAGTCGTGGACGCTGGAAAACAACCAGCCCACGGTCTTTGCGATAGGTCGCTAGAGTCTGGGTGTCAGAGCCCACCTTGTTTTAGTGGAACGCGGGCAAGGCCCGCAAAGCGCGCACACCGCCCTCGCCGATGGATGCTCCGAATCGTTTGACCAGGCGCTCTGCAACGTTATCCTTGCGCGTGTAGTCGATCAGGTCCTCGGCCTTGACGATTTCGCGGGCCACAAAGTCCAGATTTCCCAGCTGATCGGCCAAGCCCATGTCAATAGCCTGCTGGCCGGTCCAGAACAGGCCGCTAAAAGTCTCAGGCGTCTCTTTTAGACGGTTGCCGCGTCCGGCCTTCACCACACCGATGAACTGTTGGTGAATCTGGTCCAGCAT
>CAIYDK010000207.1 GCA_903924955.1 uncultured beta proteobacterium | reverse complement strand
GCTGCGGCCGGCGCTCTGCGCCTTAACCGGGGTTTAACAACCACCAAAAAATACGCATTAAATTCAGTTGGTTGGCGCATACCTGTTTTTGAAACGCAAAATTGCTCGTAAATTTAACCTCAGCTGATCAGTTTCTTGGTGCCCCCCGGGTTCGAATTCACACCGAGAACCTTGTAAATTGGCATCAACGCTGGCTCGGCCACTGTGCTCTTGCGCACATGCACTGATCGCCCGTCCTTGCGGCGAACGCTAACCGTTACACGGCGCTGAACCGACAGTGTCTGACGCAGACTCGACCAGGAATCGTTGATGCCGGCGGCCTTCAGCGTCGTGCGCAGCGCCTGCACACATTGATACGCCAGTACCGTAATGAACAAATGCCCATCGGAACGATCCTCCTTCGAGTGGAACACTGGACGCAAGCCCAACTCACTCTTCAAGCTACGAAACACGCTTTCGAGATCGGTCAGCATGGTGTAGGTTCGCCATAGCTTTTCCTCATCCCAGGTCAACTCGTTACTCCGCAGGCAATACACCCCGGGATGCGTGGCCATAGACCCTGCAATGAGTTTCTTCTCCCAGGTCAGCCCCGTGGCTGTCTTGCCCATTTCATCGGGAACCAGTGTGACCGAGTAATGCTGACTGACGCCGCGGCTCTTCTGCTTCAAGCGACCCACCCGCTCCAACAGTTTGTCGTAACGCTTCTCGCACCGGGGCTTTGTTAATCCGTCGGCGATCTTCTGCAAGGCAGTCTCGAACCGTTGGGCAAAGCTCGACACCATCGCCGTTTCTTTCGCCTCCCGTCCTGCGGAATGGCAATACAAGCGCAGCTCCTGCCCGTCTTCGCTGATCTCCTTTTGCAAGCGCAGGGTCTCGCCGCCCGCCGTCTCGATGCTTACTGCATGAGCCTCATCAAACTGCCGCACCCCACCGCGCCGAACCACCAGATAGCGATACCCGTGTTCCACCAACCAGGCCAAATTGGCCTCCGTCGCAATTCCCGCATCCATGATGACCAAGGCACCGCGTGGCGCATTCAGTCCGCTCAGCATGACCTCCAGCGTTTTGCCTTCGGTAACATTGCCGGCGAAGGTCTTTGAACGACGCACAAAGCCGCTACCATCCAGAACCAGCCCCAGTGTCACCAGCGGACAGTCGCTGCGTTTCTCTTTGGATCGGCCGTTTGAGGCTTTGGGGTTGGCGGTGGCTTCGCCTTCAAAGTAGGTGTTGGTCAGGTCATACAGGGTCACCGTCTCTTCCAGCATGAAGAGCGTGCGTATGGAACTGAAAAGACCGTCTTCAATCTCCGCACGGTGGCGCATCAACAGATCCGAGGCACGGTACAGGCTCATGTGCGACATGCCAGCAAAATCGACGTCAATCAACTCGCCCAGCGCACTCTGAGTTTGCAGCCAGTGCCAGGTGGCCAGTTCGGACGCCGGTTGCGCCATGCGGCCGATGAGGTTACCCAGAATCGCGGCGCGCATGACGCCGTTGATGCCCAGTGAAGTAAGTTTCTCGATCAACCCGAGTTGCGACAGTACATGGAGGGCGACATGCTCGACGCCGACCGAACGTGGTTGCGTGATTTGCAAGGAATCAACATCAATTTCCTGAATGTCGGACGTGGGTGGTTCGGTCACCGCTGCCGCGTCGGAGTGGCTTGCGAAACCCGTATCATCGTTACCTTGTTCCGGCAGTGACACCCTCGCCACCAACTGTCCGAAGTAGCGTTGGGCGGCACGCTCGATATGTTCCGAGCAAGCCATGGCGAGCAGAGTGTCCTGCGGCTGCAGCAGCTGCTCAATACGGCTACACAGCAACGGCCAGTCATCCTGCTTGATGGGGAAGTTCCGGCCAAGATTCAGAAGCGTGATCTGGCGGACTCGGCCTCCGATGCGTTCGCCTCGTACCAGTCGAAAGGTGAAGTAGCCCTCGCCGGTGACTTTGTTGTTGGTGCGCGTTTGTCGGATATACATGCACCCGATGCTACAAGAAAATCAAGCGGAAAACCAGAATTCGTAAAATATTATGGCACAACAAAACGATACCAAAAATACGAATTATTAATAATCAATGGCTTGTGTATCGTTTAATACCGAAAATTCACAAAAAATGACGGGCGGATGTTAAAGGCCGGCTAGGACGCCTTGCCGCGCTTCTGCTCTCGGGCCAGGAAGCCGACTGGACGATCAAGAAAGGCGCGCTGTGGTGGTTTTCCAAGCGCAGCCGCGACGGCGAGACTCAGACCGTTTTGCGCGCCATGATCAACCCGGATTTACTCTAATGCCGGTAGTCCCCATAGGGAACCCACTGCAAAGCAAGTCAT
>CAIYDK010000206.1 GCA_903924955.1 uncultured beta proteobacterium | reverse complement strand
TTGGCCCTTCGCGAGGGGGGACTCTACATGGCACTGGCCCTGCCTGCTGACAGCACTGATCCTACGCTGCAGGAACGGCGCGCCGCACTGCAGCGTGTCGAGCAAGAAGCCGAACGCGACTTGCCGTAGTGTATTCATCGCATGTCAACCACGAATACGGGGCAGGATCCAGCCCGCATGTAATGGTGTACGTATGACCTTGGTCCCGTTTGTAAATGTATTCCGTCGGTCAGCCTTGAAGCTTCTGGCTTTGAGCGCGCTGGGTTTCCTCCTTGAGGTGGCATGGCAACGGGCGCTTGATGCCTCCCTGCTGGATGATGGTTTGCGCGATATTTCGCGCGACATACGCTGGTCGTTGACTGGCGCCGGCGTCGCGATCATGATCAGCGATTGCCTGATCTGGCTTATGGAGAAGCGCGCGAAGAAATCGGTTCCGCGACTTGTGCAGCAGATCACATCCGTTGCCGTCTGGTTCATCGTCCTGTTCGCCCTTGCAGCCCTGATCTTCAAGGTGCCAGTCGGAAGCGTCTTTACGACCTCCGGCATTTTGGTCGGTGTCATCGGCCTCTCGTTGAACCGCGTGTTTTCGGACCTCTTCAATGGCATTCTTCTGCCCAATCGCATCGGGGACTGGATCGAAGTGGATGGGCAGCCGCCCGGGGAAGTCGTCGAAGTCAACTGGCGTCATACGACGCTCCTGACCGACGACTTTGTTACCGTCGTGGTCCCCAACAACACGCTCGTTTCAAAAAGCTACCGCGTCTTCACGCAGCCGGAGGATACCTATCGCGAACGCACACCTGTGCTGCTGCCGCTGTGGGTGAAACGCGATCAGGCTGAGCGCGTGCTCGTGTCGGCGGTGTTCGACGTCCCGGAATTGGCCAACCTGCGCCCTCCGGCGCTGACCATCCACGGCATCCGCAATGGTGGTGTCGAATGGGCGCTGCGCACCTACACGCCGCATGCGCGGATGACACGCTTGCGGGGCGAATTGCGCTCGCGCATGGCGAACAATCTGCATATCGCGGGCATCCCTGTTTTACGGGAATCTGCCTTGCTTAGCGATGTCGAGGCTGCCGAAGGCCAGCGTCCGCTTTCAACTTGCCTCGCTTACGTCTCGCTTTTTGACTCCTTTGACGAAGAGACGCGCCGCCAACTTGCCGATCTCATGCATACGCAGGTTTATCCGGCTGGAGTCGCCATCGTAACTGCAGACGACAGCGGACACTCGTTGTTCATCATGCGAGAGGGTCTGGCGCAGGCGCTCGTGCCGGCAGAAGGCGGATCGGACGTGGTGGTTGGCAATATCACGGCTGGTCAGGTGTTTGGGGAGATGTCATTGCTGACAGGCGCACCGCGCAGCGCCACCGTCAAGGCCTTGACCGGGTGTCTCGTCCATGAAGTGACGTCGGACGATTTGTCGTCCTTTCTCAAGGCTCGTCCGGCGCTCGCGGAGCGACTGGCCCGTGTCGTCGCGCAACGTCAGGCGCTAACGCAAAGCCGGCTGTCCAGTTCGACTGTGCAGGGTGGCGGGCAGGCCGACGACGCGGCTTCGCTGCTTGCCAGACTTCGAAGCTTTCTGGGTCTTTGAACGTCGTTTGCCTTGTCATCCCTGCGCCAATGCGCGTCGCTCGTTTTCCGCAGGAAGGGTCTCGAACGTCGGAAGGTGCTTTCGGCAGCGCGCAACGAAATACTTCGAAGGACTGTCGGCCCCGCGCAGCAGGATGGTTTTTTGAACTGTGCCGCAGCCTAGCTTCAGCACCCCTGTTCATAAAGCGCAATCCCGGAGTCGATGACGCCGATCTAATCGTAGACATCGATCACGCCGCTCTCGTCTCGTATGTCGAGCAGTTCGTAGATGGAGACTGAAGCCGCGCGGCTTCGCACCTGCGCCACGTCAAATCGCCGCGCGATCAAATCGTATTTCACCATTTCAAATGTGTGCTGGGTGGTGAGGATCTCGGTGCCGTAGAGGGTTGCTCAGCGTCCGTTCGGAAAGTTCATGCTCTTGAATCGAGCTATCGCAGCATCATTCGGATTGAGGCGAGACGAATGAACGCCAACGCATTTCGGGTCTGGTTTTCAGAGTCTTTTGCGAGCCTGCGACAGCGGGTAAGCCATGCAAACGTTCGTTCAACCACCCAATGTCGCGCTACATCATGCACAGGAACATCACGCTATCATCAGGCACCCAGCCCACGCTGGCACTGCCAGATGCCCGCCACCGCACGCCCACCGCACGCCCAACGCAAGCGCAACGCAAGCGCATTCTCACGCGGGTGGCCCAGCGGGTGCAAAGCCCAAGCTCAACAACCCGCGCCACCCAGAGCGTACGCTGCTGTACCAAACAATCGCCGAGCACTTCGAGACCTGGTTTGAGTTGGCCAGCGCAGGCCAGTTTGAGGGCCAGGGCGACCACCACACACCAAAGCCTTATGTCCGCCAAGCCTTTCGCAAATACCTCGAATGCGGCATCTTTGCGCACGGCTTTGCCCGGGCGTGGTGTGATGACTGCGGGCACGACTACTTCGTGGCCTATTCCTGCAAGGGCCGTGGGGTCTGCCCTTCGTGCAACACGCGGCGCATGGTGGAGACGGCCGCGCACCTGACGGACCACGTCTTCCCCCGCCTGCCGGTGCGACAGTGGGTGCTGTCAGTGCCCAAGCGACTGCGCTACTTCATGCAGCGTGATGGAGTGGTACTGAACATGGTGCTGCGCATCTTCCTGCGGGTGATTGCGCAAAGCCTATCTGCCAACTGCCCCGGTGCAGCCGACGTGAACAAGGCAGCCCAGCACATTGGCGCTGTGGCCTTTATCCACCGGTTCGGCTCCAGCCTGAACGGGCATGTGCACTTCCATGTTTGTGTGGTCGACGGGGTGTGTGAGGAAATGCCAGGCAAGGGCGACACCGATGCCCAATCCTCTCGCCTCATGCCTGAAAGGGCGACGGTGCAAACTGGAGCGAGAAGTCAGCAGAGGCCGTAGTAGTCCGAGGCGAAACCCGCTATGGGAGAAGACCAAGGGCGAAGGGCCAAGCGAGAAGGAGTGTTAAAGGACATGTCGATGCCAAAGGTCATGCGTCAGATGCCCACGCAAGTGGGGCGGGAAGCCGAAGGGCGCGGTGAAACCGCGCTTGAGACTGCCAGCGACGAATCCTGCGACCCGCGACATGACACCCAAGACACGGGGTCAGCGCTACTACAAGACGCGCTGACAAAAGAGAATCTGCGAGCAGCGCTCAAACGAGTGCGGGCCAACAAAGGTGCTGCGGGTGTTGACGGGCTGGACATCAAACAGACCGTTGAACATTTGAGAAGCGCATGGCCAGCCATGAAAGAGCAGCTTTTGGCAGGTACGTACCGCCCCAGTGCGGTGCGACGGGTGACGATTTCCAAACCCGATGGAGGCCAGCGCGAGCTAGGCATCCCGACGGTGACGGATCGACTGATCCAGCAAGCACTGTTACAAGTTCTGCAACCGATACTGGATGCCAACTTCAGTGAAAGCAGCTACGGATTTCGTCCTGGACGCAGCGCTCACCAAGCGGTATTGGCCGCACAAGCGCACGTTCAAACGGGCAAGCCAATCGTGGTGGATGTGGACTTGGAGAAATTCTTCGACCGGGTCAACCACGACATACTCATCGACCGCCTACAAAAACGCATCCCTGACGCTGGAGTCATCCGGCTAATCCGGGCGTATTTGAACAGCGGAATCATGAGCGATGGCGTAGTGCAAGAGCGCCAACAGGGCACGCCGCAAGGCGGGCCACTGAGCCCGCTTTTGGCTAATGTCTTGCTTGATGAAGTAGACAAGGAACTGGTGCGCCGAGGGCACAGCTTTGCGCGCTACGCGGATGATTGCAACGTCTACGTTGGCAGTCTTCAAGCGGGCGAGCGAGTAATGGCCCTGCTGCAGCGACTGTACGCAAAACTCGGACTCAAGGTCAACGAGACCAAAAGCGCGGTGGCAGTTGTGTATGGGCGCAAGTTTCTGGGCGGCAGCCTATGGGAGACGGGCAAAGGCGAATTCCGGCGCCGAGTGGCAGATAAAGCGATGGTCAAATTCAAGCAACGAGTCAGGCAATTGACGCGGCGCAGCGGTGGACGCAGCATTGGGCAAGTGGTTGAAAAACTGCGGCCCTACCTGCTGGGTTGGAAAGCCTACTTTAAGTTGGTGCAGGAACCAAAAGTCTGGCGAGAGCTGGACGAGTGGGTGCGCCGACGCTTGAGGGCAATCCAACTCAAACACTGGAAGAGAGGAACCACAATTTATCGTGAGCTGCAAGCGCTGGGGGCATCGGTAAAGGTTGCAAGACAAGTGGCAGGAAATGCCAGCAGGTGGTGGCATAACAGTGGGCGAGCGATTAAGAGCATTCTGACGAGCGCCTACTTCGACCGCCTTGGAGTGCCCCGATTCTCATGACCTCAACTTCTCGAACCGCCCGGTGCGGACCCGCATGCCGGGTGGTGTGGCAGGGGCGCAGTCAGTGATGGCTGCCCCCTATGCCGATTTTGCTTATTTTATTGTATTTTATTGTATTTTATTGTATTTTTGCATAAAGTGAAGCTTAATCGGTGACATTGCACTTTTGCAATGCCCCATTCCGCGAGAAATGCAATGATGTCGAACACAGCCTCAGCAGCAGAGATCGTCCGAGCGACCGTATTGAACGGTATGCAGCAAGACCGATGTTCGTGCGACACGTCATGCGAGGAACGGTGTAAACCGATCACCGAGATGCAAGCCTCGCAGATTGCTGCGCCGTCACGATTCAATGTCTTGATTGCGCTTAAGGACGGGCGCTCCTTGGCCTACAACACACAGTCCAGCTCTTTTGCAGTGTGGACTGCT
>CAIYDK010000205.1 GCA_903924955.1 uncultured beta proteobacterium | reverse complement strand
CGTTATCGGCACCACTCCTATAAGCCGCTGCGCCTGACGCACTTGGTCGTTGGTTTTAAGGTGTGCCACGATGCGTTCATCGCACCAACGCAAATGCCTTTCCAACTCCTGCAATTGCTCCCAGGCCCGCTGCAGCGCCAAGCGCGACAGTGTGCCCAACTCGCCGCTTGCGTCTTCAATCACATCCACGAACCTTTCATGCAACACCGATGGACTTTTATAGAACACCAAACCGAACTCGCACAACAGAGCCCTGATACGGTTGATGCAGGCTGTGCGCTCGACTTTGAAGGCTTCGCGCAGGCGGTGGATACTCAGCATGCTCAGCTGCTCAACACTCTTGACAGGAACAAAGCGCATCTGCGGTCTGTCGGCAGCCTCGCAAATGGCAGCTGCGTCATTGGCATCATTCTTCCCGGACTTGCCCTGCATACGGTAGGGTGAAACAAGATGGGGAGCAATGATGCGCGCGTCCAATCCCATGAAAATGAGTCGACGCGCCCAGTGGTGGGCGCCAGAGCATGCCTCCATGGCAACCATGCATCCCGGCGGCGGTTGTGCGCACCAAGCGATGAATCTGTCGCGAGGCAACGCCTTGTTCATCAACAATTTACTGGTAGCATCGACCGCGTGCACCTGGATGACCTGCTAGTCCTTGACTGGTGCAAACCATCGCTGCGACAATGGTTTCATTGAATCCCGCAAACCTCAAAAAGGAAAGTTGTCGAGGATTCGCAGCGGCAGGTAAGTATGGGCTTCGTGACAGGCACTTTGTACTAAAGAAGCGGAGCTCAACTGTGTTGTCACGCTTTTGTGGCATTAGATAAGTGTAGGTTTAAGCAAAATGCGGGAGCAGCGTGAGGTGAGTTTTAGATTGGAATCGTAAGAAATCTGTCCGTGGTACCCGGACGGATTCTGAGGTTGAGTTGTTGATTCGCGGTGATGATGTTGTCAGAAGCGGGGGATCTTCCGCAAATTCTTGATCGTCATGTGCCACCACGGATTTACGAACTACGTGTCAGGACTCGGATATCAGATGAGCAGTTGGCAATCGTTGTGTCATCGCTTCGAAGGCGGTGGCACAGAGTGAAAAAGCGCGGAATACGTCATGGCTAGCTTTAGATGTGAATAGAAACAGTCCGGGTTGGCCGGACGGTTTCGTGGCTTTAATTGGTGAGCAGAGCGGGACCGAGTTGACACCAATGGTCGCAAAACGGCTGTTTTCTGAAAAGGTGCGATAACTTCGCTCAGGTGAAAAGTGACAAGCTATTTGGTGTGAAGTGGGTTCGCAAGGTCTTGCATGTCATTGGAGAATTGGTCCGACATTGGACGTTGTGTGAGGGAATCTGATGGCAGCTGCCCGATTGAGCCCACTTGGATTCAGACAAAACCATCTAGGCTACCCGGACGGTTTTGACGCTCATAACCAAAAACTTCTCGCGCAACCAATAAATAAGAGGTTCTCCGTTTCAGTAAGTGCTCACTTCGTTGGGCCATTTTTTTGTTTTGTGCCCACTTTGTGCCCACGCCGTACCCATGAGTTTCCCGGAAATCTGAGTTACTACCCTTAGGCTCATAGGATAATTTGGCTACGTCACTCAAAGGGTCG
>CAIYDK010000204.1 GCA_903924955.1 uncultured beta proteobacterium | reverse complement strand
TGGCCTGGCCTACCAGGGTGGCAATGGGGTGGTCGTCACTGGCTTTGTCAATGGCGAGAGCGCCAGTCTGGTGACCGGTACGCCTGCCTACGCAGGCAATGCGCAGGGTGCAACCAACGCGGGCAGTTACACCCTTTCAGTGGCGGGGCTGTCTGCGGGCAACAACTACGCAATGTCATTTGTGAACGGGCTACTGGTCGTTGGCAAGGCGCACCTGACGGTGACTGCGGACGACACCAGCCGGTTTGTGGGTGCAGCCAATCCTGCCTTCACCGCCACGATTAGCGGCTTTGTACATGGCGAACATTTGGCTACAGCGGGTGTTGGTGGCAGCGCTGTCCTTTCCACTGCAGCCGATGCCACTACGCAAGCCGGCACGGCGGCGATTGTCGCCAAGCAGGGTTCATTAGCCGCCAACAACTACGACTTTACCCGCTTCAATGACGGCACCTTGACCATCAACGCCGTTTATGTGCCGCCGCCGCCTCCTGCCCAATCGCTATTGCCTGCAGCAAGTGTCAATTCCAGCCCACCGACACAGACGGTGACCAGTGATTCACCTATAAGCACAGCACCCGCAGGAGGATTGGCACAAGGAGTTAGCGGAACAACCACCGCTGCGGGAACGCCATCAGGCACCGCTAGCAGCACTGCCGCTACTGCTCTGACAGCGCCAGTCACCGCGCCCGCAGTAACGAGCGGCAACGTGACCAATACCGCAGCAAGCCCCGGTGTGGTGGTCACACTTTCCAAGGCTGCCACTGCGACCGTAGCCGGTGCAATGACGGTTACCGTGCCCAAAGACACAGCAGCAGCCAGTGGCTTCAGCTTTGGTTTGCCCGCCGACGTTGCAGCAGGCAAGAACGTAGTGACCACTACGGCCGACGGTGGGGCACTGCCCGGATGGATCAGGTACGACGCGCCAACCAACTCGTTTGTCGCCACCAAGGTGCCGCCCGGTGGCCTGCCACTGACGGTGCTGGTTACCAGCGAGGGGGTTAAGTCGTCGATCGTCATTTCAACTGCGTCAGAGCAGTAGCAGAGGTAACCGCATGCAGTTCCTCGTTTCGGCGACACGATGCTACAAGAACACAAATGGGAGGTTCCTATCACCTGCTGTAATCACCACTGCCGCCAGGGGCGCGATTGCCCCTGGCGCGAGCGCGTTCCCCGGCTCCCAGCGGCCTAGTTCCCCGCGCTCAAGATGGGCGTACCTGTTCTGCTGTTGGCGCTGATGGTCGCACGGTGATGGCAACGTACTCCGCTATGACGCAGAACGGGTTTGTTGTGAGTCACGCGTCTGACAAGCCCTGCCCAGCATGATGGGTAACAATCATGCGTCCGATCAACGAAATTTGAATGAACTGGGTTTCTCATGCATAAAGTGCGGTCTGAAGTAAGCGGTAGTGTCTGGAAGCTCGAAACCCTGGTGGGCCAGACGGTCAAGGAGGGTGACACCTTGTTGATTGTGGAGTCCATGAAGATGGAGATTCCCATCAGCGCGCCCGTCGCCGGGGTGGTGAAAGAAATTTTGGTGGCCGAAGGCGAGGCGGTGGTGGACGACCAGGTGGTCGTCTGGCTGGAGTAGCCATGAGCCAGCATCCTGGCCCAGCGGCTCTTGCGGGCCTCAAAGTGATCGAAATTTGCTCCACCATTGCCGGGCCGGCCTGCACCCGGCTGCTGGGCGATTTTGGTGCCGACGTCATCAAGATCGAACCGCCCGAAGGCGACCCGGTACGCCAGATGGGCCAGCATGTGGGCGATGTGTCGCTCTACGCGGCGTCTATTCTGCGCAACAAGCGCTCCATCAGTCTGGACCTTAAGACGCCGCAGGGCCGTGAGTTGGCGCTGGAGTTGATTGCGCGCGCCGACATTCTGGTGGAAAACAACCGCCCCGGTGTGATGGAGCGCCTGGGCCTGGGCTACGACGTGCTGTCTGCGCGCAACCCCGGTCTGGTGATGGTGCGTATCAGCGGCTACGGCCAAAGCGGCCCCTACGCTGAGCGCCCTGGCTACGG
>CAIYDK010000203.1 GCA_903924955.1 uncultured beta proteobacterium | reverse complement strand
GACTTTTTGGTTGAGTTCGCCCCAGATGCCAAGACGGGTCTGGATGAGTATTTCGGGGTCAAGGCGGCGCTGGAGCAATTGCTGGGCCGCAGCGTGGACCTAGTGGAGCCGGCCGCGGTGCGCAACCCTTACGTGTTGGCCAGCATCAATCGACATAGGGAATCGCTTTATGCAGCGTGACCCGCGTGCGTTTCTGTGGGACGTTCGTGAGTCGGCAATTGCCATCCAAAGTTTTGTGGCGGGCATGGATGCCAGCGCGTATGCAGCCAACGAAATGGCGCAGGCGGCCGTCGAGCGTAAGTTTGAAATCATCGGCGAGGCTCTGAGCCAATTGGCCAAGCTGGACCCCGTACTTGCTTCACGCATTGCAGAACTACCGCAAATCGTCGCGTTTCGCAACCAGTTGATCCACGGCTATGCGACCGTGAAACACGGTACCGTGTGGAACGTGATCGATAACTCGCTGCCATCGCTGATTGCTTGCGTTCGATCATTGTTGCAGGAATTGGGCGAGGTCTGAGCAGCGGCAGCACGATCTCTTAAAACCTTTATCGAACGCCAGGAGCCTGAAATCCTGGAGCACTTTGAGCTTGTCGTCAACACTGTCAGCATGGAAGAGGCGGTGCAGCAACAGCAAGAAGTCGAGTCAGCGACGATCTCTGATACCGATACCATTCCACCATGACCAACAAGCCGCGCGCCGCCACAATCCTGCTCGATTCAAGATTCCAGCACACGTGCTACGCCAGCGCGATGACGCTGTTTCTGGCGATTGTGGTCATAGGCTCGATTCCGGGGGCACGCCAGAACCTGGGGCATTACGCCTCGGGACTGGTATTGCACTCAGCGGCTTACTCGATCCTGGGTGCGCTCATCTTTTTGGGAAGCCGGGGAAGTGCGTCGCGACGAGCGATATGCGCCGTCATCACCATTGCGATGATGGGAGCCACAGATGAGTATGTGCAGAGCTTCTGGTCCTACCGCACAGCAGCCCTGGGCGACTGGATGGTCGATGTCGCCTCCGGCGGAGTCATTTCCACGGTTCTCTGGAAATTCTGGAGCAGAATGACTGCCAACTGATGGCCCATTGAGCGGCGGCTCGGTCATCGGTGCGTCAAGAAAGCCGGCACAGGGAACTTCACTGTGGATGCCCTGGAAAAGATATCCGGCGTCTTTGGGCTGAAGATCGCCTGCTCTTGCTCAATGGCGTCTGGTCCGCTTGGACTTGGGTGGCAAGCGTCTGCCGAGAAACATTCGGACCAGTAGTTCATGCAGTTTTACCCCTGCCACAGCGCCGACGCCGCCTGCCACTGCCAGACCGATCAGTAGATTCCAGAGCGCAGCGTCATCTGAACCGCCACCACCACGAACAACTGTCCAAAGCAGGTAGGCAACAACAAAGGTCGCCGCATAAATGAAGCGTTTTGTGCTGTCTTGATTCGGTTTCATGTTTGTAATTTACCAGCCGACCCACTTGCCCACAAGCTCTTTCATCGCCCTGCCACTGCCGTCCAGCGCAAGGGCATCAGGCAGCCAGGCCAGAAGGCTAGGCGGTGGTGCCTGGCTGGCTTCAAAGTCGGTGGGTGCAGGAATAACTTGCAGACCCTGCGCAGTAAAGAGCGCCACAGAGCGGGGCATATGCAGGGCCGAGGTGACCAGCAGAATCCGATCGATACCGCGCGCCTTGAGCAGTGCTGCGCTATTGGCGGCGTTCTGGCGGGTGTTGCGGCTCTGCTCATCCAACACCATGGCCTGCGCTGGCACACCCAGGTCAGCCAGGAAGGCGGCCATGGCGCGAGCTTCGGAATAGTCATGGCGCTCTGGATCGTAGCCACCGCTGAGTATCAGCATCGGTGCCTTAGCGGCATGAAACAGCCGTGCGGCATACCAAATCCTGTCTGCCGCCGAGTTCAGGTCAATTTCTGATCCGCCAATCGGCGGCGGCGACAACGCGCCGCCCAGTACCACTATGGCCGGCGCTTTTGCAAGCGAAGCAATGGGCATTTGCGGGTACTGCTGCTCGATGCTGTTGGCAAGCCAATGACTGAGCATCGGCATCGACCACGCCCATAACCAGGCGAAGGCCAGCGCCGCCAATGCCATGCTGCTACGAAAGCGCCGGCGCCATGCGAGCGCCAATGCCAGTCCAGCCAGACTGAACGCCATCCCCAATGGAGACAGCAGCCAGATGACCACCTTGGTCACGCTATTCGCGGACCCCGCAGAAGTCCAGTACCGCGCCGCCTTTCAGCTCTCCGGAGTTTGCGGCTTGAATGAACTGCCGATGCTTGACGAGTATGGCCACGACGTCTGCGGTTCGCAGTGCTTCTTCCAGCGTCACCAGCGCAAATTTGTCGTGTGATGTGATATTTGGCTCCACTGCCACCACGTCATAACCCTGGGCCACCAGGGCGCCAGCGACGTGCACTGCTGGTGACTCGCGCAGATCATCAATGTCGGGTTTGAACGCCAGACCGAGACAGGCTACCTTGGGCTTGCGTCCGGTCGCAGCAGACGCATTCGCCACGGCAATCTTGATCTGGTCGATGACCCATTCGGTCTTGTAATTATTGACCTCCCGCGCGGTGCGGATGATGCGCGCGTTGTCGGGGTCGCTGGCCACGATGAACCATGGGTCCACCGCGATGCAATGGCCTCCAACTCCAGTTCCAGGTTGCAAAATATTGACGCGCGGGTGCCGGTTGGCCAGTTCGATCAATCGCCAGACGTTGATGCCGGACTTGGCACACAACAAAGACAACTCATTGGCAAAGGCGATGTTGACGTCGCGGTAGCTGTTCTCGGTCAGCTTGCACATCTCGGCAGTGGCGGCATCGGTCTCCAGCACAGCGCCTCGCACAAAGGTCTTGTAAAAAGCGCTGACAGCAGTGGTCGCCTCCGGCGTCAACCCACCGACCACACGGTCGTTTTCTACCAGCTCAGTCATGATTTTCCCGGGCAGCACACGCTCCGGGCAGTACGCCACATGCACCTGCGACATATCAACGCCAGCCTCGCTCAACACATCTGACATCTTGCGCGTTGTGCCCACGGGCGAAGTCGATTCCAGAATCACCAGGTCACCCGGCTTGACCAAACCTGCAATGCTGGCGGTAGCGGTCAGCACATAGTCAATGTTGGGCTGCGGGATGCCTTCACCGGCGTGAAACGGCGTTGGCACGCAAATCATGTAAATATCGGCTGCTTGCGGCCTTGCGTAGGCTTTGAGCCGGCCGGCGGTCACAGCGGAGCGCACATAGGCGTCCAGATCCGGCTCCACAATATGGATGCGCCCCTGATTTATGGTTTCTACCGCATGGGCATTCAAATCGACACCGATTACTTCAAAACCCGTGCTGGCCAACAGTGCCGCAGTGGGCAAACCGATGTAACCCAAGCCTACAACGCAAACCACCTTCTTCTGCATTCAAATCTCCCTTAGCACTGAAACTATTCTTTCACACGCCATGCCGTCTCCATACGGGTTATGGGATCTGGACATTGCCGTATAGCTGGCCTGGTTGTCCAGCAGTTCGGCTACGTTGGCCACAATGCGACCTCGGTCAGCTCCTACCAGCCGCACGGTGCCGGCTTCAACGGCTTCGGGTCGTTCGGTCACATCGCGCATCACCAGCACCGGCTTGCCCAAGCTAGGTGCTTCTTCCTGTATGCCTCCGCTGTCGGTCAGCACGATGTGGCTGTGCTTGAGCAGATAAACAAAGGGCTCGTAGTCCAGCGGTGCAAGCAGATGCACGTTGGGCAAGTCCGCCAGAATGGCATTCACGGGCTGCTGCACATTAGGATTCAGGTGCACCGGGTAAATAAACTGCACGTTCGGGTAATGGGCGGCCAGGTCCTTGAGTGCATGGCAAATCTGCAAGAAGCCTTCACCAAAATTCTCGCGCCGATGACCCGTCATCAGCACAAAGCGCTGGCTACACCAGTCAAAGCTCAATTGCTGACTCAAGAAAGATGCGATGGCCTCACGCCGCTGAGCATTGGCGTCAATTCGATCCAGCACCCAGAACAGCGCATCGATGACAGTATTGCCAGTCACCGTGATGTGGGCCTCTGGCACACGCTCGGCCAGCAAATTTTGCCTACTGAAGTCGGTGGGGGCAAAATGCCATCTTGTGATTTTGCTGGCCACCTGACGGTTGAACTCTTCCGGGAACGGTGCTTGCAGGTCATGCGTGCGCAAACCGGCCTCAACATGGCCCACTGGCACGCCAAGATAGAAAGCAGCCATCGCCGACGCCAAAGTGGTGGAAGTATCACCATGCACAAGCAGGGCATCGGGCTTGTGCGCCCGCAACACATCGCGCATACCCAGCAACACACTGGCCGTCACGTCAAACAGGTCTTGCCCCGGCTTCATCAGGTCCAGGTCAATGTCGGGCGTGATCTCAAACACCTTGAGCACCTGGTCCAGCATCTCTCGGTGCTGGGCCGTGACGCACAACTGCGCTTCAAACTCTTCCGGCAAGGCTTTGAGGGCGTGGTACAGCGGCGCCATCTTGATAGCCTCGGGCCGGGTGCCAAACACCAGCATGATTTTTTTCTTTTGCACTATTTTTGAAGCGTGTGTTCCAATACTTGCAGCATCTGCAAAGCTAAGTTTTTTCGGTCGTAGCGCTGCGCTGCAGCCAGGCCATTTTGCTGGAAGCGGGCAAAGGCAACTGGATCGTCTCGCATGCGCAGCAGGGCGTCCACCAATTGCTGCGCATCCTCAGACTCAAAGACCTCCCCCACGTGCTCACGGCGCACAATCTCTGCAGACTCACCGGCCACCCCATGCAGCACCGGTATTCCCATGCCCATACATTCAAACAGCTTGGACGGAATCACCGTGCCAAAGAGTTCGGTCTTGCGCAGATGAATCACCGATACATCCAGCACCGACCAATAACGCACCACCTGCTGCTTTGACACCGAATCCAGAAACAGCACGTTGCGCAGCCCCATCGCCTGTGCCTGCGCAACCACTGCGGCCTTGCGCGCACCATCACCGAGAAACACGAGGCGCACGTTCTGCGCTGCGGGCATCTGCTGTAGCGTGTGTGCTGCCATCAGCAGGGTCTCCAGCGCGTGTGCCATGCCGTGGGTACCGATGTAGCCAGCCACAAACATATCCTGCAATGCCATTTGCTGCACCAGTGCCGCATCCTTGGCCTGCGGTGCAAAGTGGCTCAGGTCTACACCATTGGTCACCACGTCGATCTTCCCGCCGTCAATGCCCCGGCGCATGAGCGTGCTCTTGAACGCATGCGTCACGGTAACGATGCGCGCCGCCTTGCGGTACAGAAACATCTCGATGCGTTCCAGAAACCGGATGGCGGCGGAATCTTTCATAGCCCCCACGGCCTTGATCGACTCCGGCCACATGTCTCGCAGTTCAAAGACAAAGGGAATGCGCTTCAAGCGGCTTACCAGAAAAGCAGCGCAGGCTGTAAAGAACTGCGGAGATGTACCCACCACCACATCCACGCCATGCACAAAGGGCGCAGCCAGCGTGGCAGACAGCATGAAGCTCTGGTAATCCAGAATGCGCTTCACAAAACCTTCGTTGGCTGTGATGTAAGACCAGACGCGGATGACGCGAATGTCATCCATCTGCTCCTGCTGCCAAAGGCGATTGCGGTAACCATCAAACACCTTGCCTTTCGGGAAATTGGGCGCGCAAGTGATCACCGTTACCTGATGCCCGGCGCGCACCCATTCCCTGCAATGTTCAAAAGTTCTGCTGGCTGGCGCGTTGCTCTCTGGCGGAAAGTTGTCGGTCAAGAAAAGAATATGCAAATCAGCTCCAAAGCCACTCAACAACGGCCCGCCCCTGCGACAGCGCCACCATAAGACAATGCGTTGGCAGCACTTTACCGAACTCTGGCGCATAACTGGTGGGCTCAATGTGAGATTGCCCTGTCACCACTGTTGCTCGCAGTACCTGGCCAGAGGGCAGGGTCAGTTGCCAAGCATTCGTGCCAACGGCAGTGATCAATACATCCGGATGGAGAATGTAGCGTGCCAGTGAAGTATGGGTGCCGCCACGCACCGTGTCCGTAACACGCAAGCTACGCTGATCCATTTGCCACTCGCGGCGATGCACAGGTGCGCCGGGCAAACGCGTGTAGCCGTCGTGCGAACAGGCTACCTGCAATCGGAGCGGCTCCTCCCTGACCTGCAAGTCAAAAGGGTGGGCACGCCTAGCCACCCGAAAACCGCCCCACACTTCGGACGAGTCTTGCCCTGCAACCTCAACCGTGCTGTGCGCCGCCGTACTCCGCTCACGCGAACGCTCAGGGCCAAGCCCATAGCGTGAGGTGCCACCATTCACCACCACTCGTTGCCCGAACACCGACAACTCGAAAGACAGCGTGTCGGCATGCGCGTGGCCCGGCAGATAGTCTGGGCCGATAGGGGCGACGTCCAGCAGGGCAACTGCATTGTCGGTGTCTAGACGCACGTAGCCTGACTCTGGGAAATGAGTGAGGGAAGGCGTGGATTGCCGCGCTTCGCTCGCAATGACAGAGGCAATACCCAAGCGCTGCGCGTAAGTGCGCAACTCGGCCAATGCAGGCGCAATGCCGAACGCGGCGTCGTTGAAAAGGGAAATCTCACCTTCCGGGTGGGTCATGCCAATGAGCCACTTCAACATCCGGCCAGCCCTTTCGCGCCACTGGGTTACTTGCTTTTCAGGTACCAGGTCAGGCGAGTGCGTAGCGGCGTTCACCAAGTCCAACACATCTTCCAGAAAAATGGCGTGGTACATGGTGCTGCGCTCAAAATTCCCACCGTCGGCCAGTACCTGTTCGTGCAGTTCGCGCTGGATGATGTTCAAACCCTTGGCGATCCAACCATCTGCCTTAGCACCTTCAAAAAAGAGGCCAGCAAAAACCAGGGCCTTGGCATTGGAAAACAGATGGTTGCCCAGCAAGTGCCACTCTATCCGCCTAGAAAGCCAGCGTGCCTGCGTGGCCAGGCTTTGTATCAAGCCAGATGGCGCTTTGTTGCCAGCTGCGAGCCACTTGACCCAGTTGACGATGCGCAGTGACGTTGGGTAGGGCTCCCAGCCGTTGCCGCTGGCTGGCGGATTTTCCAGTAACCAGCGTTCAAGCAAGGCCTGCTGCCACGCAGCGCGCTGGCCAGTGCCACGCGCGTTCAGGTCGTCGAAGTAGTGGAGGTTGTAGAGCCAGAGTTTGTCGAGGCTTGTGTCGTTCCAACCGCCTTGGACTGGCAGGCTGTGTTCATGGTTGAGAAACCTGAAGTGCAGCGGTCCCAGCATCGATGGCAAGCGCGCCGCCGATGTTTGCCAAACACCTTGCGCAAGGCGCAGTGGCGGTGCAGGCGTAAATGCATCAACCGCAGGCCGGTACAGCCTGAACCAAAGCCGCCCATAGAACTGCACCGGCTTAAGGTGGCGCAGGGTGTGCCAGTACCGGTTTACCTTAGATGGCACGGCTCAGCAAACTGGATCGGTTCAAACCGCATTCGCCACCTCAATAGTCACCCGCGCCACTTCCACAATTTCATCAAAAGGTATTGGCGCCGGCCCACCGTCAGAAATGGCTTTCACAAACGCAGCGGCGCAGGATTTTTGTCCTTTGTCTTGTCGCCAGAGGTTCATCTTGCTGAATCCTGGCCAGCCAAAGCCGCGCAACTTGCGAAAGTTGTCGAGTTGCAGCACCCGACCCGCGGCAAAAACTTCAAGCCGTTCCTTGGGGAACGCCTTGCTGCCGTTGGCAAGGTAATGCACCGTGCCGATGGAGCCGTCTTCAAACTTTAGGCCTATCGAGACCGAATCGCCGGTGCGGGATTCCATCCTGGTTAGCTGGTGACTGGCAATGCTTGCACCTGCCAGAAAACGCAGCAGGTCGATAAAGTGGCAAGCCTCGCCAATGATGCGGCCGCCGCCCACATCAAGGTCTTGCGTCCAGTGTTCGGCCGGTATGGCACCGGCATTGACCGTCATCACAAACGACTTCGGGCCTGTGACCCCTTTGAGCAGTGCGCTGATCTTTTGCACTTGTGGCGCAAAGCGCCGGTTAAAACCTACCATCACCATAGGTGCATGGATTGCCGCGTCGTGGCGATCCATGGCTTCTTGAATGGCTTCCAACTCCCCCAGCGTCAAACATAGCGGCTTCTCCACAAAGACATGCTTACCCGCAGCCAGCGCTTGCATCACAAAACCGGCATGGCCATCATGCCGGGTGGTCACTACCACTGCATTCACCTGCGCATCGGCAAATACGGCTGCCGTGTCAGTCGTGGTGGCTTCAAAACCAAACTTGCGCCCGGCGTGCAGGCCGCTTACGCCACCGCTGGAAGCCACCGTCTTCAATCGTACACCGACCTCCTTGAAAGCCGGCATCAGCACGGCAGTGGCGTAGTTGCCGGAGCCAACAAAACCGAGCGAAGCCCCAACTGCATGGATTGCCGCGTCGCCTGCGACTCCTCTCAATGACGGAACTGTGCCCGTTGCCGCGGCGCCCCCACCCGTCATCGCGAGCGCAGCGTGGCGATTCATGCCCCCCAAGTGCACGGTCGTCTTCCGCAGTACATCATCCGCCTGCTCGTCGGTGCCAGGGTATTGCAGCAAGATCCCCAACGAAGGCCCCGCACCGCCAACCAATGCGTAAGCTTCTTCAGCCTTTTCCAGCGCAAAACGGTGTGAAATAAGCGGCTTCACATCCAGTCGGCCATCTGCCATCATGTCAAGCACGGCCTCAAGGTTGCGTTGCTCGGTCCAGCGCACAAAGCCTACTGGGTAGTCGTTGCCTTTTTCTTCATAGCTGGGGTCGTAGCGCCCGGGGCCGTAGGAGCAGCTCACCTGAAAGTTCAGTTCCTTCTCGTAGAAATCGGCCCGGGAAAGCTCTAGGCCGGTCACGCCCACCAGCACGATGCGGCCGCGCTTGCGGCACATCAGCGCGGCTTGGTGTACCGGCTCGTTGCTCTTGGTGGATGCGGTAATGATGACTGCATCGACCCCTCGCCCGCGTGAGAACGCCTGCCCTGCCGCCACCGGGTCTTGCCCTGCGGCCAGGTCAACCACCTCGGCACCAAAAGACCTGGCCAAGCCCAGCTTGTCGGCGTCAAAGTCCAGGCCCAACACGCGGCAACCGTGGGCGCGCAGTAGTTGCACTGCTACCAAGCCAATGAGACCCAAGCCGGTGACCACCACTGCCTCGCCGAGCGTGGGCTGCACCAGGCGAATGCCTTGCAGCGCAATAGCGCCCAGCACGGTGAATGCTGCTTCTTCATCCGGCACGACGTCGGGCACGCGGGCGCACAGGTTGAGTGGCACACTTACCACCTCGGCATGCTTGCCGTTGCTCACCACGCGGTCAGCAGCAGTAAAGCCAGTGACACCGGCACCAGCCTCAAGCACCGTGCCCACATTGCAGTAGCCCAGCGGCAAGGGTTGGTCCAGCTTATTGAACACCGCCTCCACTGTAGGCATAAGGCCATCGGTCTTGATCTTGTCGAGCACCATGCGCACCTTGTCGGGTTGCTGGCGCGCCTTGTCGAGCCAGTTGGCCTTGCCAAACTCCACCAGCATGCGCTCGGTACCTGCAGACACCAGCGTGTGAGAAGAGCGAATCAGCAGCTGGCCGCGCTTGACAGCGGGGCAGGGTACTTGGGCTACCTCAGTGGAGCCGGTTTTGAGGGATTGAAGGATCTGTTTCATCTATTTGTTTCTCGCCACTTGCAGGCCGTCAGGAACTAACCTAATCCCTTGGTCACATCCCTTAGCAGCGGGCTTGGCCATGCCATCGTGTTATTTGTTGTCCACAAAGCGACGGCACCATATCTCAATGCACATCAAAGACAGCAAGGTATAACTGGCGTCCACTTGGCCTTCAAAATTTGACTTGATAAGTTGCTGCACAGCAGCAGGTTCAAAGAGACCGCGCCGCTTGAGGCTATCAACCGACATCAAATCACCAATTAACTCGCTCAGGTTATGCTGCATCCAGTGGCGCAGCGGCGCACCAAACCCTGTCTTTGGACGGTAAATTACGTCATGCGGCAGGTAGGGCTCCATCGCTTTTTTCAGCACCCATTTGCCCTCGCTGCCGCGCTGCTTCATTCCAGAAGGAATACGTGCCGCAAATTCGACCAAGTCCAAGTCAAGAAAGGGCACTCGTACTTCCACACCCGCTGCCATCGACATCTTGTCGGTGTAAATCAAGTTGTGATCTGCCAGAAAGAATCGCTGTTCCAGGGCTAACATTCGCTCCATGGGTTCAACGTTGGCGTCCAGTGATTGCAAGAACTCCAGCATTGGCGCGCCCGTCAATGCTGTTCCCAAAAGGCGCCTGAAGTCCGGTGTGTAAAGCGAAAACAAGTCGGCCTCGCGCGCCCAACTAAAATAGTTCACCATTCGCGCGTCCTTGTCCAGGCCAGCGCCGCTAAACAATTTGCTTAGGCGTCTAGACCACGTCCGACGTTGATCCAGGTGCCCACCTATTTCAGACAAGCCACTGCGCGCATACTGCGGCAACCAATTCCAAAAGTGCTCGGCTTGCAAAGCCCGATGCCGCCGATACCCGGTAAACAGGTCATCACCACCAGTGCCTGACAGCAGTACTTTAATCCCCTTGCTACGCGCCAACTGACTGATGTAGAGCACATTCAGTGGTGCCGGGTCGGCCAGGGGTTCATCCAGTTGTGCCACCATCGTTTCAAGATCAGCTGCCATTCGGTTAACGTCGATCTTGATTATGTCGAGTGACAAACCCAAGTATTTGGCCACCTTGCGGGCATATGGTAAGTCATCGGTTTCGCCATCTTCCAGGTCGCCAGCGACGTCGATCGTGAAGCAATGTAGATTTGGGTCTTTCTCCTGAGCAAAGTGCGCTACCGAGCTTGAATCAAGACCACCTGAGAGGAATGCTCCGACTGGTACGTCTGCCACCATTTGCCTATGGACTGCCTGGCGAAGGTGTATCACGGTGCCTTGCAAAGCGGCCGCTTCATCCAGATCGGCAATGATTCCGCGAACAGCCGGCAAGCTATACCACTTCCAGTGCCGTTCAATCTGTCCATCACGCACCCACATTGCCCCACCAGGACACAATTTGCGCACTGCCTTGAGCGGTGTGCCGTCGCCAGGGCACCACAGAAAACTTATGTAACGGTGCAATGCCGCCGCATCAAGCTCGCGAGCCTCGGGTAGCAAGTGCAGCAGCGCTTTGATTTCACTGGCAAAGGCAAAATGCCCATCCAATGCGGCGTAGTAAAGGGGTTTTACGCCCAACGCATCACGAGCTAGCAATAGCGACTTTTTGCGCTTGTCCCACAACGCAATGGCAAAGATACCGTTTAGCCGCGTCAACATCGACTCACCCTCGGCGAGGTAGAGGTTTAGCAGTACTTCCGTATCGGAATGCCCGCGAAAGGTGTAACCCTGTTTCTCTAGCTCTGAACGCAATTCGCGAAAATTGTAAATCTCACCATTGAAAACAAGCACCACACCGCCGTCAGCGCCCACCATGGGTTGATGTCCCATTGGGGAAAGGTCAACAATGGAAAGGCGGCGGTGGGCGAGTCCAACCCCCAGCGCTTGATCAGCAAAGACACCAGAATCGTCCGGACCCCGGTGCTGCAGCAATTCATTGGCTGCAGCCAAACGATCCAAATGGCCGCCATAAATACCTATGATGCCGCACATTTTGAAGCCTTGTGCTGAGTTGCGATTCGTGCAAGAAAAGCAAGCGTCTCGTTTGCGCAGCGTTGCCAAGTGAACTCTTGCGATCTTGCGTAACTGGCCGCTGCCGCTTCGGCGCGGAGTGCTGGCGACTCCACTAGCTCGCGCACCGCACGCGCAATATCAGCCGGCCGCTCGGGGTTGAAATATATCCCCTCACCACCCAATACCTCTGGCATGGGCCCAAAGTTAGAGCACGCTATTGGCAAACCGGCCGCCATTGTCTCCAAGAGAATGATAGGCTGATTCTCGCAACTGGAAGCAAAGACACCCAAATTGGCCTGGGTATACCTGAGGTGGAGTTGGTCAAAAGGAACTTCGCCGCTGTAGGTGACCCAATTTCTCTTGGGGTCAAATCGGTCCATGGACCTTGTTAACCTTGAGAGCGCAGGGGCGTACGCAGGCCCGATCAGCTCCAGCGCTATTGGCATACCCGCAGCGCGCAGAGAGGCAATCGCTTCTACAACATTCCACTGATGTTTGTACTCATCAATAATCGAAACATAGAGTACGCGATAAGGATTTGCTTCATCATACTGAGTAATGGGGTGTTGGACCTTGGGCGGACATTGAAAGCGAGCACTCAGTCCGTGCGAAATGATGCGCGTTTGACCCCTCACAGCGCGGGTATTAGCCAGTACGTGATCCTTTGCGTAATAGGTCAGGAATATCACTCCGTCTGAGCGTCTAAAAGTTCGCGACTGAGACCACCGCAATGCGAGCAACCTCAGCGATTTGAGCGACAAACCGTAACGCCCCAACTCCTCCCACTCGAAAGGTAACATGTTCTGACTCATGGAAACAACGGGTTCAAAGTCGCCCGCAAAGGAACCACCTGGAACAAATAGTAGATCGCAACCGACCGAACGAGCAACAGCAGAAAGTTTGGTCCCTTGCCATAACGACCGCCTAAGTAATCCGAGGGCAGCGGAATTGGGCGCGATCTTTACCAACCATGGGCGGTCTGCAATGACCGCAAAGGCTTCGGCTCGGGCCCAGATGTACACTCGTGAAATTCCGTGTAGCTCAGGGTTTCCATTGCCCAAGAGTTCAAGAATGTGGGTCATACCGCCCCCTTGACGCAGGTTTGTGGCGTCAATCCCGATTGTTAGACTCGACAAAGAACTCTCGCAAGAAAAATAATGTGGTGGCGACCCTCAGCGGGTGCCTGAAGAACCGCACCCAAATGCGCGGCACATTGCTCTGATGATTGATTTTTGAGTCCGACCGTTCCCATTGTTAGAGTTTCTTTCGGGGAAAGTATTTCAACAGACCGTCAGAAGTCGGGAGTATGACCGACTACATTCTTAATATGAATAATAATGCGATCACATGCTGCCTCACCAAGAACAACGAGTGCCCACTTGTAGATATAGAAATAGAAGGTACACCCAAATCCAGCCTCCAACTCTAATCTCTTCGCATATTTCAAAAAGGCTACAACTCCATGCTTTCGTTGAATGGAAAGAAAAGGATAAGAGTACTTCGAGAGATTCCTTCGCACCATCTCAGTTAACTGGGTACCGTGTTGTCGGTCGAGATATTCAGTTACTTCAAAATATGCTTGAGTAAAATTAACTGAATTGTCTTGTGAAATTGAACCCGGAGTGTAACGATTCCTCTCGGACTCTGATGCCCCGAAATTCGGCTCATTCTTTCGAAAAGATTGAACGGCACGGACAAACGGCAAATCGTAATAAACTGAGTCATTAAACAAACACACCTGTGCCATTAAATATACTTGGTATAGCAATGTCCCATCCAGCTCACATGTTGAAAACTTTAACGCGTCGTCCCTAGAAATCGTAAATCCACAAATTGTCACGCATCGCTTAAAAATCCAAGCAACCGACACAACGCCAAGTGGTATTGTAGAAATTCTCGGCAAGTAGCGGAACTGTTCGGTTTTACCATCTGGATGAACAGTTAAATAGGAGCGAAGAACATACTTCTTGTCCAAATTCTTAAGCAAAAACTGCAAATATAGATCGAGAGCATTCGGTACAAATAAATCATCATCGCCCATAAACAAAACAAAATGGCCCTGAGCATGCTCAATAAGTCTTCTGAGATTTCCATCGAAACCAAAGTTAGTCTCATTTTCGAAGTAGCGGACGTGATATATAGATTTCGAAATAAATGCATTGACCGCATCACGAATCATATTCCTCTTGGGTGAATTATCTTCGCAAATTATGATCTCCACCCTATCGGAAGCACAGTCAATTGAATTAAGAAGATTGATAACTTGCTGCGGCCTATTATAACTTGGGATGCAAATAGATAATAATCGTTTAGTCATTTTTTTAGTCCAATATTATGTGCCTTCATAGTCAGAACACCCTTGCTAAATTTATACTCAAATCCGCAACTTTTGCAAATGAGATGATCCGCTGATTTCGCCAAGTCCCCAGAATGGCAATTTGTACAACGAAGTAATGTCACCAAGTCGATATGCCTGTTTCTATAACTCTGTGAAAACACAAGGCGAAGACACTTCAATAAAAGCAACCTCAGAGACAAGCGAAAGCGAAAACTAAAACTGCCAGCAATTTCAACTCTTGGATCACTGGCTTCCGGTGTCCACGAAGCGTCAACTTCCGGATTAACAACGTGAAAGTTGATTACATCTTTCCAATAATAACGAAGATGAAAATCATATGGCCAACGCGGAATCAATACTTTCGAAATATACTGCTTCGCGCGATGTTCATAGAGTTCCACAAGCTCTGTGTCATATATCCATGCTGGCTTCTTTCGAATTGATAAATAATCATTCCTAAGTGTAACCTCGAGACGATGATCCCTGTAGGGGTTAATGCGCTCCATGAAAGCATCGGGAGTCTCGATATAACCTGAGCGCGCAACTCTTTGAAGTTCCGCAAGAAACCTCTCTGGATATGGGGTATGCTCCAACACATGTGCGGCGATTACATAATCAAATGACTTGTCTTTAAAAGGTAAATCTTCCCCAAAAGCAATGACTGTTGGGCGATCAGATGTCAGAGGCGACCAGAACCTCTCCCTAGTGTCCTCATATGCATCACACAAGACATTTGCTCTGGGATATGGATTACCGCCAGACCCGACTTCAAGTACTAACGAGTTGCGATCTACGGGAATGCTAAGGCGCCTACATTTCCACCTAATTCTTTGAAATATCATATCACTCATTCACTGCATGGTCATCATTGTTCTGTAAAGTCCATTTGTTCTTGGCAAAATCAAACTTCCTGATTACCTTCGCCGGATTTCCTGCCGCAATACAACCTGCGGGAATCGATCGTGTCACAACAGAACCAGCTCCGATAACTGAGCCGGAACCAATTGTTACGCCCTTTAGAATAACAACATATTCACCCAAGTGCACATTATCACCAATCGTAATTGGCGCTGACACAAGAACTCTGCTTGCGGGTCCACTATTAGGTTGTGATTGAAGGATCTCATGCGGAGAATACGACCCATGATTGTGATCGAGTATTGTGATGTAACTTCCGCACAGTACATTATTTCCAATTGACAATTTTGATATACATCCAATGTGCACATCACTCCCAAAGCTCACATTATTTCCAATGCAAATCTCCGGTGTAAACTCCTGCCGCCCTGAATAGATAATAGCTTCCAACCTGAATCGACTACCAGCCGTCAACTTTCCTATATTTATGCATTTATATCCACTAATTTGAAAATCCCCGCATAACATTAGGCTATCGCATCTTAGAAATCTAGTTGAAATAAATTGAGAGACAAACTTTCGCCACACTAAATACAAAAAAGCGAATGCTCCTCTCTGTCGAATGTACCCTCTCCAGTACTCCGTGATCATAGAACCTGCACCAATTCAACTACGGAACTCAAACGCGTGTAAATGTCGTGTCCGTCTCGAACAACTCTCTCATGACCTCTTCTCCGTAAGCAGTCTAGTTCATTTGGATGGGCAAGATAGTAAACCACTTTCTCCAAAAGCTCATTCTTGTTTCTAAAAAAAACCGCCTCTTCACCATCAACGAATAGTGTTGCCAAGTCATCAGAGTATTCAGAAAACAACGCTGCACCTATTGCCGGTATCTCGAAACACCTCCTGGTGTAGGTATCATGATTCAGTTTTGACAAAAAACACAGCGCAATTGGGGTGGAGCTAATTGCGTCAACATAAGAACGACCAGTCAGATAGTTTATCGGTAACAATCTCTGAAGAATCTCGGATTTCTTGACAGGAACATCCCACCCCGACTTACCCAGTCCTTTGTACGGTCCAAACACCCTTACATTAACTTTGTTCTCTAGCAATATCTCAATACAAGCTGTCCGACCATCATCCTCAAAGTGACCAACAAAGACACAATCACATTCATATTGCTTTTCCGAAGGGTGCGGTAGGAAACTGAATTTGTGGAACTCAGGCAAGTACCATGATCTAAGAAGCAAAGCTTTCTTAGCTCCCATTCGAAGGAAATCACGCAAATTTTCGTGTCTGTATGCAAATACAATATCATATGCCGGCAAAGATCTTAAAAAATTTCTCCATAACCAGGAGGGGTGCCCTGATGAAAACGGGTTGTCGTTGTTATAACCATAAATTAAACAGTTAGGCAATTTATTCTTAATCCTTCTAATAGTTTTCGGATAAACATGTGTGCCACGGTAAATGAATATAAGATCAGGCTCTTGCTTTTGAGCGACGCTAATGAGATCGGAATTCAAAGAAGCCAATCTGGGGCCGAAAAGAAACTTATTTTGAAATCGCAACCACACGTTTGCAATCCAATGCTCAGAGTGAAAGTACTGGTGCCAGAAAAAATGGCCCGCTTGATGGCCCATTTTTTTGAATGCCTCGTATATTGCAACTTCGTGTATTTTCGAAGCGCCATCTCCAACAATCAATATTTTCATGAATTTCGATACCTTTGTCTTGAGGGGCGGGCGACGCATTTCAGCAACAGGCAAACTAACAATCGCAGGAAAGTAAGTACGGTTCTATGTTCTCTTTCTCACAAATGACTTTGCAATAATACCCGCCATTAGATAAATGACCACATACACTGTAACAAGACGATAATAGCTAAATGTTTGATACCAAACAGACCTAGGGGCATGCAGTCCAAACGCCACAAAGAAAGTTGCATAAAATGGGCAGGCGTAGCCTGATGTGACGGCTCGACGAAGCAGGGCGCCAAAGAAATATGAAATTGCCATTGGTACAAAGATCACACCTAAAAATCCAAAATTAAAATATGCCTCCGCCAATTCAAACACACCACCTTGAGCCATGGCGAATCCATCAATATACATATCCCATGCCAAATCTTGTGGTCTAGGAATACCAAGAAAATCCGGTGGAGTTCGCAATAGATAATCAAAGTAGGAACCCCCAAACAAGTAATCTCGATAACCTAGCTGCAAATTTGCAACCACTGCGTAAAATGTACCTAGAATTTGGTTACCAGTTTCTAGATTCAGCATGTCGTGTCCCCGATCTACCAAAAACTTTGTGGAGGAAGTATCACCTCCTTGAAATAAGTCTTCCCCCGCCAATAGCAATGATCCGGATGAACGCCACACTCCAATGAAGTGCGATAAATAGAAACCAATAAAGCCAATTAACAAAATGACAACTGCATTTCGCCAATAAGAAGCCGTCTTTCCACTATTTTTAGTGCCAAATTGACTCGTGGTTTTTTCGCTTAGACCAATACCAACAACAAGAATTATTAATTGCGGAAGGTAGTCACCCCGACTTCCCGTCAAAATGCATATAATCAAAGAACCGCCTACAACTGTGATGATTCTTCTAACGCTACTTTGCCCAATTGTCTGACCTAGTAGGCATAGTCCAATTCCAAAAAAAATAAATATATTGTTAACATTAAAGGCTAAAGCAATCCCTTTCCCCTCATCGGCGTACAAGTTTTGACTCGTAATTACACCACCTGCTTTAATCGCATAAAGCAGTGCGAAAAAATAGCTTATTATGACGCCGTGTTTAATTAATCTGCGGGAGTAAATGTTTAAGTATTGTCGGTAGTCATAAAGAGTCCACACCGAACTGTTTTTAAGAGCCAAATTCCAACCGATGCTGGAACCGCATAGCGCCAATATTCCGGATCCGACTATAACTGCAGTCGCCTTATGAGTTTGATAATTTGGTCCAAACGGTGCGACTAATATTTCGCCTTGTGTTAATCCCCAAGTTGCGGCAGTGCCAAAAATTAGTATCCAAATTAGAAAATATCTAAAGAGAAATAGAAGGTTATTGCAATTCTTAATAGTCACTGACGCGTGAAATATCAATGCAAAAGCAGCGACCAAATAGTAAACCCCACTAACATCTGTTGGAGTTAATACAATCCACAATAATGTCAAGCCGCCGATGGCAATTGAACTTGCAATTGAATTATCCGCTTGCGCATTATTTGGAACGCCAAACAGAAGTTTGAAGCGATTTGTAAGATAAACTGGCGATTCGATGAGATCGAAATCCATAGTGCTGTCTTAATGATAAGACTATAGTTATTTTCTAAATCGCGGCTGATACGCACAAGTTATTTTTCTTGGGCAGTGCGCAAATGAAATGCTTTTATGCAACAAAATCACAATGCTGGCTCGCTGTATCACCGCAGTACGGTCGAACAAAACTTCTGTAGCACCGATCTTTTTGAATAGTTTGCGTTTACTATCTCATTTGCTCTATTGGTGAAGGTGCTAAAATCAAAATCTGAAAGATCGGCGCGTATTTTTATGACGTCCTGTACATTTTCGAACAACAAGTACTCTGCATTAAGCATCTTGGCAAGATTTTCGTACGAAGGCGTTCGACTAACAATAGGTACAAAACCGGCCAATATCGCTAACACCATCTTGTTATCACTTTTTAACAGAGATGACTGATCAAAATCGTGATTAAGAATCATGTATTTTGCTTCGATACTATCATCGAACGCAACGCCGTCAAACCATGGTATGAATTTGACAAATGGATACTTTGTTTTTAGATATGGGATTGCCTTTTCCTCGGTAGACACGACCAACCGAAACTTTTTACCGTTTCTTAAATATTCCAAAAAAACATTCATACTCCCTAAATTGTGAGAATATCCAGTCCAAAAGAACGTATCAGAGTTGCCAGCACTTCGTCGTGCTTTTATTGCTAAATCATATTCTATCGAATCTGCAACGTCATTTACCACTTCAATCTTCTTAAAGAATAGATATTTCTTCCAGTAACATCGTCTGGCTTCAGAGTCGACCGTTATAGTAGTGGAAAGGAGTAATGATGTCCAATACCCACAGAACATTTTCTTACCAATGGGGTGATCGTCGATATCATAAATTACTTTTATCCCGCATATTCTGAAAATTACAATCCAAATTAGAGTCCTATAAGATAATATTTTTTGTATATGAACTACATCGCAGCGAAGAGCCTCTCGATACTGATGAGGCCTAATCACGTTTAGTCCAAACTCTTCAGCTAGTTTGAAAAGATAGAAACTTCGCAACCTAGAACTTGCGGTGTCCATTCCACCAACACTAAAAGCACCAATGTTCATACGTTTAGTATGGCGCTCGATATATATGCTACATCTTGTTCGGTTATGGCTAAGTGCAATGGCAGCGATACAATTGATGAGCTGAGAAGGCTCGCATTTACGGCATCGGCTTTATATTTATTGAAAATCGGATACTCGTGATTTGCTATATAGTGAACACCGCAATATATGTTTTCCTTGGACAACTTTTCTATTAAGTTATCTCTGTTGGGTACCGCAATTTGATAAAGATGACGTGAGGAATTGATTTGATTGGAGTGTGGGATTATTTTAATCCCATCTTTGTTTCCTAAATTCTTATCGTATGCATTCGCCAACTTCCGTCTATATGCATTATCTGCATCGAGATAGCGTAAAGACACCAAACACATTGATGCTGCAATGCTATTGCCGTGATATTTAAATCCGAGTTCCGACACATTATATCGCCATTTGTATGAACTTTCTGTATAACGGTCAAATGTCGTCTTATCAATGCCCAGCCATGATAAACGTCTGGCTGCCTTATCTAATTCAGAGGTCATGAAGCAAATCATGCCGGAGTCACTCGAAGGGCAAT